>DAOUCN010000357.1:0-25017 GCA_034431995.1 Chloroflexota bacterium | reverse complement strand
CTGATGGAGGTAACAGCACCTCAGATGCGCTCGAATGAACTCGGCTTCTAATAAGTATTCATAATTATGCTAGTTAGAAGCGGAATCCATTCCCGCACAGGCCCACCAACACCATTGCCGCAATCAGCGGTTTAGCTGTTTGTGCAGCGATCCATAGAATTGAACTTGAGTCCCGCGCTCTGCCACCATCCGCAGCCGCGATTCTAGCAGCCACTGCAGAGATCACTAAATCCAACTACATTGTAGCATATGTCTACGCCCCTGGCAATAGCGAGTTCGGCTTCCACACAGCGTGTGCAAAGTCGCCGGGGCGGCCCGAAAACCTGCTGCAGGCTGATTCCAACCACAGACCACGACGGGAGTTCGCAGCTCCCGGCATGCAAGGACCCAACTTGCGGGAGGTTGAGCTGACTTTGCACAGGCCCTGCGGCTTTCATCGGCCATGCGACAAAAAGCCGCGGGGACGGCCGGAAAACCTCCCGCATTATGCTGAGTTGTCAAGCACCTTCACAGGCGCTTCAGACCGGCGGATGGCTGCTTTGTCGCGCAACAGGTCAGGCGGAAGGGTGAGTGGCATGACCTGCCCCACCTGCGCCATGGCCCGCTGGTAGTCCTGCGCCAGGGTCGGGTCGTAGAGCTGGGCGTAGATCTGCGTGCTGCTGATGCGCTGTTGACTGGGCCGCCCGCACCGCAATGGCCCGCATGGCCTGATCAAAGGTCGCCGCCAGGCCGGGGTCGGCGCCCGCCAGATAGATCTGAGTGGTACTGATCTGAGCATGGCCCAGGAAAGACGACAGGCCCTGGATAGGCATGTGGGCCTCGGCCAGGCGGCGGGCATAGGTGTGGCAGAGGCGATGGGGCGTGAGGTGAACGCCGATCTGTGCCCCATAGCCCTTGAGCAGCCATTGCACGCCACTGACGGTCAGAGGCTGGCCGTGCTGATTCACGAAGAGCTGTGGCGTGTCCGCAGGAGGGCGTTCGCTTTGCCAGGCAGCGAGAGCGGACATGGCCTGCTGATGCACGCAGACGATGCGTTCCTTGCCGCCCTTGCCGAGAACGCGCGGGCGGGCGGGGGCATCGGGCCTGGCAGCAGGAGTGAGGGCCTCCGGGGAGACGGCGATGACTTCGCTCACACGCAGACCGGCATGGAGCATGAAGGCCACAGAGCCCGATCGCGTGGGCTGGCGATCACGCCCCACAAGCGGGTGACCTCGGCGTCAGAGAGAACGCGGGGCAGCCGCTGGCCCAGCTTGGCGGCATGGCGCTTGGGGCGCACCGGGTTGGGATGGCTGAAGTCGTCGCACTCCTCGGCCAAGAGATCGAAGTAGGACTTGAGGGATGCCACGCGGCGATTGATCGTCGTCGCTTTCAGGCCAGCCTCTTCCTCCCTCACCTTGTACTGCTCTTCCCTGCTGGCTGCTCAGTCCCCCCGTACCTGTTGCAACGATGGATAGAGGCCCGCGTACACGTCGCGGTACCAGGCGTCGTACACGGCAGCCCGCCGTGGGTCGGGCTCGTAGCGTTGCATAGAGCACGACACCGAGGCCGCACCCTGCGCCTCGTCAGCAAACACCCCCACTGCCACCCCCGCCAAGAGGGCAGCCCCTACGGCCACCGCCTCTGGGATTGCTGGCACATGGACAGGCCGCTGGCACACGTCCGCCTTCGTCTGGAGCAGCAGCGGCTCCCGATTCCCCCCGCCAATCGCCAGCATATGCCCGTCGGCCACGGGGGCTACCTGGGCCATGCGCTCCAGATTCTGGCGCAGAGCATAGGCCTGCCCCTCGATCAGAGCACGCAGCAGATCTCCCCGCGTGTGCGCCAGGGTCAGCCCGATGAACGCCCCCAGGGGGTAGCCATCACCATAAGGCGTGCCACCGGCCAGAAGATAGGGCAGGCAGAAGACGCCGTGTGCACCCGGCCCCGCCTGCTCGGCCTCCCGAAACAGGCTGTCATGAGCATCCTTTCCGCCCATCAAGCTGACCAGCCAGTGCAATGCTCCCCCCGCGCTGGTCAGGCCGCCCATGATCACAAACCGCCCCCGCACCACATGGCGGTAACACGAGAAGCCCGCCGTCAAGGCAGCCCCGCCGCCATGAAAGCGCTCAACCGGCAGTACGATGCCCTGGGCTGTGCCGGAGGAGTCGAGAACCTGACCGGGGACGATGGCGCCGGCCGCAAGCGCCCCGCACAGATGGTCATGGCCGCCTGTGGCCACCCAGACCCCCTGCTGTAGCCCTGTTTCCTGCGCTGCCTGTGGCGTGACCATGCCGACCACGGTGCCACTGAAGACAGGCCGTGGCAGGCGTTCCGCGGCAAGGCCGCAGAGCGCCAGGAGATCGGCAGACCAGGTGGTCTGCTGCTGATCGAAGAGCATGGTGCGCGCGGCGATGGTGAAGTCCGTCGCCGCCACGCCCGTCAGCCGCCACAGGATGTAGTCCTCCACGCTGAGCCAGAGGGCCATGCGCTCAAAGACAGAGGGGACGTTGTCTTTCAGCCAGAGGATCTTGGCGATGCCGAAGGTGGGCTTGAGCTGCTGGCCGGTGATGCGGTGGATTGCTTCCGCACCGAGTGCCGAGCGCAGCCATTGCGCCTGCTGCTCGGAACGAGGGTCGTGCCAGGCGATGATGGGGTATAAGGGATGGCCCTTGGCGTCCAGGGGAACGCCCGCCTCACCCATGCTGGCCACCGCCACGGCCTCGATGCGCTGCGGCGCTGGCAAAGAAGCCACGGCCTGCCCGATGCAGGCACAGGTCACGTGCCAGACGGCCTCGGCGTCGAATTCTGTCCAGTCGGGACGCGGGTGCGTGGTCGGCGTTGGCTGGGCCGCATGGCTGACAATCTGCCCGCTCGCGCTGTCGTAGACGACGGCCTTGATGTTCGTCGTGCCGATGTCCAGGCCGAGGAGGAGAGGCATGTCGTAGCTCTCCATGACCATCCGACCACAGAACGCAGAGAACACTGAGTTCTTGACTCTGTGCGCTCTGTGGTTTTCCGGCATCATGACAGCGGCCGATGGCGCTCCCAGACCTCGGGGTTGGCGAGGCACTGCGGTTTCTCGCCGTGCAGGAGGGCCAGGATCTCCTGGGCCATGGTCAGGCTGACGCGCTCCAGGCACTCCTTGCTGGAGCCAGCAGCATGGGGTGTCGCGACCACGTTGGGCATGCTGAGCAGCGGATTGTCGGTTGCCGGTGGCTCCTCCTCGAAGACATCCAACCCCGCTCCGGCAAGTCGCCCCGCGCACAGCGCCGCTAGCAGGGCCTGCTCATCAACTACCGGCCCGCGCGCCGTATTGATGAGATAGGCCGTCGGCTTCATCAAGGCCAATTGCGCCTGACCAATCATGTGCCATGTCTCGGCGGTCAGTGGGCAGTGCAAGCTCACCACGTCGGATGTGGCCAGCACCTCCTCCAGGGTTGGCCGCAATTCGGCTTCGGCAGCCGCCGCCTGCTCGGCCGAAATGTATGGATCATACGTGATCACCTTCATGCCAAGCCCCAATGCACAGATCTTGGACACCCGCGAGCCAATGCGCCCGCAGCCGACGATGCCCAACGTCTTGCCATGAAGGTCAACGGCGCCCAGTTGGTCACGGCGGTGAAACGCACCTTCCAGCAGCGTCTCTTTGCAACGGTTGAAGGATTTGGCCGCGGCCAGCATCAGGCCCACCGCGTGCTCGGCCACCGCCACGATCATCGCCTGTGGGGTGTACATCACGCAGATGCCCCGCTCGGTAGCGGCAGCCAGGTCCACGTTGTCCAGGCCCACGCCATGTCGCACCACAGCCAGCAGATCCGGCGCACCATCGAGCAGCGCGGCGTCGTACATGGGGACGACGCCTGCGATGACGACATGGACCCCCGGCAGCATGGCTGCCAGTTCCTCGGCTGTGGGGTTGAAGTGAACACGCACGTCTGTTTCGGCTTCCAGGAGCTTGAGGCCATTGGCTGCCGTGCGCCGGGTGACCAGAACGGTTCTCATCGCTCCTCTTCCATCTCGATGCGAGTGGTGAACTTGGCGACCTTGTCCAGCATGGCCTCCACCGAGCAGTACTTCTCTTGCGACAGGCGCACAGCATGTTCGACCGACTCGCGGGAGAGATTGCGCCCCCGGAGCCGATATACCACCTCGATCTCGGTGTACACCTTGGGGTGCTCGGCGGCCCGCTCACCACTGACCTCGACGGAGAAGGCAGTCACATCCTGGCGCATCTTCTTGAGAATCGAGATCACGTCCATACCGGTGCAGCCGCCCAGACTGACCAGGAGCAGTTGCATAGGACCGAAGCCCAAGTCCTGCCCCCCAGCCTCGAGCCGCCCGTCCATGTCAACCGTGTGGCCGCCTGCCCTGCCCTCAAAATGAATGCCGCTCTTCCACGTGCACGTGGCGATTGCCTGACCTGCCATACTCCTGTCTTCCTCCCGTGGTTTATTTGCCGAACCCGATCCCGTCCCGCACGCAATGCCTGGCCCTGCCTAGCTGCCATCATCTGGCGAAGCAGGGTCTACCCGTAGGTCATCCATATCAGCTTCAGATTCCACCACCGGCAGATCCCTCTCCGCTCCCGGCTCCGCCTCCGGTCGCTGCCGCAGCACCCGCGCCGGCACGCCCACCGATAGGCTGTGCGGCGGCAGATCTGCCGTCACCACGCTGCCGGCCCCAACGAGGGCACCCTCGCCCACCGTCACGCCTTTCAGCACCACAACGCCGCTGCCGACGCCTGACCAGTCCTCGAAGATCACCCGGCCAGCCCGGCCCCCCTGTCCGCCTAGCACCGCCCTATCCCGACCCAGGCGGTGCTCCCGGTCCGTCACGTGCACGAAAGGCCCAATGCCCACACCGCGCCCCAGCCGCACCTCTTCCCACGCGGTCAGGACTGCCAAGCGATTGATCAGGCAGTCATCGCCGATGATGATCTGGCCTCGACCGAAGGCATTGAGGCACACCCCGTCATGGATGCGGACCCTGTTGCCAATCACGATGCGAGGCCCGCCGTTGACCCGCACCCGCCCCCGCACCTGCACCTGGCGCCCTACCCGGACGCCTTGCAGGCGCAAGTCCATCACCCACACGGCGCTCGTCAGTCGCCGCAGCAGCCCAAGCCACTTCCCATACAGACGCACGACCGCCCCGGGCATCGCCCACGGCCCGGGGCCTGGTGGCGTCACCTTTCGTCGTTCTCTTCCAGCCATCCTGCCACCTGACCCTATCGCGCTGGCGTGGCAACTCCCCTGCGCGGCAGCCACGGACGATACCTCCCCACGCCTGGCTCCATGCCGTCACTCTCCCTGGCCACCCTCACTCCCGCTCAGCACCTCATCGGCCAGACGGCGCAGGCGGCCTACCGGCTCTGCGGCCGTCGGCCTGTCGTGGGGTGCCCTGGCTGCTGCCTGGAATCCTGGCGCCACGGTCGGCCGGGCTGCGGGTCCGCCCTCTTCATGCCGCCGCAGGATCTGGCGCACCACGTCCCTCAGCAAGGCGCGGTCCCGCTCGTCGGTGAAACCGCTACGGAGTAGGAGGATCGCCTCGATCACCACCGCAACCACAAGAAAGGCGGCAGCAGACAGGAAGTGGTGCGGGACTAGCCACCCCCAGAGCAGCCCCAGCCCACCCACAACGGCCAGCGAGAGAAGACCATAGGTAACATAGACGCGGGTGAAAGGATGAACCCGGTGGCGGCTGTAGAGAGTCATGCTCACCACGAGCTGCATAGACAGGCTGGACAGAGCAAACGCCAATGCTGTCCCCTCCACACCAAAGGGGGGAACCAAGAGTAGAATGGCGATAAGGTTCACAACGACCGATGTCATGATGCCGAGACCAGCAAAGCCTGAGCGCCCAAAAGCCAGCAGGACGCCGCCGTTTGCCCCGGGCAATGACTGCACGACGAAGCCCAGGGTGAGCAGTTGCAGCGTCGTGGCCGCGTCGCGATACATGCCGCCAAAGAAGCCGCCCAAGACATCAGCAGGGAAGAGCAGCAATGTCAAGAACAGCGGTATGCTGGCACAGAACGTCCAGCGCGTCGTGCGCTGGTACAGGTCAACCATGGCCGCCCGGTCATTGCGCCCGAACAGCCGCGTCATCACAGACTGAAAGATCGCCCGCAGCGACGTGTTGAGAATACCCGTGAGCGTGGCCAGCGTATAGGCCACGTCATACTGCCCGGTCTGTACCGCGGTGCCCAGATAGCCAACTAGGATGGGATTCAGCCAGGCCCGGTTGCGGCGCATGACGTCTATGTACACGATGGGCAGCGAGAAGCGCAGCAATGTCTTGTCCAGCAGGGGACCGCGCCGCACCATATCCGGCAGCCACGGCAGACCGCGCCGCCAGGTATACAGAATCACCAGCAGGCAAAGCAAGATCGGCGCTCCCGCATAGACGACAATCAGCCCGTTCAGTCTCAGCCCAGCCAGCGCCACCACGATCACGCCCACAAGAATCAACGTGTCCTGAAACACGTTGTCCGAAAAGCTCGGCAAGGCCATGCGCTCATGGCCAATGTAGATGCCGAGGATGACAGTGAGCACGGCACTGAAAGGCAAAGTAAAGGCGAGGCAGCGCAGCACCAGGCTCAGCGACGGGCTGCCCTGCGCCAAGAGCGGATTGGCAAGAAGGACCAATAAACCCGCCAGCGTACCACTGAGGGCCGCTACCTTCACCGCTGACGAGATCGTGCGCTGCAAGGCCTCCCGCTCGCGCCGACCGCGATAGAAGGCCACGTAGCGAGCCACCCCCCAGCGCAGCCCCAAGAGGGCGAAGATGAGCACGAAGTCCAGCGTGAAGAGGCCCAGGCGCAGGGTGCCATAGTCCTCGCGGCTCAGGTAACGGGTGATGATCGGCTTGATCACCAGCCCCAATCCCTGACCCATCATGATCGCCAGAAACGTGATGGCGCCACCGCGCATCACGCTGCGCTCGGCCGAGAAGTCTTCATTCATGTGATGACTATTCTAGATAGCCAAGCCCCCGCAGGCGTTCTTCGATCACCGCCTGGTCTTCCTGTGAGTAGGCAGGCTGGCTGGCCACATCGCCGACCTGGGTGCTCCCCTCATAGGCCGGGGGATGAGCGGTCAACACCTCTGGCGCCAGCCCCTCCGTCAGCACCTGGCCGTCCATATCCTGGGGAATGGGCAGGCCCATCAGGTAGAGAACGGTCGGCGTGATGTCGAGCAAACGGGCCGCGATGGTCGTGCCGCGCCGGAGCCACGGATGACTCATGGCGAGAACGCCCTGGGGCCGGTGGTGCCCCGTCCCCGACAGAGGCCCCAGCGCCCGCACTGGCAGGCCGACCACCTCGCGTCCCTGTGCATGGCGCGGGAATCCCGGACGGTACGCCCAGCCCCGCATCACGGCCACGAGATCGGGCATGCGATGGAGCATCGCCCCCTCGTACAGCTCCCCGCGCCGATAGACGCGATCCACCAGGGGCCGGCCGTCGTCGGGATCACGCAGCGCCAGCAGCAGGCGGCTGACTTGGTCGCACACAGCGTCATACTGCTCAGGGGCAACGGTGCCTGCCGTCTCGCGCCCGCGCACATTGAGCCAGATACCTCCCCACAAGCCCAGTGCCAAGACTTGCGTCTGCCCCCAGGCGATTGGCCGCACGCTCGTCTCCACCCGCGCCTCAATGGGATCCCGCGGCAGGGCCACGCGCCGCTTGATCCACGTCTTGAGGACAACCGGAACGTGGGTACGGGCCGCGGCTAGGGTCCATCGTCGCAGCCGGCGCCCGACGGGCAGTGCGCCCCTCTCAAATGCCAGCAGCCCCGCCTGCTGGAACACCTGGTTGAGGTACACCTCCCGTTCCAGCGTGCCAAAGCCGTGGTCCGAGACGATCAAGAAAGCTGTCTCGGAGCCCAGTCGCTGGCGCAAGCGGCCGATGTGCTCATCAATGCGCCGATAACAGTCAAACACAGCCTGGGCGTCGTCCGACGGCGAGAGAGATGGCTGACGCAGAGCCGCCGCGACTGCATCCCAATAGACATGCTGCAAGCGGTCAGGCGCCGTGATGACGGCCATGAAGAAGTCCCACGCCTCACGTTCCAGCAGAAAGTCAATGACACGGAATTGGGTCTCCATCTGGCCCATGATCTCGCGCTGGTACCAGCCGCGGGCGTCCTGATAGTGAGAGATGACCCAGCGGTCGCGCCGCACCTCGATCTGATAGTCGGGGAAGCGCGCCAGCAGCTCATCTTTCAGGGACGCGGGGTAGGTGAAGGTCTTGGTGATGCCAGGGGTATCAGGCCCGGAGATCAGGACGCCATTGACAGGACGAGGAGGGTAAGTAAAGGGGACGTTGTAGACGCACACCCGTCGCCCCTGGCGGCTCAGGATGGCCCAGATCGGTTCAGCGTTCACCGTGGCAGCGTTGTTGGGAATCAGGCGATAGCCGTGCTCCTCCTTGAAAAAGAAATCGAAGACGCCGTGCTTGCCCGGATTCACCCCCGTGGTCATCGTCGTCCAGGCTGGAGGCGTCACCGGCGGGATGGTAGATTCCAGGGGGGCGCGCACGCCGCCAGCCATGATGCTGGCCAAATGAGGCAGTTCGCCGCGCCCCACCAGGTAGTCAATGACATCGAACGTGGCAGCATCGAGCCCCAGGACGAACACGCGGCCGGCTGCCCTCGCTATGGCCATTCCCACCCTCTGTCCCGTTTCCTGACGCCGCTAGTATACAGGATTGGGCCACGACGGTCAATCGTGGGCAGGGACTGAGAGCCGGTTGTAACGCGGTAGGGAATGATTGCCGTCCACGAATCCTCACGAATACACGAATGACGCCACGCCCTACGTAGCAATGCCGCCGAGGGTCCCGGCCTTCATACGTGCAGCCGCTCGCGATCGATGTATTTCATGGCCATTCTCGACCGGCGCAGCGTGCAAAGCATAAGTCATCGCCGTCCAGCGGCTCGCCATTCGTGTATTCGTGGCCATTCGTGGATGGCAAGACCTGGCCGCGCGTTACCACCGGATTTCAGTGCGCAGGGACTTGCCGAGGGCCTGTGCAAAGTCACGCCCTCACCTCATCCCCACCCTTCTCTTCTGCCGTCAGAGAACGGCAGAGGAGAAGGGGCGCTTGCGTCCCTCTCCCGCCCCATGGCGGGAGAGGGGTAGGCGTGAGGGCCGAGCTGTCAAGCGACTTTGCCCACGCCCCACTCCGTGCGGGAGTGCGAAGACTCCCTCAGCGCACTTCACGCCAGCGTCGAGTCTTCATCCGCGCATGTCCGCGGCGCATGACGGCGAGGGTGAGGCTGGGCGCTACGGGGACAGCTTGGCCGCCCACTGGCGATACCAGGAGGCCTTCTTATCGCCAACCTCTTCCCGCGCCTCTGCCTGTCCCCGGAAGAAGGCTGCGCTGAGGGGCGTCTGCCGCCACAAGGCCAGGGCTTCGCCTTCCTGTCCCCGCTCCACCGCTACCCAGCCGAGGCGCAGGTAAGTCATGTCCTTGTTCCAGGGCAGGCTTTGCCGCAGCAGAGCCTCGGCTCGATCCAGTAGGGCCGTCCGCTCCTGCGCGGTCAGGCCTTTCTGTAGGCGGGCTTGATCTAGGGCAACCGCCCCCAGGTTAGCCTGTTTCACGGCAAGCAAAGGCCCAGTCAGCACTGCCCACAGGATTGCCGCCACCAGCACCAACCCGGCCACAGCCTGCAGGCGCAGCCGCAACCGGTTGCCTTCTCTGGGGCGGGCGGACGGCGCCAGCGCCAGTCGGTCCGCGGCCACCAGCAGCCCCGCCATTCCCCAGAAGGCAATGCCGGGCTTGGCGCCCAGGGGCCGCGTCGTGGCGTCAATCAGATTGTGCACCAGGCTCACCGTCAGGCCAGCCATGAGGCCGCAGGCCAGCCAATGGAGAGGATGGCCGCGCTGGCGCACCAGGCGTACCCCCCGCACCATGACGACCAACAGCAGGATAGGATAGGCAATCAGCCCCGCCGCGCCAAAATCCACGCCAGCCTGCAGATAGGCATTGTGCGCGTGGTTCATATTGAAGTGCAGCGATACCGCCCTGTAGACGTAGTTCGCCCATGAGACCGACTCGAAGGTGTTCAGGCCGATGCCCGTCAAGGGATAGTCGCGCAGGGCGCGCAGGGCGTTGCTCCACATCTCAATGCGCGCCGGCCCCGTGGCCTGGGCCCCGCTCTCTACCCGCGATGCCCTGTCCACGGTTGCCAGTATGACCGTTGCCCATTCCTGCACCGACTTCTCATCGCGGCTGGTGATGGCAGACGCCAACGCTTGCAGACGGCCCGTTCCCGCAGTCATGTCCCAGACCGCAAACGCCATAGCCAGCACAAGCACAGCTATGAGTGCTCGCCGATCGCGCAGCACGACCATGACCGCTATCCCCACCGCCAGGGCAACCATCGCCCCCCGTGACTGGGACAACAGCAGGATGAGGAGCAGGAAGACCAGCGCGGCGACCAGAGTCACCCTGGCCAGGACAAGGCCAACCCAGCGTGGCTGACTGGCTGCCCTGCCGTGCCCGCGCACCGACTCCGCCCACGAGAGTATGAAAGCTGCCAGCACCACCGGCATAAGCATGGCGAGGGTTCCGCCAACCTCGTTGGGGTGGAAGCCGCCGTGGGTGGAGCGCGGGATACGGGGCACAAGGCGCGGTATGAGATCGTAGATGTGCGAGAGATAGAGGACCTTGGTCTGCGGCCAGTCCGTCCCGATCAAGGAGAGGAGGCCCACGCCTGTCCCAGCCACGGCCAGAACTGCCACGCCACCACGCACATCCTCGCTGTGTCGCAGCCCGCTGGCCAGGCTCCAGAAGAGGAACAGCCCGGCCACGATGTTGGTGAACTTGGGGAAGCTCAGACCGGGATTGCTGGAGGCCCACAGACTGACCGGCAGCATGACGGCGATGGTCAGCAGGGGAAAGTCCAGCGCCTTGCCCAGGCGCAGGGGGCGGCGGGTAAGCAGACGGCACACGAGGAGGAAGGCCAAGATGGCCCACGACGCGGGCAACAGGCGAGAGAGGTATTCGGGCACAACAAGGGGCGGCGCGGCTATGAGGATGAACCACGGCTCCCGGTCACTCACCCATGTCAGCGCCGCCGCCATGCGCGGCCTGGCAGTCCCCATCAACCCGATTCCTATTCCACGTAGCCCAACTTGCGCAGGCGACCGCGTATGATCTCCTGATCCTGGACCGAGTAGGGCACGCCCTCCTCCTCCAGCAGCACAGGAATGAAACCATGCTCCTCTAGCCAGGTGAGAACCGTGGCCGCGCTCTCTTCAGGCGTCTCCCTGTCGGTGTCCACGATGATCTCCGGGTTCAGCGGCGGCTCGTAGGGATCATTCACGCCGGTGAAGTTGGTGATTTCACCGGCCAGGGCCTTCCTGTATAGCCCCTTCACATCCCGCTCGACCAACACCTCCAGAGGGCACCGCACGTACACCTCGACGAAGCGGCCGATGTCCTGACGCACGTAGTCGCGCGTCTCACGATAGGGGGAGATAGCAGCGCCGATGGCAACCACCCCGTTGCGGCTAAGCAACTTGCACACAAAGCCGATGCGGCGGATGTTGATGTCCCGGTCTTGTTTGCTGTAGCCCAGACCCTGGCTCAAGTTGGTGCGCACCACGTCACCATCGAGGACCTCAACGCGCAAGCCGCGCTCCCGCAGTGCCTTCTCCACCAGGCGGGCGATAGTTGTCTTGCCGGCCCCAGACAGGCCGGTGAACCACAGGGTGAAGCCCTCGCATGTGCTGTCCAGTTGTCGTCTCCCGTGTAGGTTAGTGAAAGCGAGACGCCCCGTTGGGGCGTCTCTGTGCCGCGCATACAGAAAGGGACATGCCTGGGGTGACGCCTCTATGGCATGCCTCGGTAGAGCAGGCCGAGATCAGTCAGCCCATTGCCTGCCCAATCAGGGTAGAGCAGAGTGCCCTCACAATCCGGACAGCCCGGACCGTTGGCATAGGTCGCGTACCAGGCGTAGCGTTTGATCCACCCCTGGGATTCCAGCCAGGGCACCTGCTCGCGCATGATCTGGGCGGCAGTGTCTTCGCTGTTGAGACAGCCGAACTCCGTCAGCCAGAACTCCACGATACCACCGTTGTTGATCATCCAGTTGCGGACGTTCGAGATCTTGCTGCGCCAGCTATTGGTATCGTAATCAGCCCACCCCATATACAGGTGAGCGTGCCACCCCTCAACGACCGGCCACTCGCGATACAGGTTGTAGTACTCGGCGCGGAAGAGGCGCGCCCAGCCCATATCTATGTAGGCCATGCCGCCGACGATCAGTTTGGCTGTGGGATCAGCCCTCTTGATGATGGGGCGCAGGTCGCGGTAGATTTGGGCGGCCTGGGTGGGCGTGATGTTGGCCTGCTGCCAGTAGTCCGGCTCATTCCAGATCAGCCAGTAACTGCCCGGGTGCTCGGTGGCGATGCGCTCAAGGGCGTCGGGGTTGTAGTTCGCCCCCCAAACCATGGGCACATGCTCGTAGATGTCGTTGAACGCCTTGGGGCTAAGCCCCCAGGAATAGGCCCAGCTCACGCCTAGTTCGCGCAACTGCTCCGGTGTGCCGACACCCCAGCCCCTGCCAACGCCTTTCTTGGCGGACGTGTGTGGCGTCCAGGTGAGGGTGGGCGTGAAGGTGCGCGTCGGCCGAGCGGTGTTCGTAGCCGTGGGTGTGACCTCCGGCCCGCCGGGCGTGACGGTAGGCGTGATCGTTGCCGTGGGCATGGGCGTGGGCGTGGACGTCCTGGTGCGCGTGAGGGTGCCGGTGGGCGTGGAGGTGCGCGTGTTGGTGGGGGCAATCGTGGACGTGGCCGTGCGGGTGTTGGTGGCAGCAACCGTGGGCGTAGCCGTGAAGGTTGGTCCGCCCGGCGTTATCGTCCCTGTCCGCGTCGCCGTCCGCGTGGGTGTAGGGGTGCTGGTGCGCGTCGGCCCGACCGGGGTGCTGGTCAGCGTGGCAGGCGCGCTGGTTGCCGTCGGCGATGGCGTGGCAGTGGGCACGCCGGCCAGGCCAGTACGGAAGGTGTCCACAATGGCCATCACCAACAGCTCTAGGTTGGTGATCTCCTCGGCCAGGGCATTCGCCCGATCGGCCAGCGACGGCGTTGGCGTCGGTCCCGTTGGTCCGCTACCCTTGACATAGATGGCGCTGACCTTGGGGACACCCACTTTGGGGACGAAGTCTATGGTCAGTTGCCCGTCATAGACGGGGATGGTGAAGGTCAGGTCATAGGCAGTAAAGAGGCCAGCACGGGCCATGATGTCCACATCGCTGGCCACCACCTGGTCCTCGATCCTGATGTCAAAGACGCGGCCGCTGACCACGGCATACTGGTAGATCTCGGCGAAACGAAGTGTGATCTGATAGGTTCCCAGCGGCAGGTCGAAACGGTAGCCGGTGAGGTTGTAGCGCTCCGTCTGGTACAGCTCATCATCGTCTGTGTTGGCGATGGCGTTCGCCACCTGGTAGGATGGGCCAGAGAGATAGCCCCACGAGCCGCTGCTGTATGGCTGATCGGCGGCGTAGAAATCGCCATTGAGCGCAGTGTAGGCGGGTCCGCCTGCATTCACCCCCTGGACATAGGAAAGGGGGTCGCGGGTTGGGGTAGCCGTCGGCGGGGTGCCGGTGACCGTGGGTGTGGCGGTGGGACTCTCAGGGAACCAGCCGGCGTGCTGCAGGATCTCCACCATGGCATAGACGAGACCTTCCAGGCTCAGGAGATCACCCTGAAGGGTGGTGAGCCGGTCTTCCAGGGAGGGGGTACCAGGAACGGCGGGAGTCGCTGTCGCCGTGGGCGTTGCTGCACCCGGCACGGTGGCCGTGGGCGTTGGTGCACCCGGCACGGTCGCCGTGCGCGTGGGCGTGGCTGTTGGGGGAATGGTGGCCGTCGCTGTCGGGATCGCGGTGGGCGTGCGCGTCAGTATGGGTGTGGGCGTCGCCGAAGGGAGGGGCCCGCCCGTGAAGGTCAGGTCTCCGCTCACGGCAAAGTCCTGCGTGCTCATGCCCGACCAGACCAGGCGCTTGTCACGACGACCGCCGTCATCATCGTCGTTCAGCCCCAGATTGATGCCCATGACCGTGCCGGCAGCCACGGGCTGGCTGGTCAGGTTGACCAGGGGCACAGCCATCTCGATCTTGTAGGCGCCCGGGCCCTGACGGATGGCCAACAGCAGGACCGCCGGACTAGGAGTGATGGGCGTACCCAGGTCCGATAGCCGTCCGTCGGCGGTCACTGTGAAGAGGTGATCGCCAGCGCTACAGCACTGGCGGTCCCGCCCGCCGTCCAGAGCCACCTCGAAGCTATCGTCATCGGAGAGCGTCGAGCTATCGGCCAGCATAAGGTTGTCGTTGACGAGAATGGCGATGTAGAGATAGGCCCCATCCCACATACTGCGGACGGAGGCGCTCAGGTCGGATGAGCCGCTGATTGTCCCGGCCACGTATTGCGCGGTGGTGGCATCGAGGGCAGTAGCGGGGATGTCGCCCCATTCCGACAGATCACCGTCAACGATGACGGGGACGGCAGCCTGGCGGGTTTCCATCGTGCGAGATGCCTGCAAGGCAGCGGGCTGCGCCGCCTGGCGGGCCTCTGCCAGAGGCGCGGCGTGTGCCCCGTGCAGTGTTGGGTCAGACAGCCCTGCCCTGAGGGCGAGAAGAAGGGCAACAACCAGCGCCAACGAGGCCGATCGTCTCAAGTTTCCCTCCGCTTCGTGGGTGGCCACCTGGGGTCTACCGACTCGCTTCGCACGCCCGCACTATAGCATACAGGCCACGGACTGTCAAGCAAAACCTGCGCCTGATCACGGCGTGTGCAAAGTCGCAAGGGCCGGAAAACCTCCCGCAGCTTCATTCCAACCGCAGACCACGACGGGAGTTCGCAACTCCGGGTGTGCTGGGGCTCAACCTGCGGGAGGTTGGGCTGACTTTGCACAGGCCCTGGCGCGTGATGGAACGCACATGATCGCTGAAGGAGCGCAGATGAACCCAGATCAATCATACAGACGAAGGAACGCCCAGAATGATACTCCCTGTCGCACAGGTAGACTCAACCTGTGGGAAGTTCTTCGTCCCGCTGCGACATTGGGGCGTCTTCGCACGGGTTGACCGTCTGCTGCTCCATGCGCTATAATGCCGCCCAGGAGGAAGCGCGTGTTTGAGTCTCTCTCGCAACGACTACAAGATGTGTTCAAGCGTCTGCGCAACAAGGGCATCCTCACCGAGGCCGACGTAGACGAAGCCCTGCGCGAGGTACGCATCGCCCTGCTGGAGGCCGATGTCAACTTCCGGGTGGTCAAGGAGTTCCTGGCCCGCGTGCGCGAGCGCGCCCTGGGCGCCCAGGTGCTGCGCGGCCTTAACCCCAGCCAGCAGGTCATCAATATCGTCCACGAGGAGTTGATCACCACCCTGGGCGGCGGGCAGAGTAGACTTGAGCTTGCAGGCGCGCCCACTGTGGTCATGCTGGTCGGCCTGCAAGGGTCGGGCAAGACAACCACAGCTGCCAAGCTGGCGCTGCATCTGCACAAAGGCGGCCATCGTCCCCTCATGGTCGCCGCCGACGTGCGCCGTCCCGCTGCCATCCAGCAGCTCGTTACCCTGGGTAGGCAACTAAACATCCCTGTCCATGCCGAAGACCCGCGCATCTCCCCGCCCGACATCTGCCGCAATGCCGTGAAGCAGGCCAAGGTCGCGGCTCAGGATGTGCTGATCCTGGATACGGCGGGCCGCCTGGCCATTGACCAACAGATGATGGACGAGTTGAAACAGATCAAGGCCAAGGTGTCTCCCCACGAAGTGCTCCTGGTGGCGGATGCCATGACTGGCCAGGACGCGGTACGGGTAGCCGAGGAGTTCCACCGGCAGGTGGGGCTGACAGGGCTGATCCTGACCAAGGTGGATGGCGATGCCCGTGGCGGCGCTGCCCTCTCCATCCGCTCCGTCACCGGCGTGCCGATCAAGTTCATCGGTGTCGGCGAGAAGGTAGATGCCCTGGAGCCGTTCTATCCCGACCGCCTGGCCTCACGCATCCTGGGCATGGGCGATGTCCTCAGTCTGATCGAGAAGGCCGAGGCCGCCTTTGACCAAGAGCAGGCGGCTGCCCTTGAGGAGAAGCTGCGCAGCTCTCGCTTCGACCTGGAGGACTTCCTGGAGCAGTTGCAGCAGGTGCGCAAGATGGGGCCCCTGGGCCAGGTCTTGGAGATGATCCCTGGTTTCAGCGGCGTCCGTCAGATGCCCGGTCTGGACGAAGCCATGACGGAGCGCCAGATCAAGCGCGTGGAGGCCATGATCCGCTCTATGACGCCGGAGGAGCGGCAGAACCCCGGCATCATCGAGGGCCGACGCAAGCGCCGCATCGCCGCTGGCAGCGGCACCACCGTGCAGGAGATCAACCAGCTTCTGAACCAGTTCCGCCAGATGCAGAAGCTGATGAAGATGGCCGCCCAGGGCCGCCTGCCCGGTGGCATGCCCGGCCTGATGGGTGGACGGTAGCGCGCCAGGCGGACGCGCAGGCGCCCCATGGCGAGACAGTGCCACAAGGCCGCCCCCCTGGGACCCCGCGCCAGCCGCCATGCACGGGAATCGTGAAGATGAAACCTGCCCCGGAATGTCGGGCGGGTTGCTGCCTGGGGCATACCAGACGCCCCGCTGTGAGCGCACTGTGCATGACAACATACGTGAGAGAGGAGAAAACCACGTGAAGACCAAGACGTTTACCGTCCTGCACTCGAACGACATGCACGGCGACTTCCTGGCCGAAGTGCAGGGGGCGGAGGGCCGTCTCATCGGCGGCCTGGCCTTGCTCTCCGGCTACATCAACCGGGTGCGCAAGGAGGAAGAAAACGTCCTCTACGTGATTGCAGGGGACATGGTGCAGGGCTCCATGATCGACTCGGAGTACAAGGGCATCTCTACCATGGAGATCATGAACTACCTGGCCCCCGATGTCGTCACCCTGGGCAACCACGAGCTCGACTACGGGCTGCCGCACCTGCTCTTCCTGGAGAAGATGGCCAACTTCCCCATCGTCAACGCCAACCTCTACATCCGCAAGTACAACCGGCGGCTCATGCGCCCCTACCACATCATCAACATGGCCGGCTTTGACATCCTGTTCATCGGGGTGGTCACCGAGGCTGTCATGGACAAGCTGAAGATGGACTCGGACATCGGCAGCTTCGTCACCTTGGAGGAGGCCAGCGCCGAGGTAGGCAAGATCTGCAATGCCTACCGAGACCAGGACATTGATCTGACGGTCCTGCTGACGCACATTGGCTTCGATTCTGACAAAGAGTTGGCCGCCTTGCTCAAGCCCGAATGGGGCGTGGACATGATCATCGGTGGCCACTCTCACACCATCCTGGAGCAGCCTGCCCTGGTCAATGGCATCCTGATTAGCCAGGCAGGCACAGGCACCGACCAGATCGGCCGCTACGACATCGTCGTGGACGACGACACCAACAGCATCGTCGAGTGGACGTGGCAGCTCTTGCCGGTAGACAACTCGATTGCTGAGCCTGACCAGGAGCTACAGAAGTTCATTGATTCCTTCAAGGAAGTCGTGGACAGAAGGTACAACACCATCATCTGCCGCTTCGCCCAGAAGCTAACCCACCCACGGCGAGAAGAGGAAACGGCCCTGGGCAACCTCTTCGCCGACATCCTCGCCCGCCGTGCCCAGGCGGACGTGATGCTGGTGGGCAGCGGCTCCATTCGGGCCACGGAGCTGGGGCCGCTGGTCACGCTGGGCAACCTCAGAAGCATCTATCCCTATGATGGCCCGCTCTACAAGTTCACCATAACCGGCGCACAGCTCAAGCAGACATTTGCCCATTTCATGCGCCCAGACAACAGGGACGGGGAGGGTGAATGCTACCAGGTGAACCGCGGGGTCAAGGCGGCCTATGACAATGCTGGCAGAAGGCTTGAGTCCCTGACCATCAACGGCCAGCCCGTGCCAGATGATGGGCGCTTCACCATCTGTGTGCAGGACTACCACTACAAGAACTCGCAGAAATGCCTGAGCCTGACGAACGAGGCCCTGACCGCGCTGGAAGGCTCGCAGGTGGTCACCACCTCGGACCGCGACATCCTGGAAGAGTACCTGCGCTATCACCAGAACATCAATAGCGCGGTCGAAGGCAGACTGATCTACAGGTAGCGCAAGCACCACGGTGGGCATGGACGGCGCTGTCTGCCCGTCTGTCGATCTCGATTCGTGTCAAGCCACCACGAGGGAGGCCGATGATGATCGTCAAGTACACTTCTATTGTGCTCGAGGTGACCGCTGAGGCGTTCTTGGTCCGATGTGGCTACTGCGGCGGAAGTGGTTCAGGACCTTGCCGTGTCTGTGGCGGTGCGGGCCAGGTACTGCTCAGGATTCCCCCCGATTGGGCTGGCCGTGACGTCGGCGTGCTGAAGTGTGGATACTGCAATGGCAGCGGGTCAGGGCCGTGCCGAGTGTGCAGTGGCGTCGGTGCACTAGTCAAGTGCTTTCCCCGTGTTGTCTGCTCATACTGCGGTGGCAGCGGGTCAGGGCCGTGCCGAGTGTGTGGCGGCTGTGGTAGCATTTGGGTAGGAGACCTGAGAACCTACTAGAGCAAGGCAAAGTCGGTGATCGTCACCGAGGAAGGAGAGAAGCGGGCAGAGGAGCTCTTCCTGCGCTATTTCGGTCAATGACAAAACGGATCCCTCTCGTCATCCTGGCCGTGGCCTGCCTGGTGGCATCGCTTGCCTACCCGGCCTATGGCGAATTGGCCGCCATCCAGGATGTGGGCGATCACGAGGATCGCCCCTACACCACCCATGACAGGGGTAGGGGCGAATCTGGTATTCGGCCTGCCGGTGATGCCGACACCCATGAGGGCGATCACGAGAATCGCCCCCACGTGGAACCGAACGGCGGGCAACATGCCCGCCCTACCGTTGGCATTGCCCAAACGCCTGCTCTCCTCTACGACGAGGCGATGACTGTCTACCTGGGCAATCTGGCCCGGCGACAGAACGGCGTGCCCCCCCTGCGCTGGAACGTGCAGCTCACCGAAGCCGCCCGCTGGTTCTCCTGGGACTCGGTGGAGAACCGCCCCATCGGCTTCTGCGGCCACCAGGACAGCCAGGGCAACTGGCCCGACGGTCGCGCCCGCATCTTCGGCTTCCTGGGCTGGGCCGGGGCCGAGAACGCCTTCTGCGGCTACGTCACGCCGCAGCAGGCCATCGGCGGCTGGATGAACAGCCCCGGCCACCGGGCCAACCTGCTCGACCGCAATTCCCGTGAAGTCGGCTTGGGCTACTACCGGCGGGCCAGCGACGGTAGGGGCTACGTCACCCAGGACTTCGGCCATGACCCTGTCTACGCTCCCGTTGTCATCGCCAACGAGGCCATCTCCACCACCTCGCCCAACGTCGCCCTGTACATCTATGGCAGCGAGGCGGGGCAAGGCTTCGGCAGCCTGGGTCAGGGTCTCCAGATGAAGCTGAGCAACGATGCCTGCTTCGCAGAGGCCAGGTGGGAGCCTTATGCCGCCGAGAGAGCCTGGACGCTCGCCGCGGGCGAAGGCTGGCGCCCGGTCTACGTCAAGCTGCGCGATGCCTTCAGTCGCACCCTGACCGTGAGCGACACGATCTACCTGGGCGCCAACGTGCCTCTGAGCGAGATCGGCGCAGCCCAGATGAGCAGCACGCAGCCCCAGGTCATCCTGTACAACCTGGACGGGCGTGGCCTGCCCCTGGTGCAGTTCAGCCTGGGCTGGCTCGCCGACGATACCTTTGACACGTTCCACCTGTGGACGGGGAACGGCGAGCGAGTGGGCGATGACGCGGCCTGGGGCGGCACTGCCTTCCGCCTGCGCCCCGGCAGCGGCGACTCCTTCGTTTGGTTCTACACGACCGATTTCGTCAAGGACACCCCTCTGGTGGCCTATGTCCGTCTCAAGGTGAACAGCAACACGTCGGCCAGCGAAGTCGTGCGCATCTCAGTCATTGGCGGCGGCACCGAGTACGGCCCGCTCATGGTCAAGGGCACCGACTTTGCCGCCGCCAACCGCTACCAGGAGTTTCCCCTGGCGTTTACCTTCAACTCGAACCCCAACGATGTCTTCCTGATCTTCCACTTCTGGCGCACCGGCCCGGCGGATGTGTACGTTGACGCCGTTTCCTTCTTCACGGCCCCGCAGCGTGTCAGCCCAACCATGACCTGGGATGTGCCCGGCGGCAACTATCGCGGCCAGGGCGTCTGGGTGCGCTACACCGATGGCGGCGGCCAGTTCTCAGACATCACCGAGGGCAGCCAGACGCCCCTTTCCCTGAGCGTCGCCCCTTCATCCCTTTCGTTTCTCGCCAGCCGCAACGGCAGCGCTCCGCCTGCGTCTGTACTCAAGGTGAGCAATGGCTGCCAATGTCCCACCTGGCAGGTGTCGAGCCAGGTAGGCTGGCTCCAGGCGCAGGCTGTTGGCGCCGACACGATCCAGGTGCGGGCCAGCCAGCGCGGCCTGGACTGCGGGAGCTACACGGGGACAATCACCGTCTCTCCCGTCGGCGTCTCCAGCGTGCCGCCGGTTTCGGTACCCGTGACCCTGACAGTCGTAGACTCCATGCAGTCCATTTACCTTCCGCTTTTGCTACGCTGACCCTGTTCTCTCTCTTCGTGGGAGAGGGTTAGGGTGAAGGCTTCCCTCTCCCTGCGGGAGAGGGCTAGGGTGAGGGGAGAATCCACTTGTGAGCACAACCTATGCCTGAATCCACGACAACCCGTCTCTTCCGCTGGGGGATGAACCTCTTCCCCGCCTATTGGGGCACGGGGGCCCATGTCACTTACATCGCCGCCGACTGGCACGAGATACACGTCGCCTTGCCCCTCTCCTGGCGCACCCGCAACTACGTGGGCACCATCTACGGCGGCAGCATGTACGCCGGCCTCGACCCCATGTACATGCTTATGCTCATCAAGATCCTGGGCAAGGACTACGTCGTCTGGGACAAGGCCGCTACCATCCGCTTCAAACGCCCAGGCCGCTCAACCCTGTACGCCCGCTGCGTCCTCGGTGACCAGGAGATCGAGCGTATCAAGGCCGAGCTAGTCGAGAAGCCGTCGCTGGACTGCGTTTACTCCGTTGACCTGACCGATGCCCAGGGCGTTGTCCACGCCTCGGTTGAGAAGACAATCTACATCCGCCGCAAAGGAGAGCCTACGTGAAACCTGAGCGCTTCCTCGACGCCTTACTCTCCCTGCCCAGAATGTACGAGCCGCGCGTCTCTCGCGATGGCCGCTGGGCGGCCTGGAGTTGGTTCCAGGTTGGCCCCGCCGCCGACGTCTATGCTGCCCCCAGCGACGGCTCGGCGCCACCCGTGCGCCTCACCGCCACCCAGGACGATACCATGCTCATCTCCTGGACGCCCGATAGCCGGGCCGTCATCGTCGCCCAGGACAAGGATGGAAACGAGCGCTATCAGTTGTTCCGGGTAGACCTGGATCGCCCCCTGGCCATGCTTCCGCTCACCGAACCCAATCCCAATTACTACATCCGGGGCGGCAGCCTGCACCCCAATGGCCGCTGGCTGGTCTACGGTGCCAACTTCGACGTTGCCACCGGCCAGGAGATCGAGCCCACCTGGGTCTACCGCCACGATCTTCAGACGGGAGAGCGGGTGGTTCTGGCGCGACCCCAGAAGCCGACTTGGCTGTGGCCTGAACTCAACTCCACCGGCAGCCACATCCTCTACCAGCGGGCAGACCTGCACCCCGCCGGCCAGCAGATCTGGCTGGTGGACATCGAGGGCCGGCAGGATCGGGAAATCCTCAATGTGGGACCAGATGTAAAGGTCTTTGCCTCCTGGTTCCCTGACGGCGAGCGCGTCGTGGCGCTGGCCGAGACCAGGACCCACCGCCGCCTGGGCGTGTGGACGCTCAGCGACAACAGCTTGCGCTGGCTGCTCGACGATCCGGCGCGCAACATCGAGGACGCCTTCGTGCCCTTTGGCAGCGAGCACATCGTCGTGGTGGAGATTGAGCAGGCCCGCCGTCGGTGCTCCCTCCTCCATCCTCAGACGGGCAAGGAAACGCCTTTCCCCGCTGTCTCGGGCAATCTGGTTCCTCTGGCTCCTGTTGGCGACGGCCAATGGCTGGGCCAGTACTACAGCTCGCGCCAGCCAACGGACGTTGTGCGCTTCCCGCTGGACGCTCGCTCCCTCCGGCCCAAGGCGTTCGTCAGCCTGTCCCGCGTCTGGCAGCGCACGCCCCTCAAGCCCCGCCATTTCGCCCCCGCACAAGACGTCCGCTGGACATCGGTAGACGGGCTGCCCATTCAAGGCTGGCTGCACCGGCCAAAGGGCAGCGCCAGGGGCACCATCGTCTACGTCCACGGCGGGCCGACCTGGCACAGCGAAGACAGAATCAACAACCAGATTCAGTTCTTCGTCAGCCAGGGCTTCAATGTCCTTGACCCGAACTATCGGGGCAGCACCGGCTTCGGCCTGCAATTCCAGGAAGCGATCAAGGCCGATGGCTGGGGAGGCCGCGAGCAAGAGGACATCCGCACGGGTATTGAAGCCCTGATTGCCCAGGGCATCGCCCAGCCGGGAAAGGTGGGCATCACAGGCACATCGTATGGCGGCTATTCGGCCTGGCACGCCATCACCCACTTTCCGCCCTCTGTTCTGGCCGCCTCGGCACCCGTGTGCGGCATGACCGATCTCGTGGTAGATTACGAGACGACGCGCCCTGACCTGCGGCCCTATAGCGAGGAGATGATGGGCGGTAGCCCCACTCAGGTTCCCGAACGCTACCGCGAGCGCTCGCCGATCAACTTTGTGGGCAACATCAGGGGCAAATTGCTCATCGTCCAGGGCCTGCAGGACCCCAACGTCACGCCGCAGAATGTGCGGGCGGTGCGCAAGGCCCTGGAGCAGGCGGGGATCGCCTATGAGCTGCTGGCCTTCGAGGACGAAGGCCACGGCATCTCCCGCCCCAAGAATCAGAAGACCCTGTACCTGCGCTTGCTCGATTTCTTTCAGCGCGCCATCGCTGCGTAGGGCAGGTCTGTGACCTGCTTTGCCGCGTAGGGCAGGTCTGTGACCTGGCGCAGCCGTCGGCCGCGAAGCCAGCCAGTGACCTGCCACCCGTCGTCTTTACCACGTCACCAAGACACGAAACGACGTTCTTGTTCAGTGCATCTGGATGTGGACACGCATACCTGGGGCGCGTAGGCGGCGCGTCTCACGTCACCCGGTGGGCACGCCGCCCAATGCACCACAGAGAGGAGACCTCAATGGACAACCCAGCCCTCTTCTTCCTCACCGTCTTCGCCGGCGTGCTCATTCTCGTGGTGCTGGCCTTCGCGATCCTCTTTGCCCTCTTTCGCCGCTGGAGCGGATGGGACCGCCTGGCCGAGCTCTACCAGGCAACCGATATGCCGCACGGCCAGACCTTCAACCGGCAGACGCTCCTGGTGGGCGGCATCGTGCGCTATCGCAACTCGATGACCGTCTGCATCAGCCCGCAGGGATTGTACGTCGCCACGCCGGTGCCCAGTCATCCTGCTCTGCTTATCCCGTGGCGCGAGATCAGACCGGCGGGCGAGCGGTGGGCCTACTGGCAGAGGCTCAAGGTGCTGTCCATCGGTACGCCCCAGGTCAGCACCATCGCCGTGCCAGGGCCCATCTTCGAGGCCGCCAAAGCCTATCTGCGTACATAGTGGCACAGGGCCTTTTCATTGTGTTGTCATTCTGAGCGAGTGCTCCCCAACGAGCGAAGAATCTCAGTCGTGCCGAGCGAGATCCTTCGTCGCTGAAGCGCGCTCCTCAGGATGACAGCGAGAACGAAAAGACCCTGCATAGCGGCATAGTTTTCATTGACAATGAAGACTTCTTGGTGTATACTTTCACCATGAATGAAAACTCCTGGCGCAGCAAATGGGCCAAAGACGAGATCAAGGCCATGCTGCTGGAGCAATGGCGTGCCTTCTGGCAGCGCGACACCGGTGTCCCGCGTACGCAGCTAGCCGAGCTGCAACGGGCGGCGTCTCTGCCCCATGCCGTCATTGTCTCTGGCCTGCGGAGGGTCGGCAAATCCACCTTGCTGGCGCAGTTTGCACACTGGCTGGGCGAGGAGCAGTTCTACTATGTGAACTTTGAGGATGACCGCTTCCTCGGCTTTGCCGCCGATGATGCGACTGACCTGTACCAGCTCCTCGTCGAGCTGTTCCGCGAGCGCCGGGTTTTCATAGTGGACGAAGTGCAGAACGTGCCCGCTTGGGAACGCTTTGTGCGCCGCTTCATGGACATGGGCGCCAAGTTCTACATCTCGGGATCGAACGCCTCGCTGCTTAGCCGCGAGTTGGGCAGCCGGCTCACCGGTCGCTACCTGCCGGTCGAGCTTCTCCCCTTTTCGTTCAGCGAGTTCCTGCGCTTGCGGCGCTATCTCCTCCCCGACATGACCCGACAGACCACGGCTGATGCTGCCAGGTTACAGGGCTACTTGAACGAATACCTGCGCCTGGGCGGCATCCCTGAGCCGCTCAAGTACCCGGACCTGCCACTGCTGCGCACTCTGTATGACGACGTGCTCTATCGGGACATCGCCAGCCGCTATCGCATCGAGGAGGTACGCGCCCTCAAGGAGTTGGCGTTCTACCTGATCAGCAACCCGGCGACTCTGGTCTCGTACAACAAGCTCAAAGAGCAACTCCGTCTCGGTAGCGTCAACACGGTCAAGAACTACATCGAGTACATGGAGGATAGCTGGCTTTTCTTCACCGTCAATGTGTACGCCGTTTCGGTCAGACGCCAGCAGATCGCGCCGAAGAAGGTGTATGCCATTGACACGGGGATGGCCAACGCAGTTGGTTTCTCCTTCTCGCCGAACACTGGCAGAATGCTGGAGAACATGGTGTTCCTGGCCCTACGCCGGCGGACGAAGGAGATCTACTATACAGCCTCACCGGGCGGGTATGAGGTGGACTTCTACCTGCCAGAGACGCGCGAGGTGATCCAGGTGGTGCAGAATCTAGATCAACCTACCACGCGGGAGCGGGAGGTGCGGGCACTGATGGACGCGCTGCGCGGC
>DAOUCN010000356.1:0-8223 GCA_034431995.1 Chloroflexota bacterium | reverse complement strand
CTGGCAGGCATCGCGCCCGTCATCCACGCCATTGGTGACCAGGCCAACCGCGATGTCCTTGACGTGTATGAGGAGAGCCGGCAGGCTGGCGAGGGCAATGGTCTGCGCTATCGTATCGAACATGCCCAGATCGTGGATCCGGCGGATGTGCTCCGCTTCGCCCGCCTGGGCGTGGTCGCCTCCATGCAGCCGATTCACTGCACGTCGGACCGCGATGCCGCCATCCGGCTGTGGGGTGAGCGTTCACGGTACGCCTATGCCTGGCGCAGTATGCTGACGGCGGGAGTCTCCCTCGCCTTCGGGTCAGATTGTCCGGTGGAGCCGATCAGCCCCCTGGCAGGCATCTATGCAGCGGTGAGCCGCAAGCGGGCAGACGAGCGGGACGGCACGGCCTGGTATGCGGAGCAGTGCATCACGGCAGGGGAGGCACTACGGGCGTATACCCTGGGCGCGGCCTATGCATCGGGCGAGGAAACCGACAAAGGGTCGCTGGAG
The DNA here is from genome assembly GCA_034431995.1 of Chloroflexota bacterium. Taxonomy (GTDB): domain Bacteria; phylum Chloroflexota; class DTOL01; order DTOL01; family DAOUCN01; genus DAOUCN01. The sequence continues at coordinate 7,728 of DAOUCN010000356.1, read as the reverse complement.
ATAGGGAAGCTGGCCGACATGGTTGTCCTATCGCATGATATCCTCAACGGGCAGCCGGCCGAGCTGCTCCACACGCGGGTCGAGATGACCATCGTCGGCGGACAGGTCGTCTACGAAAGGGAGTAGCCTGTGGTAGGGTTAGTGTCCCTCGCGGTGACTGCCTTTCTGGTTGGCTTGTCTGGTGCTCTAGCTCCCGGGCCGCTGACGGCGATGGCGATCACGGAGAGCGCACGGCGGGGCTTTCGGGCGGGGCCGCTCCTCGTGCTGGGCCATGCCATTGCTGAAGCCGGCGTCGTGGTGGCCCTTGCTCTGGGGCTAAACCGCGTGTTCCAGCACGGTGCCGTCGCGGGGACGATTGCTGCCGTGGGCGGCTGCGTGCTGCTATGGATGGGGAGCGATATCGCGCGCTCTGCCTGGCAGGGACGCATGGGGCTGGCCGATGGCAACGCCGTTGGGCAGACCGCGAGCATGGGAAGCCACGTCCGCAACGGCATCCTGGTCAGCATCAGCAACCCCTATTGGGTGCTCTGGTGGGCGACGGTAGGAGCCACCTATGTGGTGCTGGCCCTGGGCTACGGCGTGCTGGGACTTGTCGCTCTTTTCGTTGGGCACATCATGTCCGACCTGGGCTGGCTCAGCCTGGTCGCCTTCGCTGCGTCCTCTGGGCGGCGGGTGGTGAGCGAGTCGGTCTATCGGGCCGTTCTCATTGTGTGCGGGGTATTCCTGCTAGCGCTGGGGGTCTACTTCGTGCAATCTGGCGTCCGATTCTTGCTCAGCGTGCTCTCATGAGTGGTGCCACGCATGAACCCCCGTTCTGCGTCACAACCTCCCAACTGATTCATGAACCGAGAGAATCATCGCTGCTGGCCACGAGATCGGCTGTACCCTGGTCCCCTCGTGATCTGCGGGCAGCTCGGCCAACGATGGTAGGGCCCTCAGACGGTTGAGACCACCGCTCCGACATCGCGCAGCCTGGCGCGAAAGGCTACGACAGTCCCCGCAGGGGGACTGCGTGTCCCCGTTGTTGCGGCTTCGAGTCGCCGGGGTTTTGTGAGCACCTCCTTACTCCCGGTCACGCGCGGCTGAGATCCGGTTGTAACGCGGTAGGGAATGATTGCCGTCCACGAATCCTCACGAGTACACGAATGACGCCACGCCCTGCGCAGCAATGCCGCCGAGGGTCCCAGCCTTCATACGTGCAGCCGCTCGCGATTGAAGTATTTCGTGGCCATTATCGACCGGCGCAGCGTGCAAAGCATAAGCCATCGCCGTGCAGCGGCTCGCCATTCGTGTCTTCGTGGCCATTCGTGTATGGCAAGACCTGGCCGCGCGTTACCACCGGATTTCAGCGCGCGGCGCTTGACGCCTTCCCCTCTTTGCGCTAGAATAGGCGAGCACACAGCCTTCCCTTTGCAAGGAGCACTCTTGAAAGAGCCGTCGCGCGACATCGTGATCTGCTTGCTCATCGGGGCCGCCGCCGGCCTGATGAGCGGGCTAATGGGCATTGGCGGAGGCATCGTCATGGTTCCCCTGATGACGGCGCTCCTGGCCATGACCCAGCACAAGGCTCACGGCACATCCCTGGCTGTGATCGTCTTCACCGCAATAGCCGGCGCTGCGACCTACGGTTGGCAGGGCCATACGGACCTACTTGTCGCTGCTGAACTGGCAGCAGGGAGCATGGTGGGCGCTCGTGTTGGCGCCCTGACCATGAACAAGATACCCGCCCGGCAGCTACGCATGTCGTTCGGTGTCCTGCTGTTCCTGGTGGCCCTGCGCATGCTGCTGCCGTCGCCGTCAACGGCGAGCCAGATGGAGGCGAACACACTGAGCGGGGCGCTTGTGATCACGATAATCGGGTTCATCGCCGGCGTGCTGAGCGGGATCATGGGAGTGGGCGGCGGGCTAGTCATGGTGCCAGCGATGGCACTCCTGCTGGGCATGAGTCAACAGGACGCCCAGGGGATCTCGCTCTTGGTGATTATCCCGACGGCTATCGTCGGCGCTACCACGCACCTGCGGAAGGGCAATATGACGAGCTATGTCGTCCCCTGGATTGCCGTCACGTCCATTGTTGCTGCCGTCGTTGGTTCGTCCCTGGCAATCGGGCCACTAAGGGACGTGCTGCGCCAGATCTTCGCCATCTTCCTGCTGGTCGTCAGCGTGCAGATGACGATCACAGCGGCCCGCCAGGGCGCGCTGCGGAAGCAAACTGCCGTGCGGGGCGAGCAGCGGTCATGAAACTATCGGTCCTGATGCCTGTCTACAATGAGGCTGTGGGTGTAGCCGAGATTCTGCGGCGGGTGGCCGCGGTGCCCATCGAGAAGGAGATCATTGTCGTAGATGACTGCTCGACGGATGACACATGGTCAATCCTGCAGGGACTGTGTATCCCCGGCCTGCGCCTGTTTCGGCACCAGGTGAACAGAGGCAAGGGTGCGGCGATTCGCACGGCCCTGGCCCAGGCCACTGGCGACGCAGTGATTATTCAGGACGCGGATCTCGAGTACGATCCTCAAGACTATCTGCGACTGCTGCCGCCCCTGGTGGAGGGAAAGGCGAAGGTCGTCTATGGCGCCCGACCTCTCCACAAGCAGCGACCACTGCTTCAGTATGGGAACCGTTTCCTGACCTGGGTGACGAACATCCTGTACGGAACACGCCTGACAGACATGGAGACCTGCTACAAGCTCATGGCAGCAGACGTGGCCAGGGGCTTGCAGATCGAATGTAACCGTTTTGACATCGAGCCGGAGATCACAGCCAAGATCGCACGTCGCGGCTATCGGATCATTGAAGTGCCCATCTCATATGCGCCGCGCCAGGAGAAGAAGCTCTCGCCCTGGAAGGATGGATTGCCGGCCCTGCGGGCCTTGATCCGATACAGGTCTTGGCGCTAGCAGGGCAGACGTGGCTTGCTCTCGCTGTCGGCGGCGGGAGCGCGGCCAACCCGCCGGGCATCATACCCGACCCACTCAGGAGAGACCAGTGTCTGAGCTTGAGATGATAGCCAGCGAAGTGAACGTATGTCAGAAGTGCTCGCTAGGGCGCATGCGCCTGAGGGCGGTGCCGGGGGAAGGGCCTGAGCACGCCACCATCATGTTTATCGGCGAGGCACCGGGTTGGCATGAGAATCAGCAGGGACGGCCTTTCGTCGGGCCGGCGGGGCAGTTCCTGGAGGAACTGCTGGCGTCCATCGGCCTTAGGCGGGAAGATGTGTTCATTGCCAACGTCATCAAGTGCCGCCCACCAGATAACCGGGATCCCCTGCCAGAGGAGATCGCTGCCTGCAACGACTATCTGGACCGGCAGATCGCGGCCATCCGGCCGAAGATCATCGTCACTCTGGGCCGCTATTCGATGGCCAAGTACTTCCCTGACCAGAATATCTCTCGCATCCACGGCCAGGCCCGCAAGCAAGGGGGCGTCATCTATTTCCCGATGTATCACCCGGCGGCGGCCTTGCATCAGCCCCGCTACCGGGCCGACATCGAAGCGGACATCAAGAAGATACCGCGGCTTCTGGCTGAGATGGACAAGATCGAGGAGACCACAGAGCCTGAGGCACCTCCACAGCAGTTGAGCCTCTTCTGATGTGCTGAAGGCACGATGCAATTGAGGGCGCCATCGAGAGGGGCACGATCCGTCGTGCCCCTACGCGCGCGGGGGGATGATAGGGGTAGGTGCATGGCTGGTCTGGCGAACAAGGTTGCGTTGGTGACCGGCGCGGGGCGGGGCATTGGACGCGGGATTGCCCTGGCTCTGGCCAGGGCTGGTGTGCACGTGGCCGTGCACTACGGCAGCTCGGCCGACAGGGCGCAGGACGTGGCACGCCAGGCCGAGGCATTGGGCGTGCGGGCGGTCGTTGTGCAGGCCGACATGGAGAACGTGGCGCAGATCCAGGACATGGTGCGCCGGACGGCAGACGCGTTGGGCGGGCTAGACATCCTGGTGAACAACGCAGGCGTGTTCAGCACCAGGCGCGTGCTCGATGTTGATGAGCCCCTGTGGGATACCGTGCTCAACACGAACCTGAAGGGGCCTTTCTTCTGCGCCCAGGCCGCGGCGCGCCACATGCTGGCACGTGGAGGCGGGGTGATCATCAACATCGCCTCGGGGGGCGCCCTGTCGCCTCATCCTGGCTATGACCTGGCTGCCCCGTATGCGGCGTCCAAGGCTGGGCTGGTGATGCTCACCCGCTACCTGGCACTGGCTCTGGCACCAGAGATCCGCGTCAACGCCGTTGCGCCTGGCATCATAGACTCAAAGCCAGAGCCGATGAGTCAGGCTTCGCGCCAGCGCTTTGCTGCCCTATCCCCGCTGGGTATGGTGGGTGAGCCAGGGGATATTGCCTCCGCCGTTGTCTTCCTGGCTTCGGACGAAGCACGCTTCATCACCGGCCAGGTACTGGCAGTGGATGGGGGCATCGCTGCGCGCGGCTGAACTGGTGTGCCAGGGCGGCAATCTCCTCATCTGCGGTCATGCCCGGCAAGCATGTCCTTGACCACAGGGTCATGTACATTCCTCGACAAGCCCAAGGCTTTTTCGCGTTGCGTGCTACCGCGGACATGCAAGATCTGCTGCTCTATGTCGGGGCAGCCGTCCACGAATCGCACACGAACACTCGAATCAGGTGGCGGACATTCGAGTATTCGTGGGTCATTCGTGGATCGCAGGCATGACGAGACGCAAACCCCGTTGCGGTGGGCCAGCGTTCTGCAACTTGAAAAGTGACGTAGGGCGGGCAATATGCCCGCCCCACAGCCTTGTATCTCCGGTCATACTTAGTTGGCATCCCTCGACAGGCCCCCAGGGCGTTGACACAGGATGCCTGCTGCGCTATAATCCAGTTGCGACTAAACGCTTTTGCCAAGAGATGCAAATATCATGAATATCAATGATAGCGAGCTACGCCGACGTGGCATCCGGCTGACGCCCCAACGTAGGATGATCTTGAGCGCTATCGCCGGGACCGAAGGACACATCACCGCTGAGGAGATCCATCGGCGCATCGCCCGGACTTATCCTGACATTAATCTGTCAACCGTCTATCGGAACCTGGAACGCCTGCTAGACCTGAGACTGGTCACCGTCACCGATATGGGGGGCGGGTGCGTCTGCTACGAGGCCGCCAGCCCGCGCCACCACCATCTCATTTGCCACCGGTGCGGGGCGGTGCTGGAGCTTGACGACGGACTTGTGGATGATCTTCGCCGCCGGGTCATGGAGCGCTACGATTTCGAGACGGCAATTGATCATCTTGCCCTGTGGGGATTCTGCCGTCGCTGCCGAGAGGGCGGCAATACAAATGGACATGCAGGAGGCTAGACAATGCATATTCCCGATGGTTACCTCAGTCCCCAGACCTGCGCCGTGATGTACGCGGCATCGGCGCCTTTCTGGTACCTGGCAACGCAGCGGGTCAAGCGGCTGCTGACCGGTCGCATGGTGCCGTTGATTGGGATTCTGGCTGCCTTTTCCTTCGTTATTATGATGTTCAACGTCCCTCTGCCCGGCGGGACGACGGGCCACGCGGTAGGCGGAACACTGATGGCCATTGTCCTGGGGCCGTGGGCAACGGTGATCGGCGTCAGCATTGCCCTGGCGGTGCAGGCCCTCTTCTTCGGCGATGGTGGCATTCTGGCGTTTGGGGCTAATGCCTTCAACATGGCGATCGTCCTGCCCTTTGTTGGCTATGCCCTCTACACAATCCTGAGCGGCAACTCATCTGTGACCTCAAGGCGGCGGGTGATTGCGGCAGGGGTTGCTGGCTTCACCGCCCTCAATGCGGCCGCGTTCCTGAGTGCTGTCGAATTCGGCATTCAGCCGGCCCTCTTCCGCGCTGCCGACGGCACACCGCTCTATGGTCCCTATGGCCTTGGCGAAGCCATACCGGCCATGATGCTTGGACACATTCTGATTGCGGGGCCGATCGAGGGCATCGTCACCGGGCTCGTCGTTGCCTATCTTCAGCGAGCGAACCAGCCGCTGCTGCAGCTCGGCGTACCGGCTGAGGCGCCGTCCGTCGCGAGCCGCGTTCTGACGGGGCCGCTGTGGGTCGGCCTTGCCGTGCTTGCTTTGCTCAGCCCCCTGGGGCTGCTGGCTGCCGGTACAGCCTGGGGCGAGTGGGGTACGGAGGAATTGCAGGAGCTGTATGGCTCGGTCCCGTCCGGTCTGGAGCGCTTTGGCAGCATCTGGAGTGCCCCGCTGCCGGACTATGAGGTCCCATTCCTGGCGAATGCCACAGTAGGCTACGTTGTGTCGGCGGTGGTTGGCATTGCCATTCTGCTGGTCATCGTCCTTATCCTGGGACGGCTTCTGCTTCGGCAGAATCGAGCCGAGGGCAGATAACCTGAGCGGCAGAGCGTGGGGGCAGGCGTCGGGCCTGCTCCCACATGGATATAGTGGGGCAAAGGCAAATGCATGACATGGACATGCAGGGAACGGGGCGGGGGGCGGGCGGTATCCCCCTGACACCGGTGGCCGTGGCAGGCCGACGGCGCCGGCGAGACTGGTTCGAGAAAACCATCGAGGATGTCACAAGCGCGCTGGAGGCGACTGTCTTCGCCGAGGAAATGGCGCAGTTGCCCGGTGTCTGGCAGCGCACGGATCCCCGCACGAAGGTCGTAGCAGCGATCGCCCTCATCCTGGCGGCGAGTCTGGCCCATTCCCTCTCAACCCTCTCGCTGCTGTATGGCCTTGCTCTGGTGCTCGCGCTGGGGGGCAAGATCCCACTGGGGTTCTTCGTCAAACGGGTGTGGCTGTTCTTGCCGTTCTTCACAGGCGTCATCGCTCTGCCGGCCATCTTCAGCTTCGTGACGCCGGGACGGCCTGTCCTGATCCTGCTTGAGCAGCCGATGGTAGCTATCACTGAGCAGGGCCTGCGCACGGCAGGGCTCCTTCTTCTGCGGGTGGCTACCTCTGTGTCGTTTGCGGTCGTTCTCGTCCTGACGACGCGTTGGGGTGTTCTGCTTGGGGCGCTGCGTGCCCTGCACGTGCCCCAGGTCTTTGTCGTTATTCTGGGCATCACGTACCGCTACATCTTTCTTCTTCTGCACACAACCAACGACATGTTTCTGGCGCGCAAGAGCCGCCTGGTCGGACGCATGGGGGGCAGCGCCGATCGAAGGTGGATTGCCAACAGCATAGGCGTGCTGTTGGGGAAATCGTACCATCTCAGCGAGGAAGTCTACCTGGCGATGGTCTCGCGGGGCTTTCGCGGCGAGCCGAAGCTGTCGCAGCCTCTGCACATGCAGCGGGCCGACGTGCTGTGGATGCTGGCTGCACTGGCGGTGCCTGCTGCTGTCCTGGCACTGGGAGGATGAAGGGGTGGACAATACGATCTTCAAGGCTGACCACATTTCGTTTGCCTACGGGCCAGGCCAAGTGGCAGTGGATGATGTGAGCCTGGAGATTGCCGCAGGGCAGAAGGTCGCTCTGCTCGGTGCCAATGGGTCGGGCAAGAGCACACTGCTGAAGCTGCTCGATGGTCTGTATCTGCCGACAGCAGGGACGCTGAGCGTATTCGGCACACCGTTGACGCAGGCTGTGCTCGAGGATGAAGGATACGCCTTTGCCCTGCGTCGCCGCATCGGTCTCGTGTTCCAGGACCCGGACGTCCAGCTCTTCTCACCAACGGTCTGGGAGGACGTGGTGTTTGGGCCGCTGCACCTGGGTCTGCCGACCGATGAGGTACGTGCCCGTGCTGGCCGGGCGATGGGCCTCTTG
>DAOUCN010000355.1:0-14270 GCA_034431995.1 Chloroflexota bacterium | reverse complement strand
CGGCCGATCTCCTTGCGAATGGCTGCCTTGCCTTCCAGCAGGGCCATCTTGTCCACGCCACCCAGAAGCAGCACCCGCTTGCCGTAGCGCTTGCGCAGTTCCACCGGGTCGCTGCCTGCCCGTACCTCGATGGGGAACATGCAGTTGACCCCCGCCTCCAGCCACGGCTCTACCAACTGATTGATGTTGCCATCGCAGTCGAGATAGACGACGTCAACGCCATGCTGCTTGAGGAAATCGGTGATGCGCTTGTAGCGGGGCACCATAAAGCGGCGGAAGAGGGCGGGCGAGATCATGGGGCCATTGTTGAAGGCCATGTCTTCCCACATGGCGGCGAAGTCCAGGTCCACTTCTTTCACGGCGCGGGCGATGACGGTCAGGATCAACTGGGTGAGATGTTCCATCATCTCTTCCATCCAGTCCGGGTCGTCGTAGAAGGTGAGGGCCGTTTTCTCAAAGCCCATCCAGTTGCGAATCCACCCGTACAGGCTGCCCACGTCTATGCCCAGCGGGTAGTCGCGCGTCTTCCATTCGGCCTTGCGGGCCTCCCAGTCGGCGGGATAGCGGGCCGGCGTCGCCGGATCGAGACGCTTCTCCTTGAGCCTCTTCCAGTCGTCACGGGTCTCAACGGCAAAGCGCAGATAGTGGGGGATGGACGACTCGCGGCTCCTCCGCCAGAGACCGAGGGCGCCATCACGATCCTGCACGATCCTGCGGTCGCCGTGATCCTCCACGGTATGCTTCTTGAACCTCGGGCAGAGGCCCACCCGCACGCCGACCAACTCGCGGCGAGCGAAGCCGAAGTAGCGGTCGGCGCTGGGGATGCTCCAGACGTAGCGGGGCAGACCTTGCCGATGCCAGATGGGGAAGACGTCGGGCCACCAGCCGAACTCCTCATCGGGGACATGATCCACCGGGCGGAAGTGCATGGTGTTGACCCAGCGTTGGCGGTCGTTCATGGTATCCTCCTCTATACGATCGGCCAGGGCACATTCGGCGTGCCAGGGACCGGCTCGGGAAAGCGGCCCGTCTCCAAGAGCACGGCGAGCCGCTGGCGTAGGGCATCCATCTCACCCTGCGCCAGGAATCGGCTGAGCGTGACGGTCAGCGGGTCGGGGCTGGCCAGCCGCCGTTCGAGGCCCTGCAGATCGGCCACAATGTCGGCAGGCAGAGGCTCGCCAGCCCAATCCCAGATGACGGTGCGTAGCTTGAAATCGGCGTGGAACGTGATGCCGTGGTCAATGGCCCAGACGCGCCCATCTTTCCCCAGAAGGCAGTGCCCGGCTTTGCGATCTGCGTTGTTGACCACGAAGTCGAAGGCGGCGAGGCGTTGGAAGAGGGGCGCATGAGCGTCGCGCAGCGTGAAGAAGTTGGCGTCAGGCACGGCGTCTATGAAGAGCTGAATAGCCCCAAGACCGTGGGGCCCCTTGCGCAAGACGGTGGGCGGGACGAAGTTCCAACCGAGGGCTGTGGAAACAAGGAAGGCGGCATACTCCCGCAGGCACAGGGTGCCCTGGGGAAAATCCCACAGGGGTCGTTCCCCCTTCTGGGGCTTGTAGATAGCCCGGCACTGGAGGGAGGCATCGTTGACGGTTGCCAGGAAGGTGTAATTCGAGGCATGGGGCATCAGCCCTTCCAAGGTCAGACGCCCCTTGTCCAGGAGCCGGAGCACGCGCTCCAGGCTCACCGTCTGGCTTTGCTCCTCCTGCTGTTCGGCTTGGGCGCTATGAGCGTGCCTGCTCATTCCAGGGGGAGTTGCTTGTGGCCGTTCTTCCTGGGGCAGATGTGGCCGCTGGCATCCATCGGTTCAGCGCACAGCGGGCAGATGGGCCGGCCAGCGGTGATGATCTCGGCCCCGTGGCGGCTGAGGGCGCGCATCTGGGCGCGCGACGCCCAAATACGGGCCGCGTCCAGCGTCTCTGGATCGGCATCTTCGCTCTCGGGCTGCTGGTAGGCGACGAGGACGAGGGCATCGCGGCTCTCGTCGTAGCCCAGGCCAAGCTGTCCCACGCGGAAGATAGGGTCCAGAGGTTCCTCCAACTTCAGGCTGTCCTCAGGAATGGCGGCCGGCGGCGTGGCCTCTGGCCGTTTCTCGTCCAGCTCTGCCAGCATCTGCTCGACGCCCATGACCAGGGCAGCCACGTGTTCTTTCTCGCAGAGCAAGGTGATGAGCCGGTCACCCTCCCGGGCCTGGATATAGAACGTCCGTTTCCCCGGCACACCCACGGCTGAGGCCGTAATGCGGCTGACCGAACGCAAATCGTAAACAACTCGCGGCATTCTCTCTTCTTCCTCTGACCAGGTGCGGCGAACACCTGCCCTCCTGGCGGCGTGTTGCAGCAGGTCAGACAGGCCCGAAACCATCGGCAGGCAGATAGTATCACGTCGGGACAACGGTGTCAAGGCGGAGCGCAAGCGGTAAGCCTACGGCGGCTAGCCCTCTTGTTTTCCGGGGTGGCCTATGCTATAATCTCGGCGGGCCGTTAGCTCAACTGGCAGAGCAGGGCACTCTTAATGCCAAGGTTACAGGTTCGAGTCCTGTACGGCCCACCAGTTCTGCCGCTACCCGCTCTCGCTGCAGTGCAAGGGCGGGCACATTGTATTCAGGAGAATGCGTAGCATGGCCACAAGCCGAAGCACCAAGCGGTCGTCTCAGCGGCAGCCGGCTCGCCCCGGGCAGAAGCCTGGTCAGGTGCAGCCTCCGTCCCCCCTCGGTCTGGTGATAGCCGTCATTGCTGCCCTGGCGATCGCTGCCATCGTGCTCTTCGTCGTCAACAGCCGCATGACGGCCTCCCCCCAAGTGGCGCAAGGGGGAACGGCCCGCGGCGACGGCGGCTTCGTCAAGGGGTCTGCTCAGGCCAGAGTCACCCTGGTGGAATACAGCGATTTCCAATGACCCTGGTGCGGCCTCTTCGCGAGGGACGTGAGCCCTCAGATTGACAGAGAGTACGTGCAGACGGGCAAGGTCCGTTGGGTCTATCGCATCATGGCTTTCCTGGGGCCCGAGTCGGGCTGGGCCGCTGAGGCGGCCTACTGTGCCGACGAACAGGGGCAGTTCTGGCCCTACCATGACAAGCTGTACCAGAGCCAGGGCAGCGAAGGGGGCGGCGGCTTCAGCAAGGACAACCTGAAGCGCTACGCCAGAGAACTGGGACTGAACACCAGCCCCTTCAATTCCTGCCTGGACAGCGCTAAGTACGCGGCACAGGTGCAGAGCGACACGAATACTGCGGGCCAGGCAGGCATTCGCGGCACGCCAAGCTTCCTGGTCAATGGCCGTCTAGTCAACGTCATGGACCGGGAACCAAAGGTCGCCATGAAGAACTTCCGCAGCGTCTTCGACGCTGAACTCAGTAAGTAGGGGGTCAACAACGGGCACAGGCCGGGCGACGATGCCGGGCCTGTGCTTCCCTAGCGTATGCATATGGACAACCAACAGCGATGGTCGCTCGTCGTTGGAGGCGTCATCGCTATCCTCGCTACCGCTGGCATCGCTATCGCTGCCTATCTGTACTACATCCATGTTAGCCAGGTAGGGTGCAATCTGGGCGGCGGCTGCGACGTGGTCAACACCAGTATCTATTCCGAGATGTTCGGTATTCCCGTTGCCGCCTACGGTCTCGGCTATTACACCTTCGTGCTCGTCCTCGCCCTGGTACGGCTCCAGGGCGCCCTTGGCGAGCGCATGCCCCTTGTCCTGACTCTGGTCTCTGCTTGGGGCGTGCTCTACTCCCTCTACCTCTTCTACCTGGAGCTGTTCGTCATCCACGCCATCTGCCCCTGGTGCGTCATCCAGATGCTCGCGGTGATGCTCATCTTCGGCATTGCCCTCGTTGACTGGCGCCTCGCGCGTCGAGCCTGACGCTTTGGGCCTTCGTCCTTAGTCGTCTGTCATTCGTCGTCCATTGCCCGTCGTTCTACATCACCTGCCGTGCCGCCTCCCGCTGCGGCGTCATCTCGGCTGCCGGTGACGTGGCAATGATGAATCCGGCGAACATGAGGATGGCGGCCACCAGTTCCCCCAGGTATAGGAAGCCGGCGAAGAACAGCCGCGTCAGCGTGCTGGCCGAGGCGATGACCAGGGCGCCGGCGGCGATGAGGATATTCCCCATGACGCGCGGGGGCAGGACGCGCTTGCGCCAGAAGAGGTAGGCGGAGTAGAGGGCGCCGCCCACCAGGAAGACGGTGCCATAGATGTTGAAGATGGGGGTCATAGCCCGTACCGGCGCGCCTGGGGACAGGATCTGCTTGTACTGCTCGCTGAGGGCCCCGGGCCTATGCAAAGTCAGCTCAACCTCCCGCAGGTTGAGTCCCTGCACGCCCGGAGTACTGAACTCCCGCCGTGGTCTGCGGTTGGAATGAACCTGCGGGAGGTTTTCTGGTCTCCCCCGCGACTTTGCACAGGCCCTGGCTGAGGGCCCTCGCCCTGTTTGCAGCCACAGTGAAATGTGGTACAATAGGCCTGTGCATCATACTGCGTAGAGACGTTTCGGCGGAACGTCTCTACCATACCCTGCGCCGCCGGCTGGGGTACGATAGCCCTATCCATCCCATGCAAGGAGGCCTGCTTGTCTCATGAGCACACCAGGCCCCACCAAGCTACCTGGCGTCATAGACACCCTGAGCGACGGCTTCCGCACCGTGAACCGCCAGCCCTGGCTCATCGCCTTGCCTGTCCTGCTTGATCTCTTCAACTGGCTGGGTCCCCGGCTATCGGCGGTTCCCCTGGTGCGCAGGCTGGTGTCGTTTCTGGAAGAGAGCATGACGGCCACCGCGGGGCTAGGCATTCCGAACGCAGACGCCATGCGCGCTCTGCAGCTCATGAAGAGTGGCCTGGACAACAACCCCAGGGGCTGGAACTTGTTCTCCTTGCTGTCGCTGAATAATCCGTTGGGCATGCCGAGCCTGGCTCTGACCCAGGATGCGCGGGCACCAGCGTGGGTGGGCAGCCCACCGCTGATCGAAGTCAGTGGTGGCGGCCAGTTCCTCGGCCTGGCCGCGGTGCTGCTGTTGTGTGGTATCGTGCTGGGGGCGATCTACCTGGGGCTGGCTGCGCAGGTCGTGCGCACGGGGGCGGGCCAGCCGGCCGTTGCCGTGCAGCGGGCGGGGATATATGCCGTGCGGTTCGTGGCGCTGATAGCCATTCTGCTGGTGGTCTCCCTCTTCTTGGGGCTGCCAGCGGGGGTCGTTATTGCCCTGACAGCCCTCTTTGCCCCTGTGGTTGCTTCCCTCTTTGTGGCCGCCCTGTGGGCGGTGGTCCTATGGGTGTACTTCTACCTGTTCTTTGCCGTTGACGCCCTGTTCATCAGCGATGTCGGCCCGCTGCGGGCGATTGGCAATAGCATTGCCGTGGTGCGCATGCGGCCTGCCTCGGCCTTGGGACTGTTCCTGGCTTCGATCATCATCTCGTTGGGCATGCCCCATGTGTGGGGCGCTGTGGGGGCGTCGGAGCTGGGGCTGCTGGTGAGCATCGTCGGCAATGCCTACATCGGCACAGGGCTGGTGGCAGCCAGCATGATCTTCTATCGCGATCGCATCACCGCCTACCAGGCGGCCATGTCCGCGGGCAAGGGGCCCGCCCAGACTGCGTAGGGAACGCAGAAGAGTCAAGGGCAGGGCGCCATGAATGATGCCCAACGTACTCATCTGTCCGCTTGAGCACCACATGCGGAACAGGAGACGAAGATGGAGAGCGTGCTACAACTAACTGCCGTCATTGAGCGCGAGGGGGACGGCTACGTCGCCACGTGTCCGGAGGTAGACGTCGTCTCTCAAGGCAGGACCATCGAAGAGGCGCGGCAGAACTTGCTCGAAGCTGTCGAAGGCTTCTTTGAGGTGGCGTCGGCTTCAGAGGTTCGGCGCAGGCTCAAGAAGGAAACCTACGTTATGCCCATTATGCCGACAGTGCCATCTATCCGACTCAGGACGGCCGCGAGGTAGAGAAGTAACCAGGCTGCGTGTCCTCTCCGGCAAAGAGGTGTGCCGAGCGCTGATGCACCACGAGCGCGAGGAGTGACATGACTCCACGAGACAAGCTCTTGGAACGGATTCTACGGGGGACATCAGACGCGACCATCCCCTTCGACGAGTTGTGTCAACTGATGCGCCGCCTCGGTTTTGACGAACGTGTCCGTGGCAGCCATCATATCTTCACACGAGAAGGTGTCGAAGAGATCCTGAACCTTCAGTCCAGGGGAGCACAGGCGAAGCCGTATCAGGTCAAGCAAGTGCGCGGCGTGATTCTCAGGTACAGACTTGGAGGCGCAGAAGATGATTCGCTATGAGGTGATCATCTATTGGAGTGAAGAGGACCAAGCATTTGTGGCCGAAGTCCCGGAGTTGCCAGGCTGCATGGCGGATGGCGCAACCTATCAAGAAGCGCTAGCCAACGTAGAAGTCATCATTCAGGAGTGGATTGAAACCGCGCGAGAATTAGGACGCCGAATCCCAGAACCGAAGGGACGGTTGGTTTACGCGTAGCAGTCTCAGGGAAGAGCGGCTGCGAACACAGAATCCTCTCCAAGTTCGCTGACCGCGTCGTTGAAAACGAGGTGGATCTCGGAGACGATCATGGCAGTCATATCAATGTTCTATGGGATCATTGTTTCGATGTACTGTTTCGACATGCGACGGCATCACGTGCCGCATGTTCACGTCAAGTACTAGGAGCAGGAAGCAGTGATTGCTGTTCCCAGTGGGGAGGTCTTGGAAGGCGAGCTGAAGCCAGGCAAACTGAGATTGGTACAAGCGTGGGTTGAGATACACCAGGAAGAGCTGATGGCTGACTGGGAACTCGCCAGCCAAGGTCAATCTGTATTCAAGATTGAACCGCTGAGGTAGGAGTGGTTGATGATGAATCCGAGAGTTGTAGCGGTCAAGCCCAATCCAGATTATACCCTCACGATCACCTTCACGAATGGTGAGGTGCGGCGCTTCGATGTACGACCGTACCTGAGCATGGGTGTCTTCCGCGAGTTAGTAGAACCGAGTGTCTTCAACTCAGTCCGGTCTTCCTTGGGTAGCATCCAATGGCCGAACGGTCAGGACTTCTGCCCCGATACTCTGTACGAAGACAGCGTGCCCGAGCCCGAGCGCGTGGCGGCTGGTGAAAGCATTACTGCTTGATGTCCTGAAGGCTGGATGAAATCGGCATGGCAGGTGAGCGCCGCTGGACACTTGCGCACTCACAACGAACGCTATCGTCACACTTGCGTCTTGTATCAATGGGGTCAAACATGGATACCATCAAAGAACCCGACAAGTTGATCTATGACGCCTCGACGATTCAGATCCTGGAGGGGCTGGAGGCGGTGCGCCGCCGACCGGGCATGTACATCGGCTCCACCGACCAGCGCGGCCTGCACCACCTGGTCTACGAGATCGTGGACAACAGCATTGACGAGGCCCTGGCTGGCTTCTGCACCCGCATCGAGGTCGTCATCCATAAGGATGGCAAGGTCACCGTACGGGACAACGGCCGGGGTATCCCCGTGGGCATCCATCCCAAGACGGGCAAGAGCGCCCTGGAAGCGGCCATGACCATCCTCCACGCCGGTGGCAAGTTCGGCAGCGGCGGTTACAAGGTCGCCTCTGGCCTGCACGGCGTGGGCGCATCCGCCGTCAATGCCCTCTCGGCCTGGATGCGAGTCGAGGTGCGCCAGGGCGGCAGGCTGCACCGCCAGGAGTACAAGGCGGGCCTGCCCCAGGGCGATGTGGAGGCAGTGGGCGAAGCCAAAGACACCGGCACCACCACCACCTTCTTGCCCGACCGCACCATCTTTACCACACTGGACTACAACTTCGATACCATCCTGCAGCGCTTCCGCGAGAGCGCCTATCTTACCCGTGGCCTCACCATCTATGCCCGGGACGAGCGCGCCGACCGGGAGTGCACCTTCTACTTCGAGGGCGGCATCTCTTCCTTTGTGCGCCACCTGAACAAGAACCGCACCACCCTCTTCCCCAAACCTATCCACATCGAGAAGCAGGTCAACGATACCCAGGTGGAAGTGGCCATCCAGTACAACGATGGCTACGCCGAGTCTGTCTATTCCTTTGCTAACAACGTGAACACCGTAGACGGCGGCACCCACCTGACGGGCTTCCGCTCCGGCCTTACCCGCACCCTCAACGACTTCGCCCGCAAGCAGAACATCATCAAAGAAGACGAGCAGAACCTCACCGGCGACGACGTGCGGGAAGGCCTGACGGCCATCGTCTCGGTGAAGCTCACCGAGCCTCAATTTGAGAGCCAGACCAAGGCCAAGCTGGGCAATGCCGAGGTGCGCACTATCGTGGAATCGGTGGTGGGAGAAGGGCTGAGCCAATGGCTGGAGGCGAATCTTGCAGAGGGCAAGAAGATCGTCGAGAAGTGCTTGACCACGGCCCGGGCGCGGGAGGCGGCACGCAAGGCGCGGGAGCTGGTGATTCGCAAGGGGCCGCTGGAGGGGCTGACCCTACCCGGCAAGCTGGCCGACTGCTCCGAGAAAGACCCCGCCAAGTGCGAGCTGTATCTGGTGGAGGGCGATTCTGCTGGCGGCAGCGCCAAGCAGGGGCGCGACCGGCGCTTCCAGGCCATCCTTCCCCTGCGGGGCAAGATCCTCAATGTGGAGAAGGCCCGCGAGGACAAGATGCTGGGCAGCGAGGAGATCCGGGCCATCATCACCGCCCTAGGCACCGGCATCGGCACCCACTTCGACATCAGCCGCCTGCGCTATCACCGCATCTTTCTGATGGCCGATGCTGACGTGGACGGTAGCCACATCCGCACCCTGCTCCTGACCTTCTTTTACCGCCAGATGGCGCCCCTGATCGAAGGCGGCCATCTGTTCATTGCCCAGCCGCCCCTCTACCGCGTGACGGTGGGCAAGGAGCATCACTGGGCCTACAGCGATGAAGAGCGGGATCGTATGGTGAAAAGGGCGGCGGGCAAGCCGGTCACCGTGCAGCGCTACAAGGGCCTGGGCGAGATGAACCCGGAGCAGCTCTGGGAGACGACCATGAACCCGGAGCGGCGCATCATTCTTCAGGTGACCATTGACGATGCGGTGAAGGCCGACGAGACCTTTGACATCCTCATGGGCGAGGCCGTTCAGCCCCGCAAGCACTTCATCCAGGCCCACGCCAAAAGCGTGAGGAATCTGGACGTGTAGGGCGTGAAGCGTCAGAGCGTCAAGGTGGCAGGGTGGCAGGGTGGCAAGGCGTCAGGGCGTCAGGGCGTCAAGGCGTCAGGGCGTCAGGGTGTAGTACATTTCACGTTTCCTGATGTACGTTGTACCTGCGGCTCCCTACTTGCGGCCCGTCACGGGCAACTTACTGCTTACTGCTTACTGTTCCCATGGACCCACTCTTGCTCACCCTTCTGGTCTTCATTGCTCTCGTGGCTGTCTATGGCGGCGCCTGGGCCATGATGCAGCGGCGGGTGCCAGGGAGGGCAGAGGAGGCGCGCGGCCGGTCGGACTGGCTGACCGGCGTTGCCTGGTTCGCGGCCTTGGGCGTCGCTCTCTGCGAACGCTTCGTCCTCGCCTGGCTGCCCTTTGGGGGCTGGCTGCTGGCAGTGGGCGGGGCGCTGATTGTGCTGGGCATTGGCCTTCGCCTTGTTTGCCGCCACACTCTAGGCCGCTACTATCTGCCCCAGGTCAAGATTCAGCGGGGCCACCGCCTGGTGACCAGCGGCCCCTACCACTACGTGCGCCACCCCATGTACCTGGGCTCGCTGCTATGGAGCGTGGGGTTTACCCTGGCGCTGGGCACCATCCTGGGCACGGCGATCATGGCCGCCAGCCTGCTCCTGGCCTTGGCGTACCGCATTCGCGTCGAAGAAGCCCTGCTGGCGGCGGAGTTCGGGGGCCATCCTGTTCACAATGCACGTGCGGCGAGGAGCGATAGCGTTCCGTCCGCTTGCAGGGCCTTGATGATGCGATTGATCTCGCGCATCAAGGCCCTGTCGCCTGCCCGGCCAGCCACGACCAGGGGATCGGGGGCGAAGGGCGGCAGCAGCAGGCGCAGGTCGGCCTGGCCCTTGACCAGAGCCAGAGCAGAGACGTGATCGGTGACAACGGCATCGGCCTTGCCTTCCCACAGGGCAACCACGGCGTCCTCCAGTGTCGCATAGCCATGGACGACCAGCCCCGTGAGCTTTGTCGCCAGCTTGCGGGCCTCCACATCTCCCTCGGAGGCCGTCTCCACCGCCACCACTCTCCCCGCGAGGTCTTGCACCTTCGCTGCCGCGTCCGCTGCTCGCACGATGGCCACCTGGCCGGCGTCGAAGTAGGGCATGGTGTAGAAGACGTCGCGCGTGCGCTCGGCCTCGTAGCGCAGGCCGGAGATGACCACATCGGCTTTCTGCGCGACAAGGGTATCGTAGAGGCTATCGAAGGCGATGTTGGCGAATTCGGCGCGCACGCCCAGTCGGCGGGCAATCTCGTGGGCCAGGTCCACGTCGAAGCCGCCGAAGTTGCCCTGGCCGTCGGTAGTCTCGAAGGGCGGATAGCTGGCGTCCAGGGCGACGACCAGCACGCCCGCCTCTTGCACGCGGCGCAGGCTCTGGTCACGGCCTGGGCGGAGGAACAAGAGGAGAGCGACCAGCAGAAGAAGAGCAAAGACGAGCAGCCAGGGGTACCGCTTGCGAGAGTGACGATGCAGATCCAGGTCCGGCATGATGGAACTCAGCCTTCGCCACATGCGTTCATCCAGCTCCGGCCACCCTACGCTGCAAAGGGCTGCGGATATGCGAGCAGATGGATTCCTTCGATGAAGTGGAAGTCACGCTGATTCTTGGTGACGAGAGGCCGATCGAGGGCCAGAGCGGTAGCGGCAATGAGAGCGTCGGCAATCAACAGACCGTGACTGAGGCGATAGCTGCGTAGCAGGCTCACGCCGATGTCCCAGACACGCTCCGTCACCCTTATGACCTCAAACCGCGAGAGAAAACGATCATGAGCTCCATGTGAGTAATCACACTCACGCCTATGGTTGCCTGACGCTCGATTTGCTGCAGGCAGCCAATGGCGCTATCCTCGTTGCGAGCGGCGTCAATCAGCACATCCGTGTCAACCATCACGAGTCGGCTCATGGCATCCACTCTCGCTCGCGCAGCCTGCGCACCCAGGCACTGCTGTCCTGCATGTCCTCACGGTCGCGCCACATGCCGATAAATGGCTCGTCGGCAAGATTCGGTCGCTTCCTGGCCCTCCTGGCGGCGCGCCCTGGCTTATGACGCTGGCGCAAGAAGGCAATGAACTCCATCACCTGCTGTTGCGCTTCTGGGGGCAGCGACGTGAACTCCTGCCAGATTCTCTCCTGGTCCATGCTGATCCCTCCTCGAATCAGACACCATCAGCCCGGCCCATCATACCATACCGCGCCCCGTCATTCAAGGGAAAGATCAGCAAGGCGAAGCTCGGGCATGGGGAAGCCTTTGCGATCGTAGGTCACCAGAATGAGGCCATGCTGCATGGCCGTGGCAGCAATGACCGCGTAGGTCAGTTCCAGATTCAACCCACTCTCGGTACTGGCGCATCAGCTCACCAGCAAGATCGGCGATGGGGACGTCAACAGGCAAGGCCCGCAGGCCGTTCAGGATTCTGATCGTTCTGTCACGCTCGGCTTCGCGCATACCGCGCAACACCTCGGCACGAGTGAGGACCGATATGAACATCGCTCCCTCTCGGCGTAGCTGATGGAATTGCTGGCGGGCGTCCTGCCTCCCACGGAGTAGTCGAATCAGGGGGCCCGTGTCGAGAAGGTAGTCAGGCACGGTTGCCGTCCTCCTGGGCCTCCTCTTCCTCTTCGGGAGGCCGCCAGGCTGCCCTCAGATCGCGGACATAGCGATCAATGTCCTCGTCTGTGGCCAGCTCTGGATGATCCTCATCCCGCCAGGCGCCAAAAGCGTCGTCAATGGCTGCGGCCAGCTCGACCCGGCGCAGCTCGTTTTCGGTCGCCCTGATGATGAAGTCGCTGCGTTTTCGGGCAGGAACGTGCCTCCGCAACGCCTCCACCAGCGATCCAGGCATGTACAGGTTTGTGCATTCCACATCGGTTGCCATATTCGTTACCTCTCTGCTGGTGGCATCATGCCATGATGCTTTAGCTTAATGTATAGAGTATGCATCATCGCTATACATCTATCAATGGTATTTTTCTCATGACGGGCCGCAGCCCACGCGCCCACCGGCGTCGGCCAGGATAGCCGACCTACGGCTCTTGCCGGGGAACTTGCCTCGGCATCCAGGTGCGCACACGGGCGCCAGCTACCATAGCTGACTACGCCTCTTGATACCACAGAGGCTGTACCCTGCCATGGCACTTACCGCTTGCTGCTTACTGCTTGCTGCTTGCTGCTTACTCGCTGCTCTCCGCTCGCTGCTCGCTGCTACTTCCCCTGCGCGTACCTCTGCACCTCCGTATAGATCGGCTTGGGGCTGAAGTCGTCGCGCACGAAGGTATAGTAGTCGTTGAAGTTGTGGGCGGGACGGGGCAGGCGGAAGGCCCAGATGTTCACTGCCAGGCACCAGGGCCAGTCGGCCATCGCCATCTCATAGGCGCGCAGAGTGTGGGCGATGCGCTGGCCCGGGCGCACGGCTCGCGTCCAGCGGGGATGATCGTTCCAGCCACCTTCCGTGATCATCAGGGGCTTGGCCGCGTCGCCGTTGCGCTCCATGATCCGGCGCAGCAGCTCTGTGCGCCGCCAGTTGATGCGGTCGGGGGCGGGAGGGGAGTCGGGCGGCTCCTGCCAGCCGTAGGCGTGGACGGCCAGGATGTCGAAGTAGTCCTTCGCTCCGGCATCGTACATGCCCTGCAGGAAGTCCAGGTCATTCATGCCGCTGGCGCTCCCTGGCGGCTCCAGAGTCGGTGCCAGGCCGGCGGCCAGGACCTGGGCTTGGGGATCCGCCTCCTTGGCCCGACGATAGGCGATCTGGAGCATGGCCGTGTACTCGGCGGGACTGACGGGCCGAAAGCCCCATTCGGCGGCGGTGTTTGGCTCGTTCCAGATGATGTAGTAGCGCAGACGGCTCTTGTAGTGGGAGACGAAGGCGAAGACGAAGTCGCCGAAGTCGGCATAGCGGCTGGGATGCAGATAGCGGGTGGTAGTCTCCGCGGGACGCGCCCATTGGGGCACGTAGTCGAGGCGGGCGACCATGGTCAGGCCCTCGGCGTAGGCATGTTCGACGATCATATCCGCGTGGCGCCACTCATAGCGGCCCTTGATGGTCTCAATGTACGCCCAGGGGAAGTATTCCACGACCCAGGAAGCGCCCATCTCCCGCACCATCTGCAGCGTCTTGGCGATCTTCCATTCCTCAACCTCGTCGGTGAGGCGGGTGTGCACGCCGACCTTGGGGTTCGTCGTCTCGATATGCTTGGGGGTGCCAGCGCGAAAGGCAGGAAGGTGGGCCTCGGCCCAGGAAAAGAGAGCAAGCAGCAGAACAAGGAACAGAACCAGGCCCAGCCTTCGTGGCATCGAGGGGACTCCCGCAGGTCAGATGGCAGGGCGGCTCTGCACCTGTTTCCATACGTATCTTGATACGCATGGGCGGCTATGGAAAGCCGCCTCCGCAGTCACGACGAGTCTACGGCGACGGCATAGCCGCCGGGGGCAGATACAGACCCACGCGCCAGGTCCGGCCGTCCTTGGCGGCCTCAAGAACCAGGGGGCTGAGACGGTAGGAGTCGTCAGCGGTGCGCAGCTTGGCCATCGCTCGATAGTAGGATGCTGCGCCGTGGCGCCCGATATGCTCTAGTGCAGAGACATCGGCCGAGAGGCGTCTGTCCTTGACCAGCGTCTCCATCATGGCTGCGAACTCAGCCTGCGTCTGGCCCGACGCGCGGGTCATATCGTAGAGCTTGACCATATCGCCCTTGTTCAGGGCATCCAGGTAGAGGCGCACGGCCTTCTCTGGCGTGTCAGCGATGGTTGCGTCATATAAACGATAGCCGACAATCACCACGACGGTGAAAAGGATAACACCGAGGGTGACGATGGCATAGATGCCGAGGCGGCTACGCAGCAGCACAGCCACGATGCACCTCCGCTATTGGCACGGCACGCCTCTGGGCACGACAAGGCGTGCCCCTAGGTTTGATGCCCGCCCGGGCACGGCACGCCTCTGGGCACGGCAAGCCGTGCCCCTACGTTTGATGTCCGCCCGGGCACGGCGCGCCTCTGGGCACGGCAAGCCGTGCCCCTACGTTTGATGTCCGCCCGGGCACGGCGCGCCTCTGGGCACGGCACGCCGTGCCCCTACGTTTGATGTCCGCCCGGGCACGGC
>DAOUCN010000354.1:0-12696 GCA_034431995.1 Chloroflexota bacterium | reverse complement strand
GGTCCATGCCCACCGGCGTCTTGCGCCCGCCCGGGCCGCTGTACGATGGCGACGCGACATCCACGCCGTTGTCGTAGACCGTCATGCCCTCTGACGTGCCGTATAGCGCTTCAACCTCGGCTCTGGCGATGGGAACCAGGTTGGGCCGCGTCAGCTCCACGTCGGCGTTGTTGGTCTGGAACATGTACGTTGTGCTGTTGCTGTCTCCAGCGTTGCCTGCTGTTTGGCCGATGACCGTGGTGGCATAGACCGCAGCGATTGGCAACCCCAGGACAAGAGCAGTCAGCAGCGCCACCAGGCCAGCAGACACCAAGAGTGTCTCGGCAGGCCAGAGCCTGCGCCGTATTGGGCTCACACATGACTCCTTGCTGCAACTTCGATGGACAGGGCTGGTGCGCTAGGGCGGCACGATCTCATACACATGGGTGCGGTCTGCCACGACGGGCACGATGGGCAGAGGCTGCTGGAGCTTGGCCGACAAGCGGTCGCCAATGGAGGGTGAGGCCTCGTCAAAGGTGCGCACGTAGCGCAATCCAGGCGTAGCCGCCAGGCGCGCCTCCACCTTTGCCCAGGTATCGCCCGGCGTATCTATTAGCCCCGCCTCGTATGCTCCTTGGCCAACAAAGACAAAGCGGACATTCCACGAACGCAACAACTGCACGGACTCGACGCTAGGGAAGCCTCCCAGGATGCTACCCGCCTCGCGCCAGGCCCGCGGGAAGAAAGTGCCATAGCCGTAGGCGATTTTCTTGCCATGAACGGCTGCACGGTACAGTCCAGGCCCATTGAGTGCTCTGGCAATCGGGAAGTGCATCACTGCGAAGTCACCAGGCTGGCTCTTGAGCCAATGGTCCGTCTCCAGGCCACGGGCATCGGAAAGCCCGTAGGGCAGGGGCACAGCCGCGAAGTCGAGCAGCGCGATGGCAATCAGCAGGAACGCCGCTGCCCGTGCCCTCAGCCCGGCCGCGGCGCCCTTCGGCGCCTTACCCTTCGGGCTCTCCCAGGGGGAGAGGGAGGAAGCGCCTGCCGTTCTTGCCACTAAGGACGCTGCGCCAAGACCTGCCAAGACAGCGAAGGCCAGGCTGGTGTCCAGGCCGAAGCGGTTGAAGACGCGCAGCGTACTGCCAAAGGGCGCAAAAAGGTAGAGCACCATGCCTGGCAGCGGCACCGGGATACCGCCCTCGGCCCGGAAAGGCGAATAGGATCCGGGATTGAGAGCAAGCTTCCCGGCCAGGGTCAGCATGGCGCGACTGAAAACCTCCTCAATGCCGCGCGGCACCGGCACATACACCCGTTGCCCGTTGACGTGCAACGTCAGCCCGAGTGTCAACACAGCAGCCGTTAGTCCCAGCACCCAGAACGCCGCTGCAGGGCTGCGAGGCCCCCCGTCTACAGAAGAGGTGTCCCTCCTGCGCCTCAGTCCGTACACGGCGAGAGCCAGGGCAGGAAGGCCCACGTACACGAGGCCCGGCACGTTCAGGGCTGGTACGTAGGCCCGACGACTACGAGACAGATCACCCCAAAAGGGGTGATAGGTACTGGGCAGAACAAGGTCGTCAAGGCTGGCGGATGCGTCGTCGGCGCGAATCAGAGGCCAGGTGATGTCGCCCTCGGCTGCCCCGTACCGTGCCAGGGGCGAGGCCAGGGGCATGACCATGGCTCCCGCTACTGCAAGGGAGGCAGCCAGGCCGCTGACAACGCGCCTGGACGCCAGGACGCGCCGCCAGGGCCATCCCCGCACCAGGACGTAGACAACGACGGCCAGCCCCCCAATGTACACATGGTACCAGGACGACAAGCAGAGCAATGCAAGGAAGAAGCCAGCAAGCGCGCCCCAACGCAGCGTGCGACCATGTGTGACGGCGGGCGTTGCACCTATCGCTACGAGCTTGTCAAGGTACAGAAGGCAGAAAGGCAGCCACTGGGTGCCCAGGTTGGGCAGCCAACCGGCGCCCAGGTTGTGGAACCGATAGGGCGAGAAGGCGAACAGCACTCCCGCCAGAATGCCGGCCCAGCGATTGCCTGATAGCTGGACAACCAGCAGGTACGCACCAAGCCCCGAAAGAACGAACGAAAGGCCAACGGCAGTGTTGAAGCCTACGATAGGCCCCGCCAGAAGCACCACTGGCATCATGGGCAGCGTGCTAGACAGCGTGATGTGAGACAGGGCCAGATTGTAGCCGAAAGGGTAGAACGTCTCCGGATTGACAAGCGGCGAGATGTGCAGGTCGAAGATCGCCCGCTTGAACCAGTGGAGCTCGTAGAGGTGAATGAATCCGTCCCAGGCAGGCCCGGCGATGGCCGTCGTGACATGCAGGGCCAGCGGATAGGTCATTACTGCGGTCAGGAGCACAAACAGGAGAACGACGGCCAGGTTCTTCATCGGTATAGAAACGCACGACGGCTGCCTGGGGTTCGCCTCAGGGCAATGGCCTGGTGCCTCTGACGCCTGCAGCTCGCCAGACGAGTAGGCCGAGCACAGTCACAGCCGACATCAGCCGGCCCAAGGCCACTGATAGCGGCAGCGCATACCAATATACCACATGGTGTTTGCCAGCGTCAAGGCGCACGGCCATAAACGGCCCGTTGGCTCGCAGCACGGGAACGGGTTTGCCATCTACCGTCGCCCGCCAGGAACCATACCACGATTCGGCGACGACAAGGAGACCGGGATGTGCGGAGTTCGTTTCGAGTTCGATCCTTTGCGCGCTGGTGCGAGTGATGCTGGCCGGTGACGGAGCAGAGGCGGCCGGCAAGTTGCCACAGCAAAGGGCAGGGATCTCCGTGGGTGCGATCTCTCGATCGGTGAGCGAGGCATGATCGGCCGCGACCAACGCCCAGTTGGCCCGATCAAGGCGCGGGAGAGCAGCCAGCTCGTCCGTGGGCGAGCCGGACACATATGCGGTCTCGTCATACACCCTTGCAATAGGACGCCAATCGGGGTCTTCGAAGATCGTTACATTGGCCGACTGCCAGGCCAGCTTGCCGAAGCCGAGGCGGGGTGCGATCTGCATGACCTGGTCATAACTCCACACTCGCCTGTGCAGCAGCAGATAGCGCACCGAGCTGAGCTTGAGCGCTGTGCGCAGCTGCTCCTCGTCGAGGTCGTCCAGGCCGTGTTCGGGCTTGCCCCACTTGTAGAGACGCCACTGTGCAGCCGTGGCCCCGTTGTCGAAATATCCGCCGAAACGCGGAATCTGATTATACGCGAGGGAAAACGTGTGGAGGAATTCGGCATCGTCGTAGCGGTCGGTGTACTCCCAGATGCGGAAGCCGCTCCCCTGAGCAGACAACCAGCGGTAGGCTTGTACCTCATCTACCTCAAAGTAGCGAGGCAAGTTAGTGACGGCATTGCCGCCTAGGCGATAGTCTGTGGCTATTGCCCCCACCAGAAGCAGGCCAACGACCAGTGGGATGTAGGCATGTCTTCGAGAACGCGCGGCTAGCATGGCGACCGCCAGAAGGCCCAGCAGCCCGATCGTCTCTGCCAGATAAGTGGTCGTGAGACGAGGGCGGTCCATGAACAACGCTACCACGATGACGAGCAACAGCAGGAGCTGTGTGCTCAACCGATGGGCAGACGCGACCAGCCAAGCCGCCCCGAATCCGGCGAGAAGGGTCAGGAAGAAGCCCATGAGCATCATGCCCCGCAGGCCGGATAGGCTGCCGAAGAATGGAATGGCGCGAAAGATGTTCACGGGCAGCCAGGCACGAGCAGACCAGCCAAAGGCAACAAGCAGCAAAGCTGCACAGATGGGGACGGCGGACGAACGGCGCCATCGGAAGGCGGCGGTCACAGCCAAGATGACGGCCACAACGCCCAGGTACCAGCTATGGGAACCGAACCAGCCGAAGACCATGGGGCGATCATCGGGATGATAGAGGAAGCCCGCGCGATTGAGGGCTGCCGTGACCAGCGCGCCGACGGAAAGACCCGTGTTGCGGGCGAAGCCCTCGTCGGCTGTGCCCCCGGGGCCAAAGCGAGCGGTGATGCCCACGTTGCCGAGGTCGGCGATGCCAGGCACGACGTAGAAGGCAGCCAGGCCGAGGGATACGACAGCAGCCACGGCAACGCTCGCCACGGTCCTGCGCCATCGCCGCCGCAGATAGAGGGCTTCACGGAGCAGCACGTAGAGCGCCAGGAAAGGCAGGGCGATGAGGGTGTGCTCCGTGTCCACGAGGGCATAGGCAGCCAGCGACACCCCCAGCCAGATGCCGTCCCTCGGCGACAAACCAGCCGGTCGCGCACGTTCGTAGACCAGGAATGGCAATGGCAGGACAGCCCAGAAGGCAGCGTGGTGGATGATTTCCAGACCAAGATGGATGTGGAAAGGCAGAAGGGCGTATGCCATACCTGCGACCATGCCGCCACTCCAGGAGATCGCGTCGTCTCGGCCACCGTGGAGCAGGATGCGGCGAGCAAGCTCCGCCATGACCCAACCGGAGACCACATAGGTGCCGATAGTGAAAAGCTTGAGCGCCCATGCCAGGCTGAGGCCTGGAATCAGCGAAAGAATGGCAGGAATGGCATAGGTGGGGTATTGCAGGAAACGCAGCCAGGGATAGCCGGCGAAGAAGCATGGGTCCCAGTCTACGTACAAGTGTCCGTTGCGCAGGTTCTCAGCGATCTGCCAGATGAACGTGTAGTGGGGTAGAACCTCGCGCCGGGCACTGGCAGGCAGCCCAGCGTGCAGCCATCCGCGAAAGAAAACGATAACGACAAGCGCGATGATGCCCCACACAATGGCGCGCCACAGCCAGGCTGGCCAGCGCAGGGTGGGCGTGGACTCACCTGACAAGCTCATACACGTATACCTCGTCGGCGCTGATCGGAACCGGCGGCAACTCGTGGCGCAGAATAGCCGATACCCGCTCGTGTCTCCAGAACTCCTCTTCCCGGAAGACTTGCGCCAGGCGTAGCCGTCCGGAGGCGTTGATAGCATCGCTCACGGCTTCCCAGGTCTGTCCGGGCAGATCGCCCCAGCCCTCGGCATAGGAGCGGGACCCGACCAAGACGTAGCGTACTCCCCATGATGCCAGCATGTCAAGGGCGGCGGCCTCTGGGAAGCGACCCAGCGTCTTCTCGGCCTCAACGTACGCGGGAGGATAGAAGGTGCCATGGGCATAGGCCATCTTCTTGCCGTGGACAATGCTGCGGTAGAGCATGGGGCCGTTCAATGCCCGCACCAATGGGAACTGCATGATGGCAAAGTCCCCATCCTGGGCCGCCAGCCATCGGTCCACGGGCTGCGTTGTGGTGTACGACAGGCCATAGGGCAGGGGAGCTGGCAAGAAGTCAAGAAGGACGAGCAACACCAGCGTGGCAAGCGCGAAGGGCTGCCAGCGCCGCGCCAGGCGGGGCAACAGCCATGCCGCCCCCACACCGGCCAGTATGGCCACGGCCAGGGTCGTGATGATGCCGAAGCGATACCAGTGGCGCATGGCGCTGAACAACGGTAGAAAGAGATAGGCCAGGAAACCAGGCAGGGGAATCGGAATTGCATTGGCCGCGCGCAGGCTGGAGTAGGTGGCTCTATAGAGAGCCCACTTGCCGGCAAGCACGATCATGAGGCGTGAGAAGCCCTCCTCGACCACAGCCGGTACGGGCAGATAGACGCGCCTGCCGAAGACGTGCAGCGTGGTGCCCAAGGCCAGGACCGAGGATGATAACCCGATGACCAGTGCTGACTGAACGGCTCTTGTGGGTGAGCGAAGGGCAGCGCAGGCAGCCAGGCCCAGGGGAACGATGCCTAGGTAGATGAAACCCGGTG
The DNA here is from genome assembly GCA_034431995.1 of Chloroflexota bacterium. GTDB lineage: Bacteria > Chloroflexota > DTOL01 > DTOL01 > DAOUCN01 > DAOUCN01. The sequence continues at coordinate 6,925 of DAOUCN010000354.1, read as the reverse complement.
CGTACCACGGATACTCCCGTACCTCCGAGCGGGCGGCCAGGAAGATGTCACCCCAGAGGGGATGGTAGACGTTGGGCAAGAGGAAATCGTCCAGGCTGGCCGACCAGCGATCGGCGTAGCCCAGGCTCCAGGTTGCGCTGCCGAGGCCGATTGCTCGTGCAGCGATAGGGCCGGTCAGGAAGACAACGACCACGGCAAAGGCAGCCAAAGCCCGCCACATGCCCGGGTCGCGCAGGGACGCCCGCCAGGGTCTGGCGCGCACCAGCACATACACCGGCAGCATAACGGCCAGCATATAGGCGTAGTACCACGAAGAGAGTGCGCACAGGGCAGCGAAGAGACCGGCCATCGCTCCAGGGCGAGCCTTTCGTTCGCCCAACGCCTTGTCCACGTAGAAGACAGTCAGAGGCAACCACTGGGTGGGCAGCAGGGGAATCCACCCGGCCGCCAGGGCATGCACGCGATAAGGCGCGAAGGCATAGATGGCGCCGCTCAGAATGCCAACTCCGGCGTTGCCCGTCAGGCGGAATACCAGCAGGTACATGGCTAGGCCAGACAGGACAAAAGAGACCAGCACAAGGACATTGAACGTTACGACCTCACCGGCAAGGAAGGTGATGGGCAGACCCAGGGATTTGCTGGCGAGGATGGTCTCAGACAAGCCAACGTCATAGCCAAAGGGGTGGAACATCTGAGGATTGAACCAGGGCGAGACCTGGGCGTCGAAGAGGGCATGCTTGAACCACCAGATGTCGTAGAGCCAGACGAAGTTGTCCCAGGGCGGCCCCGGCACAGCTTCGGCCAGGTGCAGCACCTGCGGGTAGGTCATGATCGGCGTGAGGACCATAAACAAGCAGAGGACAAGAAGGTGTTTCACTTGTTCTCGATGAGGTATGCTAAGGCTATCTCGTCGTGCTGCACGACGAAGATCGGCTCGCGCTGCTGCAAGAGGGCCTCGATCTCTGGCGTGAAGCCCGACGGTCGGCGCTGGATGAGGGCGTAATCCGCGGCTGCGGGGCCGGCCTGCACAACGCGACCGCCCACCCTTAGATCAGATCGCAACAAGCCGCTATGCTGATAAGCGTACAAGACGCCATCGTCCTCCGTCCAGACAGACGGGGACTGCTCGGGCAGCTTGTTCAAGATGGGCAGCGCGTCTCGATATGTCTCGCACCAATAGGTGAGTTCTAGCCCCATCCTCTCGGCGCCGGGCAACCCGCCGACAATCTCGCTGAAGTAGGACAACTGGTGGGGATGGAGGGCCAGAATGCCCCGCAGGCCGGGCCACAGGCAGAGGAGGGCGAGAACGACGACGGCAAGCTGGCGGACGGCTGATCTCGCCCGTGGCGTGCTATACGTGAGTCTGCGGTGAAACCAGTCGAAGGCGTAGCCGGCCAGGATGGCCAGGAACGGGAAGCTGACCAGGAAGAGCCGCTCGCCCCCGTATGCCTGAGTGGCCAGGAATGAGAAGAACAGCAGAGGAATCAGTGCATTGATGACCATCAACATGCCCCAGGCGTCGCGGCGCGCGAGACGCAGTGCCCGCAGGGCACCTAGCCCACTGAGGCCGAGGGTGGCTGTTGGCACCGCGGCCAGCGTGATCACAAAGGGATAATGCCAGGGCGCCCGAGCGTAGAGGTGGCCGAGGTAGTACTGGGGGATCTCCCAGTGACTGATGGTAACCCTTTCCAGGTACTCACGCAGACGGCCAGCCAGGTCCGGGAACAGCCAGGGCCAGGTGCCCAGGAAAGCGAGGGCACCGATGACGACCATGCTAACGAGAACGGTCAAGGCCCATCGTGTGCGGGCGAAGAGGAGCACCCACAGGCCAAGAGCTATAGGGATAAGGAAACTAGTGTTCTTCGTACCCAGGGCAAGGCCGTAGGCGAGACCAGCAAGGAGCAGGAGCAGTGCACTGCGTCTGCTCTGGCTGCCTCCCTCACCCCCACCCTCTCCCTTTGAGGGAGAGGGTGCCCGTCTCTTGACAGCGAGCCAGAACAGCCAAGCAGTGAGCACCCAGGCGAAGGCCACAGGCACGTCAAGGGCAGTCAGATGACCGTGGAAGAACATGCGGGGCATGAGGCAGAGGCTCCCCGCGGCGAAGATGCCTGCTGCTGTACTCGCCCCCTGGGCGGCCACTAGGTAGACCAGAGCCACCAGCAACGAGAAGATGACAGCGTTGCCCCAACGAAAGGCTGTGATGTCGCCCACAGAGTTGCGCAAGAGCCTCCACGTCAACGCGGGGACGATCTTGCCGAGTGGAGGATGCAGGTCGGCAGGCGGCTGGTTCCAGTATTGGGCCAGGACGGCTGGACTGAAGGCATGGAACGGCTGCAAGCGTAGCACATCACGACCGAGCACGGTCAGCCAACTGGCGTAGGAGCGGGCCGATCCCATGTAAACGGGCTCGTCCCAGGTCAGCCCCACATCAGCCATGGTGGCTGCCATGAGGGTGAAGACCGTGACGGCAATGATGAGGGCAATGAGCAAACGGCGCGTGACGGGAAGCATCTACGAAGTCTTGGGATCGTCCAGTGTGCCGAGGACTGCATCGCGCGCGGGAGCCGGCGCAAGGCGAGCCAGGCCGAAGCGCTTCTTGAACAAGAAGAACAGGTTGTAGAAGCCGTCTCGCCAAACATTCAGCTTGCTCTCGCCTACGCGGGCGCGATAGTAGATGGGCAGCTCGGTGCAGCGCAAGTCCCGCTTGGTGAACGCCTCAATCTTGAGTTCCTCTGAGAAGGACATGCCGTCGCTGACGAGGATAAAACGCGGCAGCAGCGAACGCTTGAAAACCCACATGCCGGACTGCGAATCACGCAGTCTCACCAGGAAGAGCAGAAACAGCGTCATGTTGAGTATGGAGTTGCCCAGCACGCGCAGGAAGGTGCCCGCTCCCTGGCTCTTGTGTCCGGTGCGGTCGCAGGTGATGAAGTCCCATTTCTCTTCTACCATGATCTCAACCAGCACGGGGATGAAGCTGCGCGGGTAGGTGCCATCGCCGTCCATGGTGATGATGATGTCGCCGGTCGCCTGGCCCAGGCCCGCCTTGTAGGCAGCGCCATAGCCTTTGCGCCTCTCAGGGACGACAACTGCTCCCAGGGCGCGGGCGACCTCGGCCGTGCGGTCGGTTGAGTTGTTGTCCACGATGATGACCTCGTCCACGATCGCTGGCATGTCCGACAGGACGACGCGGACACCTTCTTCTTCGTTGTGGCACGGAACGACGACGGATAGGCGCTGACCTTTGTACACCTTGTGCTCCGATGCTGGTATCTAGTGAATATCAGTCCGCGCCAGACGGGCGGGATATGGGCGGTCACCGGTCTGACGAGAGCAGCGTCGAAACAATCAGTAGCGTTTGCCCTGAGCGAATGTGGTGAAGGCGTGGAGCACGCCCAGGCCAGAGACGAACATGTTCGGCAGCAGGAACAGAGAACTCTGCACGAAGAATAGCCAACCGCGCTGACGGCGCAGGAAGCACAGGAACGGCAGGTTGAGCAGGATGATGCCAGCATAAGCAGCAAGGGCAGCCAGCAGGAATCCAGGCCAAGCGATGGCCAAAGCGGTGAAGGCGACGACCAGCCACGAGAGCGGAACGCCCAAGGCGAAATACCACGGCACCGAGGCATAGTACTTCTGCTTCTCCCCACGATGACCGATCTTCTTGCGCAAGAAGATCTTCGTCAGAGCGCTGGCCCGCCAGAAATCGGTTCTAAGCAGCTCCGCGAGGGAATACTGCTTCAGATGCTCGACCTGTAGCCGTTTGTCTGACAGCAGCCGGTGGCCAGCAGTCAGAAACCGCTGGCCCAGCTCGATATCTTCGGTGACACTTGCCCCCGTGTAGTTGTCGTCAAAGCCGCCGAGTTCGGCGAAGATCTTTCGCCGCGCTGAGGCAGCGCTAGTATAGAATACCCCCACGTAGGCCGGCAGGCGCAGGTAGGTGAAGTGCATCCACAGGTTCTTGTATTGGCTCGGGAAGTCGGCATAGCGCAGTCTCGCGCTCAGCAGTCCGACGACCCCGGCCACAGAGGAATCGGCCAGATCTTCGGCGATGATGCGCAGAGCGTCTGGCGGCACCAGGCAATCCGAGTCTGTGAAGAACAGGACGTCGCCGGTTGCCTCGACAGCGCCGCGATTCTTGGCCCGCGACGCCCCCTCGTTGCGCTCGAGGCAAACGAGGCGGCAGGGGAAGCCCGCCGCGATGGCCGCCGACTCGTCCTGCGAGCAGTCGTCAACAACGATGACCTCGTAGTCGGTGTACGTGGAGGCGAAAATGGAACGCAGGCAGTCGCCCAGGGTACGGGCTGCGTTGTAGGCCGGAACGATGACGGAGAACTTGGGCAGGTCCATAGACGGAAGCCGCGCTATGCTGTTGCTACTACGATCACATTTCTGGTAAGCAGTTCCTCATCGCCGTATTCCGCAAGCTCTGCACGGACCTCTGGCGTCAGATAGCCGGCTCCTTCGCGGCGACCAGGAAGCCATGCCAGGACAACCATGTGCCGCTCAAAGATAGACTCGTATTCGCCCAAGCGCTTCCGATTCAAGTAGTAGTCCACGGGATAGAGGTTCTGCCTGAGGTGGTCCCAGGGCGGAATGCGACGAGATTCAGAACGGTCGGGCCACGTCCACTCCAGGTGGTGGCCGCCGGACAGGCTGGTGAACAGATGGATGTCAATGTGGGCGAGTCCGCCGGGCTTGAGAACGCGGCGCGTCTCCCGCACAGCCGCTTCGACGTCGCCGACGTGCTCAAAGGCCGATGCAGACACGATCAGATCAAACGTCGCGTCGGCAAAGGGCAGAGCGCAGGCATCGGCGATGCGCAGGTCGAGTCGCCTATGGCTCAGACGGCGGCCAGCCAGCGCGTCCATCTCGCCAAAGTAGACCGGATCAAAGAAGACCTGGCGCACCAGGCTCTTGATGGCCCTCTTGGCGCCATTGCGCCGCACCATTGCAGCGTACCTGCCCAGGCTGAAGCCAGCGCCCACCACGTCCAGATCAATGCCTGTCACTCGATTGCCTTCATTGTGAAAGAGCAGGGTCTCAGGATAGTGCTGGCCACAGCCGATGTCCAGGATGCGCTGGCCTGTGATGGGACGGCCCAGGAAGCTGCTGAGACGCTCGCATGCCTCCCGGTGCAGGCGGAAGTCGTCACGGGCGAACTCACGGGCTCCCCGCTGCCAATAGCGCCACAGGTCGAGATACTCGCTCACGTTGCTCTCGCTATGTCCCCGATCCTCCTGACGACGCGAGCCGGATTGCCATAGGCCAGGCTGCGAGGCGGTATATCCTTCGTGACCACGCTGCCGGCGCCGATGAGGGCATACTCGCCAATGGTGACGCCCGGGCGCAGGGTGCAGTTGCACCCAATCTATGCGCCGCGCTTGATGGTCGGCCCCACCAGAGGGGCTTCGGGGAACATGGGACCTGGGTACATGTCGTTGGCAATAATCACACCGGGCGCCAGAAAGGCCTCGTCCTCGATGGTTGTGAACTGGGCGACATAGCAGTTGCAGTGAATCTTCACGCGATGGCCAATGCGACAGCCGTAGTCTATGACGGAGTTGCTCCATATCTGGAGGCCGTCCCCGATGACGTTCTCTTCCCGAATAACGACGTTGTGGCCGGTGCGCAGCTCATTGCCGATCTGTGTGCCGAGGTAGATCACCGTCCCGCTGCGGATGACGGCGTTGTCTCCAATGACGAGGGTGAGGTTAGATATTGCGCGGCCGGTACGTTCGCCGAGGATGACGCACTGCTCGATGATGGGATTGGCGCCGAGTCTGATGTTCGGGTCGTAGGCGGGCAGTTGGGGCGCGGCTACCACGCAACAGCCTCCCGCTGCCCGCCATTCAACAGAGAGGCCTGAGCCGCCTCCAGCAGGCGCACGATTCTGAGGCCGACTTCGCCACTGCTGCGCGGCGTCTTCCCGTCGCGGATGCAGTCGAGGAAATGCTGACATTCAATGCGTAGCGGCTCGGTGTTCGGAATCGGGGGCGAGGTGACCTCGCCGTACCTGTAAGACAGCTTGAACTGCTCAAAGGTGTCGGAGTAGGGAGGCCTGTCCACGCCCTTGTTGTAGATCCTGATCTTCTCTTCGGGTTCCAAATCGTCGTAGACCACCATGCGCTGGCTGCCCACCACGGTGATGCGGCGGATCTTGCACGGGTCCAGCCAGCTTACGCGAATGTCGGCCATGATCTGGTCTGGGAAGTTGACAGTCAGATAGGCGACATCGTGGATACCTGGCTGAACGTAGTCGCCGCCCCGTGCGCTGACGGTCAGCGGTTCCATCTCCAGGATGTAGAGCAGGATGGACAAGTCGTGGGGGGCCAGGTCCCAGAGAACGTTGATGTCTGGCTGGAAGATACCCAGGTTGACGCGGGTGGTGCTGATATAGTAGACGCGGCCGAGCTGCCCGGACTGGATGGTCTCCTTGAGGGTCTGCACCGCCGGGTTGTATTCGAAGGTATGCCCGACCATGAGGATACGGTTGCGCTGCCGTGCCACGCGAATCAAGTCCTCTGCTTCGGCGGAGCTGGCGGTCATGGGCTTCTCGACCAGGACATGCTTGCCAGCCAGAAGCGCGGCCCGGGCCAGACGGTGATGGGTGGCGACGGGAGTGGCGACAACCACTGCATCGAGATCTGCTGCCAGCAGATCATCGCTGCGCGTGGTGGTGGAGATGGCGGGGTAGACCTGGCGCATGTGCTCCAGACGGTCCTCGTTCAGATCACAGATCATGGCGACGCCACAGCCGGGAAGTTCATTGAAATTGCGGATTAGTTTCGGCCCCCAGTAGCCGGCGCCAATGACGCCGACGCGGATTGCGTTCATCGTTGGCCTCGCAGAGGACGTGAGTGAGGTGAGGTGGTGAACAAAAGGAGAGCCTTTCTGGCACATGGGTATGGCTCAAGAAAGGCCG
>DAOUCN010000353.1:0-3898 GCA_034431995.1 Chloroflexota bacterium | reverse complement strand
GTACAGCATCGTCGGCCGCCTCAAGAATGGCACCACCGTGACCATCCTCGGCTCGGTCAGCGGCCAGGCAGTCTATCGCGGAAACTCGACCTGGTACGACCTGGGGAACAAGCGCTACGTGTATTCGGCGCTGATACGCCTGGAGAGCACGCCGCCTCCCAGTGACCAGCCGTCAACCGGCGGCGAGAAGTGGATCGAGGTCATTCTGAGCCAACAGCGGCTCATCGCCCATGAAGGCAGCAGCATCATCATGAACACCCTGGTCTCTACAGGCAAGGCTGCCACCCCCACGCCGGTGGGGACCTACCACATCTACAGCAAGCTGCGCTCGACCACCATGGCGGGGCCGGGCTACTACCTGCGCAATGTGCCGTACACCATGTATTTCTATCGCGGCTACGCCCTGCACGGCACCTACTGGCACAACAACTTCGGCCATCCCATGAGCCACGGCTGCGTGAACATGAGAACCTCCGACGCTGCCGTCATCTATGGCTGGGCACCCATAGGGACGAAGGTGGTTGTCCGTCGCTAGTTCAGAAGCGCCAAGACGCCAGGGGGGTCCCGGGACCGCCCCTGGCTTTTCGCGCCACGTCATATATGGTACAATACGCCTCAGGAGGTGGCAGGATGAACACGCGAGAGCGTTTCTTGGCTGTGATGAACTTCGACACGCATGTGCGCACGCTCAAGTGGGAAATGGGCTATTGGGTGGGCGCGGTGCGACGCTGGTATGGCGAGGGCCTGCCCCGCCAGGTCGGCGTAGCGGACGGGTTTCTCGACGGCGAGAGCGTGCCTGGGCCAGGGAGTGCCTGGTACTGGGAACGCGCACGGGGCGACGATGTGAATCGAGTCTGTGACCTGGATGGGCAGTTGGAACGCGTCCCCGTAGACCTCATGTTCAGTCCACGCTTCGAGGACAAAATCCTCGAAGTACACGGTGACTGGATGATTCGACAAGACGAGTACGGGGTCCGCCGCAAGGAGCCGCGGGACCGCTCGTCGCTGCCGCGTTTCGTGGGATGGCCGGTGCAGAACCGCGATGACTGGGAGCGGCTGAAGGCAGAACGCATGCGTCCTACCTTGGAGGGCCGCCTACCCGCCAACTGGGAGGACGAAAAGAAGCGCTTCAAGCGGCGCGATTTCCCGCTTGGCATCGGCGGCGGCTACTGCGGCTTCTTCGGCGCCCCGCGCAATCTGTTGGGCGAAGAGAATCTCCTGGTCGGCTATTACGATGATCCGCAGCTCATCAAAGACATCATCAACGACCTGTGCACGTTCTGGATTGCCCTCTTCGACAAGGTTCTGGCTGAGGTGGACGTTGACGCTGCCTTCATCTGGGAAGATATGAGCTACAAGACGGGACCCCTTATCTCCCCAGCCCTCGTGCGCGAGTTCATGCTACCCGCCTACAAGAAGCTCACTAGCTTCTATCGCGACCACGGCATCAAGGTCATCCTTCTGGACACAGACGGCGACTGCTGGTCGCTGATTCCCATCTTCCTGGAGGGCGGCATCACCGGTCTCTACCCCTTTGAGGTGAACGCCAACATGGACGTGGTGGCGGTGCGCAAGGCCTTCCCCCGCCTGCAAATGTTAGGCGGCATCAACAAGGTGGCTCTGGCCCAAGGGCGTGATGCGATTGACCGGGAGCTGGAGGCAAAGGTGCCCCCGTTGCTGAAGATCGGGGGCTACGTACCCTATGTTGATCATCTCGTGCCGCCTGATGTCTCCTGGTCCAACTTCTTGTACTATCGCCAGCGGCTGAACAAGATGATCGAGCAGGGCTGAACGGTGGACGCGGCATGTGCTAACCGCAACGATACGAAGACACAAAGGAGAACGCAGTGTCTTCGTGTCTTCGTGGTTCAGCATTTGCCGTCCGACAAATCACCGAGAGGTGGACAATGTCTGACAAAGCAGGGCCGCCGCGACCCAGGATCATCATGCGCAAGAAGCGGGTGGTCAAGGACGATGGCCGCTATTTGATCTACTACTCGTTCAGGGGCAAGGCGCCGAAGCTGCCCTCGCGGCTTGCTGCGTTGGGTATGGAAACCCGACCTGCGGCGGCCTCATCGGGCGTCGGGCATCCCCAGAGAGCGGAGACAGGTGATGCCCGACCTACGGCCAGCAGGGAGAAGGAGGGGGCCGTGTCTGAGCTGCGCTGGAACCCTGTGCTCGAGGAATGGGTGGTGACGGCCACGCACCGGCAGGAGCGCACCTTCTTCCCGCCGCCCGGCTACTGCCCCCTGTGCCCGACCAAGCCTGGCAGCTTCCCCACCGAAGTTCCCGCTCCCGACTACGAGTTCGCCGTCTTCGAGAACAAGTTCCCCTCGTTCCGGCGCGAGCCGCCCACGCCAGCCGTCAAGGGCAGCGATCTCTACAAGGTGAAGCCTGCCTACGGCATCTGCGAGGTGGTGCTCTACTCGGCGCAGCATGAGGGAACCCTGACCGACCGCAGCGTGGAAGAGATACGGAAGCTGATTGAGGTCTGGGCCGACCGCTACCAGGAGTTGGGCAGCCAGCCAGAGATCGCCTACGTCTTCATCTTCGAGAACAAGGGCGATGTCATCGGCGTCACCCTGCCCCATCCCCACGGCCAGATCTACGCCTTCTCCTACATCCCGCCCCGCATCCAGAAAGAGCTGGATTCGTCGCAGCGGCACATGGCGGCCACCGGTCGCTGCCTCTTCTGCGACATCCTGGCGGAGGAAGAGCGAGATGGCCGCCGCCTGGTGCTGGCGGGCGAGCACTTCCAGGCGTTCGTTCCCTTTTTCGCCCGCTGGCCCTACGAGACCCACATCTACGCCCGCGGCCACAAGCAGTCGCTGCTGGACTTCGACGACGCCGAGCGCTGGGACCTGGCGCAGGTGCTCAAGGGGCTGTTGGCGAAGTTCGATGCCCTGTGGGGCTTCTCGTTGCCCTACATCATGGTCATGCACCAGCAGCCCACTGACGGCGGCACGTATGACCACTACCATTTCCACATCGAGTTCTATCCTCCGTACCGCACAAAGGACAAGCTGAAGTACCTGGCCGGCTGCGAGTCGGGCGCGGGGACGTTCATCAACGACACGCTGGCTGAGGAAAAGGCAGCGGAGCTACGGGGAGCGGCGTCACACTGACCAGACCTGGGTTGCCGCGCAGTTGAGGAGATAGTCTGGATGCTTCTCTTCTACGTTGATGAAAGTGGAACTGGTCTCGGCGACAAGCGTTCGCCCTACTTCGTGTTGGCAGCGGTCGGCTTTCCTATAGAGGAATGGCATTCGCTTGATCGCCAAGTCAACGATCTCAAGCGCCGCCTTGTTAGCTGGGCGAAGCCGGAGGATTTCGAGATCAAGGGACGCGACATTCGGCGCGGCGATAGGTTCTTCAGGGGGCAGGACTGGCGCACAAGGGTCAACGCTATTCACGAGATTGCGCAGTTGATTTCGGACCTACCTTGTCGTGTATTTGCTGTGCAACTGGACAAGCGCGATCTGTCAGAAGACATGGCAACGGATGATGTGTATCGTCTCGCTCTGGTTCGCCTTCTCGAAATGGTCGATGAGGCTCTGATCGGCCTCGGTCAGCCGGGGATGCTGATGGTTGACGCACGTTCTACCCTGCACACTGCGGTACAAGATCGCCGGCTCATTGATGCTTATCGCGATTGGGTCAACTCCCGAATGCGACGCACCCAACTCGTTGAGCTACCGTGGTTTGGCTTCTCGGCGTTCTATGTCGGCCTGCAACTGGCCGATTTTGCCGCGTATATGGTTGACTTCGTGACAAATGAGCACATGGCCGATCGTGAGGATCAAGAGCTGACAAAAGCGTACATGGCATTTCAGCATAAGGTCCATCTCGTTCGCATTCCCTGACACGACGTGAGCCCACAGCAATAGCTGCTGTGGGC
>DAOUCN010000352.1:0-22841 GCA_034431995.1 Chloroflexota bacterium | reverse complement strand
GAGGCTGATGATCGAGGCTGGATTGACACCGGCACAGCGAGCCGAGCGCCTGGACGCAGCCTCAGCGGCGGTGATCTTGCAGAACTACTTGGACTATCAGCGCCACCACGGTGGAGCGACAGGTAGCAGTCATACCGAGGATAGATAGTGTTGCCAAGACTAGTTGTCCGTCTGCTTGTGGTTGTCATAGCGCTGGCCATTCTGGCTATGCCGGTCGTGGGCGTCTATGTCTACTTCCGTTCGCGCCAGCCGGCGCTGCCGAAGCCCGTGGCCGCGCCGGTTGCGGCTCCCGCTGGGGACCAGGGCGGCAAGATAGAAGACCTGGAGCGGACGCTGCTGGGCATCTATCTGGGCATGAAAGACAAAGAGATCAAGCGGCCGGCTGGGACCGATCCCACGCTGGTCACGTTCGTGGTTCGGGAGGGGGAGACAGCAGAGACAATCGCCCAGCATCTGGCCGCGGCGGGGCTGATCACTGATGCTGATCTCTTCCGGCAATTGGTCAAGTATCAGGGGGTGGGTGAGTATCTGCAAGCGGGTGAATACCAGTTGCGGGCCACCATGACGATGGAAGAGGTAGTGGCGGCCCTGCAACGCAGCCGCCAGCGCGAGATCAAGGTGACGGTGCGCGAAGGCTGGCGCATCGAGCAGATTGCCGAAGGTCTGGCGGCAGCGGGTCTGGCAAAGACTGATGACTTGCTCAAGGCGATGCGGAGCGCCAACTATAGCTACAGCATTCTGCGCGACCGTCCTGCCGGAGCAACGCTGGAAGGCTACCTGTTTCCCGATACCTATCTGGTGGACCCGCGTTGGCAGGCTGATCAGATTGTGGATCTGCTGGTGGCAACTATGGACCGTCGCTTCACGCCCGCCATGCGGCAGCACGCCACCGAACGAGGGCTGAACGTGCACAAGGTACTCATCATCGCTTCCCTGGTCGAGCGGGAAGCAGTGATTCAGTCAGAGCGGCCTATCATTGCTGCTGTCTATCTTAACCGGCTGGCCAAGAACATGGCTCTGGAAGCCGATTCCACCGTGCAGTATGCCCTGGGCTATGACAAGAGCCAACAGCGCTGGTGGCCCAACCTATCAATCGAAGAACTGCGGCAGGTGGAATCGCCGTACAATACCTATCTGCGGCGCGATCTGCCGCCGGGCCCGATTTGCAGCCCGGGTCTCTCATCCATCCAGGCTGTGCTGCAACCGGCGAAGACCGATTATCTGTTTTACTACTCGAAAGGCGATGGCTCGCATGTCTTTGCCAAGACCTTCGAGGAACATCTGGAGAATCAAAAAAAGTATCAAAAATAGTGAGGAATCGTGATGAAGATCAGGAAAGCCGTCTTCACTGCCGCCGGTTTGGGGACACGACTTCTGCCCGCCACCAAGGCGATGCCCAAGGAGATGCTGCCCCTGGTGGACAAGCCCATCATTCAGTACGTTGTTGAGGAGGCGGTCGCCTCGGGCATCGAGCAGATCATCATCGTCACGGGGCGAGGCAAGCGGGCGATTGAGGATCACTTCGACATCGCCTTCGAGTTGGAGTACTACCTGGGCAAGAAGCAGGATGCCGAAGCCCTGCGGGAGGTACGGCACATCTCGGAGCTGGCGAACACGGTGACGTATATCCGCCAGAAGGAGCCGCTGGGCATTGGCCACGCTGTCCTGGTAACCAAGGAGATCGTGGGCGACGAGCCTTTCGCCGTCCTCTTCCCGGATGACCTGATCGAGGGCAGTGTGCCCTGCCTGAAGCAGATGATCAATGTGTACGAGCGCTACAAGTGCTCGGTGCTGGCGGTGCAGCGGGTGGAGAGGCGCGACGTGCCGCGCTATGGCATCATCGCTCCCAAGGAGGTTGAGCCGCGGGTCTACCAGGTGACAGATCTCGTCGAGAAGCCCAGCATCGAGCAGGCCCCCTCAAACCTAGGTATCGTGGGACGCTACATCCTGACACCAGAGATCTTCGCCTGCCTGGAGAAGACGCCGCCGGGCAAGGGGGGCGAGATACAGATCACCGATGGCCTGTACCTGCTGCTGCAAGAGGAGGCGATCTACGGATACGAGTTCGAGGGGACACGCTACGATACGGGCAGCAAGATTGGCTTCCTCAAGGCATCAGTGGAGATGGCCCTCAAGCGGCCAGATCTGGGAGAGGAGTTCAGGGAGTATCTGAAAGGCTTGGCCTTCTCCTGAAGTCTCCGACACAACGGGAGGGCGGAGGATGCGCCAACGTCGTCTCCAGATCTAGCCGAGCCGCGCGCCAATGAACGCTGGCTGGCCGCGCAGGAAGTCGGCGGCGGGCATGGCGCGCCGCCCCTCCAGTTGCACCTGCACCAGCAGAAGAGCGCCCTGACCCGTTGCCACGGCAGGGCCTTGTGGCAGACGGATCACCGAGCCAGGGTGTGCAGCCCCCCGCCACCTGGGCAGAGCAGAGGCGGCAATGATCTTGAGCAGCTTGCCTCCCCAGAAGCTGTACGCAGCGGGCCACGGCTGATAGGCGCGTACGGCCCGCGCCAGGAGGTCCGCTGGCTGTGTCCAGTCGAGTCGCCCGGCCTCTTTGTGGATCGGCTTGCAGTAGGTGGCCTGGGTCTCGTCCTGCGGACGTGGCAGGATCTCGCCCCGTGCCCAGCGCGGCAGGGTGTCGAGGAGAAGCCGCGCCCCCATCTCGGCCAGACGAGATGTGAGGCTGGCACCGGTGTCGTCGGGGAAGATGGGCGTGGCCTCCTGCACCAGAATGTCCCCCGTGTCCATTCCCTCATCCATGCGCATGATGGTGATGCCCGTCTCTGCGTCTCCAGCCAGGATGGCAGCCGGAATGGGGGCGGCGCCGCGCCAGCGAGGGAGTAGGGAGGCATGGACGTTGAGGCAACCGAGCGGGGGGATCTCCAGGACAGAGCGGCGCAGAATCTGGCCAAAGGCGGCGACCACGCAGACGTCAGGACGGAGGGCGCGCAGGGCATCCACCTCCGGCTGCCGCATCCTGGCCGGCTGGAGCACGTTCAGCCCGTGCTCCAAGGCCAGCCGCTTCACAGGCGACATGGCCAGCTCGCGGCCGCGCCCAGCCGGGGCATCGGGCTGAGTCACCACGGCCACGATGTCATAGATCGCAGCCTCGATGAGCCCACGCAGCGTGGGCACGGCGAAAGTAGGCGTGCCCATGAATACGACCCGAAGAGACGTCTCCGCTGTCATTTGCGCAGTTGACGGTACAGGCGCAGCCACTCCTCAAGGGACAGCGTCTCCGCCCGTCGTTTCTCATCAATTCCTGCCCCGCGCAGAGCAGCCAGGATGTCCTCCCGCGGTACACCAAGTCCCTGGGCGAGCGGATTGTGCACCTGTTTGCGGGGCTGGCTGAACCCCGCCGATATCATGGCAAAGAACCCGTCAATCTCGTGCACTGGCAGAGGCAGCCTGCTTGCCACCTCGATGCGCACGGCGGCTGAGTCCACCTTCGGGCGCGGATAGAAGGCCCCAGCCGGAATGTGGGCAACGATGTCGGGCCGCCCATAGAACTGCACGAGGACAGCCAGGAAGTTCGTATTGGGCGGCGTGGCAGTCATGCGCCGAGCAACTTCCTCCTGAACTGCGACAACGAGCAAGGATGGGCGATGACACTGTCCAAAGAAGTAGCGCACTACCGGCGTCGTGATGTAGTAGGGCAGGTTGGCGACCACTTTGTATTTAGGGTCATCGCCCGCGCTGGTTGCTGCGAGTTCGTCCGGCAGGCTTACGTCTAGGATATCTCCCTGGACGACTCGGACATTGGCATAGCTTGCCAGGATGCTGTGCAAGGCAGCGACTAGGTCGCGGTCCAGCTCAATGGCTAGGACGTGTCCAGCGCGCCGTGCCAGTACAGCGGTGAGAGAGCCGAGACCCGGGCCGACTTCCACGACCACGTCGTCGGGCGTCAAGCGCGCGGCGTCGGCGATGCGCTCCAGGATGTCGGCGTTGACCAGGAAATGCTGTCCCATCCCTTTGCGCGGTCGCAAGTTGTACTGTCTGAGCAATGCGCTGACATGCATGACGGCACGGTGCTTTGCACGCAGGGAATCCGCATAGATGCCGCTGCGATCGCGGCCGGGTGTAGCCAGATCAGAGCGGCTCGCGCGGATAATCTGCCATGATATACGGGATGTCGTTTGGGTCGGGGACTGGCGTAAGGAGATAGATGGTCACCCAGCCCAAATGGCGGGGGTTTGGGTCGTCGTCGTCGAAGCACAGGTCTATGTGCATACCAAGAATCAGCCCGCCGGTGTCCTCTGCCGCCCCGAAGCCGTAGCCGGGTACATACATGGGCGTGTGCAGGCGGATGTAGACTGGGTCAACGGCGATGATGCCCTTGGTCGCCCATCTCCCTGTGCGGGTGATCCCGTATTGCGGATGATCCCTGCGCTTGCCACTGGTGGCGGCGGTATAGTAGGTCGCCCACACACGCAGTGTGCGCCAATAGCTGATCGGTCCATCGGGCGTCATCATGGTCCGCACGACGACCTTAGTGCCGAAGGCAATGACACGGGCGGTCGGTTCCTCGTCTATCCATTCCCGGTCCAGGAAGCGGTGCACTTCCTCTCCGTCTTCGTAGACGATGCGCACGGTGCGCTTGCGTGTGCCTTCTTTGCCAGCGACGACGATCGCCCGTTGGTCCAGTTCCAGATTGGGATCAGGTTGCCAGACGGTCTTGAAAGGGATGCCCTCTGACTCAGTGAGCATCTCTTCACGCACGCGCACAACCTGGACGGTCATGTCGGGGACGACGGGCGTCTCCACGTCGGGGATGCTGTAGTCTTTCCCCTGGAGGACGATACCCTCCGTGGCCAGCAGGTCGCCCACGACGGCCGCTAGGGTGCGTGTGTGGCGTACCCGCCCGTCCACGTTGAGGGTGGCCGGGACTGAGCGTTTGATGCTGATGGCCATGCCCGCCGATAGGGCAGTATCAAGGGGAGGCACAACTCGATCCGCGGCGAATACATAGATGCCTTCCCGGAAGAGGGCCTCGCCAACGGTGTCAGCAGCAGCCATCAGAGGGGCGCTGATGCCGTCCTCGATGACATAGAATGGGATGGCGCGGCGAATGGAAATGGTGATGGCTGGCGGGCGCTGCGCCAAAGCCTGGAGCACGTTGATCCTGCTGTCTTGGCTGCGCACGAGGGGCACCGAAGCATCCATGCTTGCGACAGCCAATGACGCCAGGTGGGCGACGCCGGACACGGGACGAGCGCCCAGGGCTGCGGCAGGCGGCGCATGAGCTTGGCCGTTCACGGAGACGAGATCACGTGGATGCAGGCGTATGCGCGCCTCGCGCAGGATGTCAGTCAGGTCCTTTGTCTGAGTGCTGAGGCGTTGCACTTGGCCGTCTGCCTGAATCGTGACCGACTGGGCTCTGGCAATGTGAATGGCTGTGTCTGGGGTCACCGCAACCGACGGGCCAGGGGTGACGGTGTCTCCCTCTGCGAGAACAACGCCAAGCTCCGCCAGGACGTCGCCCACAGTGGTGCGGTGCGTGCGGAGGGCGAAGGGCAGGCCATCCACCGTGACGGTCAGCGGGGTTCCTGTCAGGACGTAGCCGGCCGCCAGGCTGACAAGGATGGTCACAGTCAAGGGGAGGAGGGGCCACTGTTTGCTGGCCATGGTTCCCTGCGCATCGGTGTCAGAGATGGTCGTGCACCCTCTGTCGACCGCGGCCGCCCAGCTTACCGGGGCCAGCCAGCTCCAACCAGGTAGCCCTGCGGCACCCAGAAGGGAATGCTGACCGTTGCTTCCTTCCGGACCTGGCGGGGTTGGGCATCCTTCTGCCGCGCAGGACCCGATCTTCAACACCACTTAGCCACGGCAGTCCCAAACGGCCGGGCCTCGAGAGGGGATTCGACCCCGCTAGAGCGGATTTCGGGTACAGGGCACCGCTAGCTCCCCATCTAGCACGACCACCCGAAAGTGTAGCGCACTGACCAGCGATTGTCAAGGGCTAACCTTGACAATCAGACCTCTAGCCGCTATGCTATGCGCAGCGTTGGCAGCTATCGTGTCAGCAAGCCTGGCTGCTGCTCGTTCGGCAGCCTGGCATGGTCACTGCAGAAGAATCCCACTTCATCCGCTGAGGAGACATGACGTGCCCGACATGGATGTGATCGCTTCGCTCTGCAAGCGGCGTGGCTTTGTTTTCCAGAGCAGTGAAATCTACGGTGGTATTGGTGGCTTCTGGGACTATGGCCCGCTGGGCGTGGAGCTCAAGAACAACATCAAGGCGGCCTGGTGGAAGGCGGTCGTCCAGGAGCGAGAAGATGTGGTGGGGATCGACGCGGCTATCATCATGAACGCCAATGTCTGGCGAGCGAGCGGGCACGTCACGGAGTTCACCGACCCCATGGTGGACTGCAAGAGCTGCAAGAAGCGCTTTCGCGCTGACGACATCACCGGGGGGAAGTGTCCTGAGTGTGGCGGCGAGCTGACAGAGGTGCGCCGCTTCAATATGATGTTCAAGACCTTCGTCGGCCCCGTGGAGGACGAGGCAGCCCTCACCTACCTGCGCCCAGAGACCGCCCAGGGTATCTTCGTGAACTTCGCCAATGTGCAGCAGACGATGCGCAAGAAGCTGCCCTTCGGCATCGCCCAGATCGGAAAGGCATTCCGCAACGAGATCACGCCTGGCAACTTCATCTTTCGCGACCGCGAGTTCGAGCAGATGGAGATTGAGTATTTCGTCAAGCCGGGCACCGATGAGGAATGGCACAAGCATTGGGTTGAGGCTCGCCTGGCATGGTATCGCAGCCTGGGCATCAATCCCGATCATCTGCGCGTGCGCCGTCTCGACAGGAGCGAGCTGGCCCACTACTCAAAGGATACCTACGAACTCGAGTATCTATTCCCGATGGGCTGGAGCGAGCTGGAGGGGATTGCCAACCGCACGGATTATGACCTGAAGCGGCACGGCGAGTTCAGCTTAAAGGACATGACCTACTTCGACGAAGAGACGGGCGAGCATATCATTCCTTATATTATTGAACCATCGGCGGGTGTGGACCGCACGTTTCTGGTGGTGCTGCTCGACGCCTATCAGGAGGAGATGGTGCGGGGTGAGAAGCGGGTGGTCTTGCGTCTGAGCAAGGCCCTGGCTCCCATCAAAGTAGCAGTGTTGCCCCTCCTGCGCAATCGGCCCGAGATCGTGGCCCTGGCCAGGGAGATCACAGCCAGCCTACGGCCATACATGCGGGTCATCTATGACGACACGGCTTCTATCGGCCGTCTATACCGGCGGCAAGACGAGATCGGCACGCTGTACTGCGTCACCGTAGATGTGCAGACCCTCGAGGATCGAGCGGTGACCATCCGGGAGCGGGATAGTATGGAGCAGATACGCGTCCCCATTGCCGACCTGAGAGCGGTTCTGCTGGGCAAGCTGGCGTAGGACCGGAGCGGAGCCGGCACGTGTCGGTCTGGCGGAACCATGTCCCCCCGACTCATGTGGAAGACGGTTGTTGTCTCCTGCTTCGTCGTCTTCGTCATAGCCGACATCGTGGCCGTGGTCATTGGGTTGAGCATGCTCATTGGCTGGCCGCTGCCCCTCGCGTTGTCAGCCACGGCAACGCCTGTCCCCACGCGGCCCGTCCTCGTGCTGCCGCGCCCGACAGCTACTGTGACAGCCACGGCGATGGCAACGCCCGGTGTCATGCGCTCGCCTACCTCAACGGCCACGCCCACCGCGGCGCCTAGCCGCTCTCCTACGTCGCCTCCCGCCTTCTCGCCCACAGCCACATTCACTCCTGCACCATCCGCTACCGCCACGGCCTGGCCCCGCCGCTCCCGGCACTTCCTGCCGGTAGTCATTCAGGCTTGGACGCCGGGCCTTTTCATTGTGTTGTCATTCTGAGCGAGTGCTCCCCAACGAGCGAAGAATCTCAGTCGTGCCGAGCGAGATCCTTCGTCGCTGAAGGGCGCTCCTCAGGATGACAGCGAGAACGAAAAGACCCTGAGGCTTGGACGCCCGCCTGCTTGACACTCGTGGTAGGGTAGTGTAGAATCTGGCCGCTGACCTCTCCTCGACCTGTCGGATGCCAAGGATGAAGTGGTTCTGGATTCTACCGGTCATCGCGTCATGTGCCCTGGTCCTCGCTGTTGCCTTGCTCTACCCGTTCGGCAGCAACGAGACCTGGCTCGGCGTCACGTTGACCATTTCGACCTTCCTTTTTGGTGTCTTCATTGCCTTCTCTATGTCGGACAGGCATAACCGGATAGACAAGATCAGGGAAAACGACTCAATCGAGTTGGGCAATCTGGAGTTGCTTTTTCATCTGTCGGCTCTACATGGACAGGCCGCACAAAAGAGGGTCAAGGCTGCCCTTGACCGATACCTCATGGCTACCCTTGATTACTACATATGGGACTTCCATCGCACCGAGCCTCAGTTCCAGGAGCTCCTTCGTGCGGTGACATCGCTGAGTGTTCGGGACGGCAAGCAAGCTGAGTCATTCAGTCAGCTCCTGCAGCTTCTCGCAAGCATTGAGACGGCACGGGAACATACAATCAGCTTGATTGACGATCGGCTCTCCAAATTCGAGTGGCTGGTCTTCTCTCTCCTGTCGGCTGTGATTCTGCTGTCGCTCATACTGATCAACACGGGAACAGCTATGTCGGTTGTGATGATCACGCTGGTCTCGCTGTGTGTGGTTTTGCTCCTTCTGCTTCTGTACACTCTGGACGGCCTGGCATGGAAAGAGCAAGTCAGAATATGGGAGCCTTATGAGCGGACGTTTGAGGCAGTCGGTCTGCTCAGATACTATCCAGGTGGCGTGATTAGGTCCGGCCGAATCAAGGCCCCTAGAGGTCGCGCCTATAGGGTCGCAAGGTATCCTAATCGGTATCCCGACATGACGGGGAAAGAGGTCTCAGTGGTGGGAGGAAGCTAGAGTACAGCAACGACGCTGGCCGCTCGGCCGGCCGGCAAGGCTGGAGGACAGATGCTTGACCTTAACGAATTGCTGGATGCGGCTAATCGCCGGGCGGCGCTGGACCGCCTGGCGACCTACTTCATCGGCGACCTCACCCCCGATGAGGCCGAACGCTTTTCCAAGACGATGTGGATCATCGCCCAGACCCGGCGCGATATTATGCGTCCAGAAGACAGGGCCGTCACGATCTTTATCAATTCACAGGGAGGCGACGTACCCTCCGGCTTCGCCATCATGGAGATGGTCTACCGCCTGCGCCGCGACTATGAGATCCCCGTAACAATGATCGTCACCGGCGTCGCCTACTCCATGGCCGCGGTCGTGCTCCAGTCGGCCAGCCGTCGGGTGATGGGCGAGCTTTCCACCCTCATGCTGCACAGCCCAAGCTGGGTGCTCGCAGGCAAGGACGCCCGCATCTTCCAGGACTACGAGCGCCTGGCCGATGACTACAAACGCCTCATCGGGAGAATCTTCGCCGAGCGCACGGGCTACAAGACCGCCGAATGGTGGATCAAATTCATCTATTCGGAACGCGACCGCTTCCTCTCGCCCAGAGAGTGTCTATCCCTGGGCCTGGTGGACGAGGTGACCCCTATGGTGGTCAAAGATCAAGCGCAGGGGCCGGCAGGCAGGCCGTAAAGAAGAGTCACAACCTCCCGCAGGTTCGAAACCTGCGGGAGGTTTTGCATGCGAGAGGTGTGCCTCCCATCACATGAAGAGGGCGGGCACCGTGCGCTGCAACATGCTTACTCCCCGAATCTCGGTCTCGTACAACGGCACCAATGCCCGCACATTGCCGTCGAACTTCTGCCAGACTGTCTCCATATGCTCTGCCTGCATGGCCACCCGGTTCTTCACAAAGTCGGCGGAGTCAGGACCTACCTGGCTCTTGTCAATGAGCATATTGACGACCACGCCGCCCACCGGAATACCGAACTCCGTGAACCAGTTGATGAAGCGGGTGATAACGGCGATGGGCAGGGCCTCGGGCAGGGTGACGAAGAAGAAAGCCGTACGCTGGGGGTCGGTGAGCAGCTCGCGGGCGTGAGCCATGCGGTCGCGGAAGCTGAGCAGGTAGTCCATCAGCGGGTCTTGCTCCTTCTTCTTAGTGAACGACAGCATTTCGCGTAGGGAACGGGCCTCCTCGCGCGACTTGAGCATCTTGTTCACCCACAGCGAGTAGACCTTGGACATGCCCAATAGACGGCGCGCATTGGCCGTCGGCGCTGTGTCAAAGACATAGACATCGTACTCGTTCTTGAACATGAGGTCAATCATGTTCTCGAACATGGCAGATTCCTCGAAGGCGGGGTTCATGGTGGCCGATTCCACGAAGTCATCAGCCTTGGTGCTGATCTCCGCGAACTTGAGGAACCACTGAATCTTGGTCTTGATCTCCTGCTTCGAGCGCTCGATGGTATCCTTTGTGTCTATCTCATACGCCCACAGGTTGGGCACGCCCTGCACCGGGGTATGCTTGCCAAAAACGTTCTGGTCCAGCAGACCAGAAAGGCTGTGCACGGGGTTAGTGGAGGCGAGGAGGGTACGCCTGCCCTGCTGGGCGAACCAAATGGCGGAAATACCCGCCATCACTGTCTTGCCTACGCCACCCTTCCCACCGAAGAACACGTATTTCAGGCCGGGATGGGTGCCCACATACTGGCTCATCGAGATTTCAATACCGGGCATTGCTCTACTCCTTGGATTGGTGTACTGCTATGCCGCGATGGCGACCTCCCGCACTGGGCGAGCGCCTGCCGGTAGCTTGCTAGAACTCGCCGTACATAATACGCGCCAGTTTCTCGATCATCGGCAGGCCAGTGACGTCCCGCTCCAATTCGGGCACATAAGCATGGACCTGGTTGCCCAGTGTGGCCTGGATCTGCTCCATGTGGCGCTTCTGCATGGCGATACGGTTACGCAGATACTCGGGTATCTGCTGGCGCGATAGCTCCTCCGGCAAGACACGATTGACGACATAGCCGCTGAGGGGCACGTCGAACTTGGCAAAAAGCTCAGCCGCCTTCATCGTGTCTATGATGATCATTTCCTCCGGCACCACGACGAAGAAGAAGGCTGTCTTGGCCTTGTCGGTGAGAATCTGTGACGACGCGTTGATGCGTCCCTTGATGTACTGCAGTTCGCTGAGAATCGCATCCTCTTCCATCTGCTTTTGCCGCCGCATCACAGTCTGCACCTTCTCGTATTCGCGCATCTCCTCCCGCAGCTTGGTAATCTTGTTGATCCACTCGTCGTACACTTTCGCCATAGACAAGTAATACAGGGCATGGCCCAGGGGAACGAGGTCGTAGATATAGTAGTCGTAGTTACCCTGGACAACGATGTCTACCACGGCATCGAAGATGGCGCTCTCCTCCATGGCTGGCTCGGCCGACGCGGCTTGGATGTAGTTCTCGATCTCGTCGGGTACGGCTTCAAAGCCGTACATATCCAGGATCTTCTGACGGATCTGCTGCTGGTAGTCCTTGATGTGGCGGTCGGCATCAATCTCCTGTGCCCACAGATTGGGCATGATGGAGACGGGCCCTTTGCCGAAGATGTCGCGCTGGAAGATATCGGTCAGGCTCGCCTGGGGATCAACGGAGAAAACGAGCACCCTGCGGCCCGTCTTGGCCAGCCAATAGGCAGTGGCAGCGGAGAAGGTGGTCTTGCCCAGACCGCCCTTGCCGCCAAACATGATGTATCGCCGATCCGGATTCTGCTCAAAGACCTCGCGCAAAGACATGAATGATCACTCCTGTAGGAGGAAGTTGTGGGCGGGGCTCTCAGGCCATAGCGTCGGTCAGATCTTTCTCCCGCAGCATGCGGCGCTTCCAGGTCGAGATCTGCGGCACCACATAGGGCAAGAGGCGCAACGAGTAGTAGGGTGGCAGGATTGGGATACCCAGGAGATCACCCATCGTGATGAGGATGAACAGGTGCTCCATGCTGGCCCGGGTGCGCAAGGCATAGCGGCTCATGTCGTGGGCAGCCATGCCGTAGATGACATCCTGCACGCTCAGCAGGAGACCGCGCAGGCCTCCCACTTTCTGTTCTTTGTCGTCTGGCATTCAATCCTCCTTGGACGATTGCCTGGTGAGGGCGGCGCACGCTCAGACGTACCGAGGTGTCGCACCGGTATTATATCACCATCTCCGGAAGGTGTCAAAGAGACGCATGGCAGTTGGCACGGCGTGTGCAAAGTCGCAGGGGGCCGGAAAACCTCCCGCAGGTTCATTCCAACCGCGGACCACGACGGGAGTTCGCAACTCCGGGTGTGCCGGGGCTCAACCTGCGGAAGGTTGAGCTGGCTTTGCACAGGCCCTGTGGCAGTTGGGAGCCCGGAACGACGTCGCGGAGTCTGCGTCTGCAGGCTACTGCGCTGACCGCAGGCGACCTTGTGCCCCAGGTGCTGCAACTTGTAGTCGCCCAGGTTATCGTAGGGCGTATGGCAAGCGGCTAGCATAGGCCCTGCCTCGCCTGTATCGTCCTGCCCTCTTGGGGGTTATCGGTAGTAGAAAGATGTCTGTTGGTGCAGTGCAGGGCGTGTACGAGGTCAGTGCCTCCCGCAGGTTGAGCCAGCGATGCAGCGCAGCGAGTTGCGGCTGTCTGCGGGCAGCGGGGACTAACCTGCGGGAGGTTTCCCGCTTGTAGACTCGGACGTTGCACACGTCGCGCGGTGTTGTGCCTCTGCTCTTGACGCCTGTGGTATAATAGAATCAGAGAGCCTTTCGTTGTCCCTTGGCCTTTCCTTGTGTCGCTGATGTGTGCGATCTCCTCTGGTTGACAGTACGGTTCTTGCCTGTAGCCCTGTCGGGTCAGGAGTGAGGTGTCACTCCAGCCGGCCGGGCCTACGATCCGCAATGACGAGGTGATAATGGCAAGGAATCGGGCGTGGCCGGCCTTTGGGCGTCTCAGTGGCAGAAGCCTGCGCAATGAGGGCGCAGGTATCAAAGCGACATGAAAGGAGACAGGGCATGAACACCTTTGTGGCGCTCGTTTTGGGGGTGGTGGTCGTCTATCTGGCCTACACCTTCTACGCCCGGCGCGTTGACAGCACCATCATCAAAGCCGATGGCAAGAAGGCCACCCCCGCCAAGCTGTACATGGATGGTGTGGACTTCACCCCCGCCGGCCGCAACATCCTGTACGGCTATCAGTTCAAGTCCATCGCGGCTGCCGGCCCCATCGTCGGGGCCATCACTGCGGCCACACTTTGGGGTTGGCTCCCGTCCATGCTCTGGCTGTTTCTGGGCGTGAGCTTCGTTGGCTGGGTTCAGGATTACAGCGTCATGATGATGTCCGTCCGCAGGGATGGCGACAGCATCAGCGCCCTGGCCCACCGCTTGATCTCGCCACGTAGTCGCAACCTGTTGTTGATCTTCATCTTTTTCTATCTCCTCCTGGTGGCGGGCGCGTTCGGCAACCTCCTAGCAGGAGTGCTGGGTGGGAACCCCAACGTCCCGCTGGGCATCATCGTTCTCGCTCTGGCGGGCGTGTTGGGCGGGCAGATGCTCTACCGCTGGAAGGTAGACATCGTGATCACCACCATTGTGGTGGTTGGCCTGACGATTCTGGCCATCCTGCTGGGCACGACTGACGCTGTCATGAACGGCTTCAAGAGCCTCAATGGCTGGCTCGACAACCTGAACGGCAACGCTGCCGTCGTAACGTACTTCGATCCCACGACGGCGAAAGACATGCCCCTCAAGGGCAACTACGTGTTCTGGTTGCTCTTTGTCCTGCTGTTTAGCTACTTCGGTGCCGTGCTTCCCATCTGGCGCTGGGCCCAGCCCGTCAACTACATCGGCTTCTGGGTCATGGCCCTGACCATGATCCTGGGCGGCTTGGGAGCGGCCATTGCCTTCTTCTTCAACCCGTGGCTTTCCAGCTTTACCCTACCGAGCTTCCGCGCCTTCGACGGGATGCTCGGCAAAGGGCCCAGCATCCAGCCGCTCTGGCCGATGCTGTTCGTGACCATCGCCTGCGGGGCCATCTCAGGTTGGCACAGCCTGGTGTCCTCTGTCGGCACGGCGCGCCAGCTTGAGTATGAGACCGATGCCCTGCCGGTCGGTGCTGGCAGCATGCTCAGCGAGATGCTTCTGGCCCTCCTGGCGTTGATGGCGATCTCAGTTGCTGGCAAGGGCGCTGGCGCTGCGGCCTTCGCCTCGGGCGTTGGTAACTTCCTTACTGTGTGGGGCATTCCAGCCAGGCTCGGCACGGCTATGGCCTTTGCCACCTTTGTCGTCATCGTCATCACCGTGACGCAACTCGTCATCCGCTTCATGAGGGTGGCCTTGACCGAAGCCCTGGGCGACAGGATGCCCATTGCCCGCAATATGCACGTGGGCACGGTTGTCTCGCTGATCCTGATGTTCATCGTCGTCATGAGCGGCACCTTCGTCTACCTGTGGCAGCTCTTTGGCGGCGCAAATCAACTGATGGCGTCTCTGGCCCTCATGTTGGTGACCATCTGGCTAATCAACGAGCGCAAGAATGCCCTATATGCCGTCGTGCCCATGGTATTCATGTACGTGACGACCATCGCCGCCTGTCTGGTCACGGCCTACAACCTGTGGGTTGCGGTCGTGCGACCTCTGGCCGGCCAGGCAGGCCGCGGCTTGGCGGTGTTTGGCGGCGTGCTGATGATTCTGATCGCCATCGGGTTGGTTGCGGCTGCCCTGTTCGTCGGCTGGGAAGCATGGCGGGCGTATACTCGTCTCAAGGCCAGGCCTCAACCGGCGACTTAGGCGCGGTGTACACGGTCCTTGCGGTAGCTTGACCTTCGGGGGCATCCTCGCGAGGCGGGATGCCCCCTTCATTTGCGACCTGGGGAGAACCACCAGATGCAGTGTTCTGGACGCTGGCAGCGACTCAGAACAGCCGTTGCCGAGTTCGTCTACGGTGCAAGCACCTATGACATGGTGACCTACGCCGTCCGTCTGCGAGGCACCCTGGAGAACA
Source organism: Chloroflexota bacterium (assembly GCA_034431995.1). Taxonomy (GTDB): domain Bacteria; phylum Chloroflexota; class DTOL01; order DTOL01; family DAOUCN01; genus DAOUCN01. The sequence goes on along the minus strand of DAOUCN010000352.1, from coordinate 7,935 downwards.
TGTTTCTCCTGATCGTCTTCGGCGACCTTATCGGCGTGCCGGTCATGCCGCCGTACTATGCCTTGCGCCTGCTGCCATACGTCCTGCCCCAGGTAGAGACATGGAAGCGGCGCGTCTTGCGCGAGAAGGATTTCGCGGAGACAGATGGATTGGAGTTGATTGGCTGAGACGCGCACCGCGCTGGCCAGTCATGGGGACAGAAGCGAGGCAGCAACATGCCGTGGACGGAAAGTGCTACATCTGTTGTGATTTTCGTGCTTCTTGGGCTTTCAATGTGGTTCTTCGTGGGGATGCAGATTAACATCCGGCGGGCACAGGGCGCGCTCCGCTGGATGCAGGACGGTCTTCCTCTGCTCGGTGAGAAGACCGCTCTGCGCTGGCTGGGGACGACTGGCGTCAATCTGGGGATCAACGCGGCGCGGGAGCCATTCAAGAGCATCGAAATACTCGTGCTGCAGGAGCCGCGGGATGTGGTGCTCCTGTGGTGGCTCGCCCATCGCCAGGGACGGCGGGACATGATGATCGTGCGCGGCCACCTGCGCCGCCATGCCCTCGTTCAGTTCGATCTCGTTGATCCCAAGTCGCCCAGCGGCAAGCAGACGCTGGCAGATGTCACGCCAGACAACTGGCAGCGCGAGGAATGGGCAGAGGGACTTGTCCTGGCTGCTGAGAGTGCTGATGCCACCGCCATGGCTGTCCAGTTGCTTCCCTACCTGCGCCGGGTCGGGCCACGCCTGATGCGCGCCTCTGTCCGGCGCACGGTGCCCCACGTGGAGATCCACGTGGCTGCCCCTTGGGGCCGGGACCGGTTGGCCCAGGACGTTTTCCGAGCAGTGAAGGAGATCGGCCAACAGCTTCTCCCCTCACGAGGGCCTTCAGACGGGGATGCCCGCCCCAGTGGCTAGGGAGCGGGCATTGGCCCGGCATTGTCTCCTCATACGCCGAAGAATAAGCTATTGACAGCATAGAACTTCTGTTCTATACTACTGCTTGGGCGCACAGACATGCAGGGATACTATCCATGCGTTGGGAGGGCGACATGGAGGCTATCGAGGACATAGGATTTTGGTCAGAGATCAAGCTTGATATCATTGGCAAGTACGCTCAGGCATATTCTCACATTCTCAGTACGCGTACCGCGCCGAGATTCTACCACGCCTACATTGATGCATTTGCAGGACCGGGTTTGCATCGTTCGCGCACGACTGGCCGGTTCGTTCCTGGCAGTCCTCTCAGAGCCCTCTCAGTTGACCCGCCGTTCAGGGAGTATCACTTCATTGACCTAGACAGGCGGAAGGTCAAGTCGCTGATGAGGATTGCTCAAGAGAGCCCGAACGTCCATGTTTATGAAGGTGACTGCAATTCAGTGCTGCTGGATGACGTATTCCCGAAGGTGCGCTGGGAGGATTACCGACGAGCTCTATGTTTGCTTGACCCGTACGGGTTGCACTTGCAGTGGGAGGTGATTCGGCGGGCTGGGCAGATGCGCAGCATCGAGATTTTCCTGAACTTTCCGATCCACGACATGAACCGGAATGTTCTTTGGCAGAATCCCGATGGCGTGAGTGCGGCCCAGGCTACCCGGATGAGCGCTTACTGGGGAGACGACTCATGGAGACAAGCCGCCTATGACACGCGACAGAGCTTGTTCGAGTTTCCGGTCAAGACTGGCATCAGGGCTGTAGTTGGGGCATTCCGAAAGCGCCTGCGGGATGTCGCTGGATTCAAGTATGTTCCGGAGCCGCTCCCCTTCCGGAACAATCGTGACGCGTTGCTGTACTACCTCTTCTTTGCGTCTCAGCAGCCAGTGGCAGCCGATATTGTCGAGGACATCTTCAGCAAACACCGGAAGCGAGGCATTCGCTGATGGCTCTCCGATCCTCGATCGAATGGACTGAGTCCACCTGGAACCCGCTGACAGGTTGCACAAAGGTCAGTCCCGGGTGTGCGCATTGCTATGCAGAAAGAATGGCGCTACGGCTTCAGGCGATGGGACAGCCAAACTACGCCAATGGGTTCAAGGTGACCTTGCACGAGGATGTTCTGCAGGTGCCGCTTGCGTGGAAAAAGCCACAGCTCATATTCGTTAATTCTATGAGCGACTTGTTTCATCCGGATGTGCCGCTCGGTTTTGTCCTGCGCGTGGTTGAGGTCATGGAGCGCGCCTCATGGCACCAGTTCCAGGTGCTAACCAAGCGGTCAGCAAGGTTGCTCGAACTCGATGCGGCCATCAGGTGGCCCAGGAATGTGTGGATGGGGGTGAGCGTCGAGAATAACCACTACACCCATCGCATTGACCACCTGCGAGAGACGGGGGCAAGGGTCAAGTTTCTCTCTCTGGAGCCCCTACTTGGCCCATTGCCAAAGCTAGATCTTCGAGGCATAGACTGGGTGATCGTGGGCGGAGAATCAGGACCTCGCGCCCGGCCAATGGAAGAGAGCTGGGTAGTGGACATTCGGGATCAGTGTCTGGCTGCTGGTGTTCCCTTCTTCTTCAAGCAGTGGGGTGGCTCCCACCGAAAGCGGAACGGGCGCATCCTCCAAGGTCAGATATGGCGGGCAATGCCTTCCAGTGTGCCCTGCTTGCCGCGTGGGACGTGCAGGTGAGAGTATCGTGCGTAGGCTACCTCAGGCCAGCGGGGGGTCTGCCCCCGACGCGGGGGAAAGGCCGCAGCCAGAGCCAACGCTGCTGACAGCTTCTAGGGCTGAGGGGCATGGGCGAGCCTGCGCTCGATGGCGGCTTCTGCAACGCCCAGATCGGCGGGCGCCAGCTTCTCTTGGCCATCTATGATGACCGCGGGATAGCGCCGCACGCCATAGCGCAGCGATTTGACAAATCCCTCCAGGGACGCCGCGTCCACCACGCGCACGGTGAGCCTGCCGCCATGCCTGTTCACCAGGCCGATGATCCAGTCGGAGAGCTGGCGGTAGTCGTTCATGATATCGTTCGGCAGGTTGTCGGCCATCTGATCGGCGCGGAGGCGCTGGCCGACACCGGCCTGCTGCCAGATGAACTCGCAGTGTGAGCAGTGAAAGAAGGTTGTGGGCGCATAGGCCAGGATCTCAACGGCCAAGGGCTTCACTCTTCACTCTCCTGTATGATCTATGAAAGATCATAGCAGATAAAGTTGCTATTGTCAAGTCATGTCTCTGGGCCCTCAGCGGGGGTCCACACCACTTCGCACGGGCGTGTCGGCTCTCGGGTCATCGCCTTGGGATGGTGCATAGCGGTGCCGACCGAGTTGCGCTCGGCTCACTACCCCTGGGGGTCAGGCGCATCGCCGTAGAAGGCCACGCCCAGCGTGCCAGGCCCGGCATGGGCGCCGATCACGGCCCCCGCATCGCCCACGTGCAGCTCGACTACGTTGAATCGCTTGGCGATGTGGTCGGCCATATCATCAGCCTCGGCCCCGGCATCCACGTGCAAGACCGCCACGTGCAGCCCTTGGCCAGGTTTGCTGCGCTCGGCGATCGCGTCGAGGAGGCGGGCCAGGGCTTGCTTGCGGGTGCGCACCTTGGCCAGCACCTCCACCCGCCCGTTGAGGATGTGCAGGACGGGCTTGATGTCGAGAACAGTGCCGAGCAGCGCCGCGGCGCCGCCGATGCGCCCGCCGCGTCGCAGGTATTCGAGCGTCTCAACCGTGAAGACGACGTTCATGTGCGGGATGAGGCCCTCTGCTGCCTGCGCCACCTGGGGCAGGTCTTTGCCATCGAGCGCGGCCTGCGCGGCGGCCAGAACCATGAGGCCCAACCCCATAGACACAGAGCGTGAATCAACGATGTGAATGGGTATCTTGGCTTCCCCCGCTTCTTCCATCATCCTGCGAGCAGCCAGCGCCGAGTCCAGCGTCGCACTGAGTTCGGAGGATAGATGAATAGAGACGATGCCATCTGCCTGATCACTGAGCCGACGGAACAGAGTCATGAAATCCTGGGGTGTAGGCTGTGAGGTGGTAGCCGCCACTCGGCTCTTGCGCAGGCGCTCGTGCAGCTCGGCCACGGACAGGTCTACTCCGTCCCTGAAGGACTGGTCGCCAAAGGCGACATAGACCGGCTGGACGTGGATGCGGCGCGCCAGTGCTAGGTCATGGGGCAGCGACGCCGTGCTATCGGTTACCACAGCAACCCTGGACATAGCTTACCTCCTCTTGTGCTCAGAAGCCACCTGGAGAGCCGAGGAACGCATGTGCCGAGGGGGCTGGTTCACGTCTGTCTCCATGATGCGCATGACATCCCTGGCGAAGTCAGACAGACGGGCCCTGTTCTCGGCGCTGAGCTTCTCTAGATAGTCCTGGAACTTCTGGCTGTTGGACAGCAAGAATGATGTGACACGCCTGTTGGCGCGCTCGACCAGGCTGAGGCCCACGGTCAGACCGGCCAGGGCATTGAGGCCCAATCCCTTGGGCAGACCGAGGGCGCGCATCCTTTCCAGCAAGCCGCCATCTTTCGTCTGGCTCTCGGCGAGCTGGTAGAGTGTGAGGAGAATGGCCGTGATCATCTCGGTGGCGAAGAGCATGGGTGCGCGGCGTTTCGGGAGACGCAACAGGATCTCATCCAACAGGGCGAAGCGATTGGCGGCGGTTGCCTTGCGCAGACGGCGCAGTATCTGCTCTTTCACCCTCTGCCACTCGTCCCGGTCCCAGTCTTGCCCGTCCGGGCGCGCCGTCGCCTCGGCGGCCTTTGCCGTGGGGGAGAAGGCGATCGTGGAGCGTCCCGCCCCGCCTTCGGGCAACAGATACTCCGAGGCTACCAAGCCGCGCTCTTCCAGCAGGCGCAGCATATCATAGGCTGTCATGGGGCTGACCCCTAGCCATTCTGCCACCGTGGAGTAGTGGAGGGGTTTGTTGGCTTCTCGGTAGAGGTCCAGGAGCTTGCTCAGGAACTCGCGCTGCCGGCCCGTAAGCGACATGGGAACCTCCAGTCATAGAAGACAAAAAAGACAAAAGAGCCTTATTACATCATACAATGTGGGTGTCCTCTTGTCAATAGGGATGGTTGGGGCACCAGGAAATCTGACTTGACACGGCAATGGTCTGTGCTATAATAAGCTTGCCAAATAAGGTAACGGCGCCAGTGGCGTCGCAGTCGCCTCGCTGCATCGTTGTTGCCAAAGTCTGCTGGATGATTCTTGATGCCGAGGAGCAAGAATCATGGCCAGTTTGCCTCCCCGTGCCGCCGTTAGCCGAACAATTCAGGTTGGCGCCCTTGCAGTCCCCGTCTGTGCAGTAGGTCTTGTGTGCTCCGCTCCGCCTTCGCGAGCGCTGACTGCCAGACTCGTGGCCCCCGCTGTACGCGCACGAGCTGACACCCTCAACACCGCCTGGCAAACCCAGACTGTGAGCTGCCCAGGCCACAGGACGAACTACTGGGCCATTGCTCTCGATAGGGCCGACCGCCCCCACATCGCCTACGCCGACAACGATGTCGGCAACCTCCTGTACGCCAAATGGACGGGCATGGCCTGGGGAACCGAGATGGCCCGCGCGAGGGGCACCGTCCAGACGGGGTCCTGGGTCACGATCGTGCTGGACAGCACGGACAAACCCCGCATGAGCTACATGGGAGGCGGTCTCTGGTACACGAGGTGGACGGGGACAGCCTGGTCCCACCAGCCTGTGGATCCCGGGAGCGGCGGCATTATCGCTACAGAGTGCGCCGATCTGGCCCTGGACAGCAACGGGCGCCCTCACATTGCCTATGTGCTTCATGGGTACGGCCTCATGTATGCTAGATGGACGGGATCATCGTGGAGCAAACAGACTGTAGATAACCGTACCACGCCCATGCTCTCCGCCACGCGCACCCCACCCCGCACCCAAACCGGCACCCCGACCCGTACGGCCACACCGACCGCCACGCGTACGCCCACGCGCACTTTCACCCCATCCCAGACAGCCACCGTCACGCGCACGCCCACCATCACGCAGACGCCTACGGTCACGCGCACGCCTACCATTACCAAGACGCTTACCATCACGCGCACGCCGACGGTGACGCCCACGCCCCGCTGCCGTGTCTATCTACCCGTGATCATGGCGGCCTATCCGCCGTGACAAGCAGGAGGTGGAACATGTACTGGCGTCCGTTTTTTCTCTTGGTGGGCAGAGGTCTGATCCTCCTGCTTCTCATCGCGCTGACGTTCGCCCACGGCTCGGCATCCCAGCCTCCGTCGCCGATTCTGAATGCTGCCCGCACGCTCGAACGCGATGCTGACCCTGCGATCATCACGGGCCAGCACATGCCCGAGTTTGCCGGCGTGTCTTTGACCCATCTTTTCGTCTACGCTCTGCGCGGCGGCGCGTGGCAGCAGATACCCTGGCAGTTCGACGAGGTGCAAAACGGCCGGATCGTCGCCGCTGGCAACAACCTGTTGGACCCTGACGACCAGCTTGTCGTCATGGGCGGCGATACGGGCGACCGGGCAGCCGCCAACGATTGGATTGGCGATGAGGAGGCCAGAGATCACCCTCGCCACGAGCTTACTGTCACCGATCCCCTCGATCCCACGAAGAAGGGCTGGGTCTATGTCTATCGCTCCACGACCCTGACCAACACAGTGACTCAGGACTACGTGACCTTCAACGCCAGCCAGGGCGTCTTCACAGCCACGCAGTATATCCTCGGCCTGCTCAACCGCAGGTTGGGTGCCGACCGCGTGGAGATGAACGGCAGCGGCGTGGATATTCTGGATCGCACAAAGGTACGTGTGCAGGTTCCGGCCCATGGTCTCTGGACAGAGGATACACTTGCTCTCTCTCAGACGTGGGCGCTGCTCCGCGACGGGAGCGTGCGCGCCATCGCCGCGCTGCGCGAGTACAACTCCGGCTACAGAACCGACTTCGACCTCATGACCATCGCCTACAGCTCCCGCTTCGACGAGGTGTTTGTCATCAACATGACATCGTTGACTCCCGGGATCTCCTGGTTCCGCGCCTCGGCGGACCTGAACGCCAATATGGTGGGCGCTCGCGGCTACAACGCCCAGGTCCCAGGCGGAGTGATCATTGATGGCGAGCCAGATGTTGTGCCCGCCACGCCGGTCAGCGATTGGGCACAGGCCAGCGGGGCGACAGGGAGCATTGTTCAGATTGTGGATCTGGCAGCGCTAGGCGGTGTCCGTTCCACATACTATAAAGACGACGCTGCCATTGACCCCAGCGATACGGGCGACAAGAAGTCGTATGGCGACTGCGGCGTGCGCGTGGACAATCCCAGCAAGGTGCTTTCGGGGCGCATTTGGTGGTATGTACTGCCTCCCAACCAACCCAACGTTGGAGCGGCGTACCGGGACATGGCAATGCAGCCCCTGGAGACGCTGGCCTCTGTCCAGTACTTGTACCCAACGCGTACACCCACGCCGACGATTACACGCACGCCAACGCGCACGGCCACGCCGACAGTCACACGCACGCCCACGCGCACCTTCACCCCATCGCACACACCGACCATCACCAGGACGCCGACCGTCACGCGCACAGAAACCGCGACGGCGACACCCACCCGCACTGGCACGCCCACACCGACCTACACCGCAACGCCAACCCACACCCCCACGCTCACCGGCACGCCTACCCGCACCTTCACGCCATCGTCCACACCGACCGTGACGCGCACGCCAACGATCACGCTCACGGCGACGATGAGCCGCACGCCAACGGTGACGCATACGGCGACCTCGACGCACACCGCAACGCCTACGCCCACAGTTGGCCGCTATGCCGTATTCTTGCCGGTTGTCCTTTCTGCGCTGAGGTAAGCAGTGCTGCCGAGCGGAGCTTGCGCCGCCGAGCAAGGAGCGGACGCACGAGCTGGCGCAGACGGCGCGGGGATGCGGGGCGACGGTTGCAGGCAGATAGCCTATCTCAGGTGATAGGGCAGACTCTCGGTGACATGGGGACATCTCGTATGCGCCGACTGATGGCATCAGTCCCGAGA
>DAOUCN010000351.1:0-25374 GCA_034431995.1 Chloroflexota bacterium | reverse complement strand
ATCCCGCATGATGGTGAGCGTCACTTTGTCGCCGGGCTTCTTGGCTGCAATAATGTCCACCAGACTGAGGCTCTCATCCAGTGCGCGTCCGTCTACTGCCGTGATGATGTCATCCTCGCGGATTCCAGCCCGGCTTGCTGGGCTATCCGGCGTGACGGCAGTGACCAGGGCACCCGAGGCTACGGGCAGATCGTAGCGGCGGGCGATAGCAGGGGAAATCGGCACATAGGTAATGCCCAGCCACGGTCGGTCTATGGCGAATGGGGCGAGGCGCGGTTGGAGAGCAGGCGATAGGGGCAAGACGGAGGTCAGGCCGCGGCCATTGAGGAGATAGGAGAGCACGCCGCCAACCAGGCCTCCGCTCAGGAAGCCGACGAAAAGCGTTCCTAGCAGGACCAGGGCGAACATGCCGTAGCTGAGAGAGACGCTTCTTTTAGCCTGTGATTCGTGCATCTGGTTCCACCTCATGGGCAATGTACACTACTGGTGTAGCCTAGCACGGGAAGATTAAGGGCACATTAAGGGGACAGCGGTAGCTTGACTGTGAAGGTGCTACCTTGTCCGACCGTGCTCTGCACAGATACTGTTCCACCATAGGCCTCGGCAATACTCTTCACGATAGCCAACCCCAGTCCCGTCCCTCCCATGGCCCGGGAACGCGCCCTGTCCACCCGGTAGAAGCGGTCGAAGATGTGGGGAAGATGCTCGGCGGGAATGCCAATTCCTGTGTCGCGCACAGACAACGTAGCGTAGCGCTGGCGTCGCCCACCGGCGTGACCATCGCCAGCATGACATTCGACCGTGATTGTCCCTCCAGCGGGTGGGTACTTGATGGCGTTGTCCACCAGATTCAGGAGCATCTGTACCAGCCGATCGCGGTCTGCCATCACCTTGGCGGCATCAAGATGACCCATCACGATGTTCTTGTCTGGGGCCAGGACACACGCCTGCTGCGCGACCTGGATGACGACCTCCTCCAAGGCGACGGGTTGAAGTTGGCGCGGATGGGTGGAGTCAAGCTGGGCAAGGAGCATCAGGTCCTCCACGATCTTGCCCATGCGGACGGCTTCCTGCTCGATCGCTCCCAGACACTCGGCCTGGCTTTCAGGGCGGGTGTCGCGCTTGAGGAGGTCGAGGTTACCGCGAATGACGGTGAGGGGTGTGCGCAGTTCGTGGGAGGAATCGGCGATGAACTGCTTCTGCGAGACGAAGGCGCGTTCGAGTCTTGCCATCATGGTATTGAAAGCCTGTGCCAGGCGTCCTACCTCGTCGTTGGGAGTTGCGATCTGCAGGCGCTGGCTCAGGTCCTGGGCCGAACCGATGCGTTCGGCTGTACTGGCAATGGCCTCTATGGGCCGGAGGGCGCGTTGGGTGAGCAACCAGATGGCGAGCGCGGCGACGGCCATTGCCGACAGGACACCCAGGGAGAGCAGAAGGACCAGCCAGCGCATGGTGAGACGGAGGCTGTAGAGGGATTCTCCCACCTGCAGGACGCCGAAGATGCTGCCACGGATGACAAGGGGCTTGGTCAGGATGCGCAGAGGTTCAGCCAGGCGACCCGGCGTGGTGTTCCTGATATCCGATTCGCCATTAATGGCGGCCTGCACCAGGTCGGGGTTGATGGGCATGATCTCACTGCCGAGGTTGGTCGAGCGGGCAACGATCCTGCCCTGCTGGTCGAGTATCTGCACGTAGATGCCCGGTGTGGTGAATTCGCGGATGGGCGAGGAGTCGAACTGGATGGCGGGCGTGCCGGCGAGCAGGCCGACGGCGGTGATGTTTGCCTCAATGGACAGCTCGACCTGGCGGGCGCTGTCGTAGAGGACGCGGTCTGCCGCCCGCAAGAGGCTGTCCTGCAGAAGCACAAAGAGGACAGCAGCAAAGGCGACAAGGACGGCGCCCAGGAGAGCTGCATAAAAAAGCGTCAGACGCAGACGAAGGGACATGTTACCAAGACGCACAATACGTCAGACGGGACGAGGTGCCGACGCGAACGAGCAGGCATGAAAGATGCACCAGAGCCTACGTCTTCAGGACGTAGCCCACCCCGCGCACGGTGTGAAGTAGGCGCGGCTTGTGGCCCCGCTCTAGCTTCTCGCGCAGATAGCGGACGTAGACGTCAATGATATTCGATTCGCCCCCGAAGTCGTAGCCCCACACGCGCTCATAGATGATATCTCGCGTGAGGACCTGACGCGGGTGACGTATGAAGAGCTCCAGCAGTTCGTATTCGCGCGGTGTCAGTTGGATGGTCTCGCCAGCGCGCTGGACCTCTCGTGTTGCGGTATTGACGATCAGGTCGGCGAACTGCAAGATGGGGCCTTCGCCGGTCTGTCTGCGCCGCAAGAGGGCACGCACCCTGGCCAACAGCTCGTCGAGAGCAAAGGGCTTGACCAGGTAGTCATCGGCGCCGGCGTCGAGGCCGGTGACCCTGTCCAGAACGGTGACCCGGGCAGTCAGCAACAGGATAGGCACGTCGCCCGCTTCGCGCAGGCGCCGCGTGACCTCGATGCCGTCCAGTCCTGGCATCATGATGTCGAGGACAACCAAGTCGGGCGGTTGGTCGCGAGCTATGGCCAGCGCCTTCTCGCCATTGTCGGCGACATCTACCTTGTACCCCTCGAAGGCCAGACCGCGCTTGAGAACACTAAGAATCTGCGGGTCGTCATCCACGACGAGAATGCGCACGAATGCACCTCTGGGCAGATTATAGTGCGTCCGGTGCGGGGCGTCAAGCAATCAAAAACGGCCCGTGCCGCCGGGTACTATCCCGGCAGACAGGGCCGGAGTTGTCGCCCCGTCCGAAGGTCATGGCCGCCCGCCCCCCTGCGGGCGGCCATGACACAACGGAAGAGGAGGAGAAGAGATGAAGGATAAAAGCGATCAGGGCTCTCTCCCGGCGTGTGGTGGTGCCAAAGTTGCCTTCTGGGGGTACAGGTCCATATGTAGGGTTCGGCGCAGGGAGAGAGCCCACTTCGCCATACCGATCACCCCCTTCACGCAGCACCGTTACACACGTTCGTCTTGCACGGATGAGACAACGCGCTCTCCAGCGACAGCCCTGCTTTTCTCATCCGCCTACATCATGCACGGTATTCATTAAGACAGGATTAAGAGCGGATTAGAGCTCCATGAGCGTGAGATTTCACAACACCTGCCCCACAACTTCGCAGGCTTTTCACAAGTGTCTGCTATCATGCAGGCGTCGGTTGAGGGAGTAGGTCGCCTCAACGAGAGGACACATATCACAAAGGGAGGATCACAATGAAGCGGACTCTGACTGTGGCCGCTGTGCTGGTGGCCGTGGTCTTGGCGGTGGGTGTTCTGGCAGGCAGCGTGTTGGCAGCGCCCCCCAATCCCCAGGCCAGCCCGACGCCGGGTGTTCCGGGTACCGGCCCGGGCTGGATGCGCGGGTTTGGGCGTGGCGGGATGTCCTGGGCTGGTATCGAGGACGAGGTGCTGACGCTCTTGGGCCTGACCCGCGAACAGCTCATCGCCGAGCGGCAGGCTGGCAAGTCTTTGGTGCAGATCGCTGCCAGCAAGGGCATCAGCGAGCAGCAGCTCGTTGACGCCATTCTGGCCGCCAAGCGCGCCGACCTGGACCAGGCTGTGCGCGATGGACGGATCACGCAGCAGCAGGCGGACTGGATGTACGAAAACATGCAGCAAATGGTTCCCCAGATGGTGAACCAGACCGGTAGCGGGCACACGGGCCGCTGGAAGGGCAATACTCGCGCCACGTGCCCTTGCTGTGATGAGAACGGCCAGCCCAACCAGCCAACGCAGCCCAGTGGGCGTGGGCGGATGGGCAGAGGCGACATGGCGCCCCGCGTGGGCGGGTCGTCAACGTAAGGCTGGCAGCCAAGCGTCCGGGCATCCGGGCGTCAAGGTGTCAAGGCATCAACGTGTCAGGCTACCGAAGTAGCCACCATAACCTCCCGCCCCGACGCGTTGGGTGGGAGGTTTGCGCTTCCTTGATAGCCCTCCGCCGGTTGTGAGCGGGTGATTTGCCCTTTGGCCGTTGGTCTCTGGTCCTTCGTCTGTGATCTTCCGCCGTTCGTCTCATCTTCACGATGCCTTCATGACATTTTCACAATTCTGTGCTATGATGAGACCGATGGAGAACACCATGATCGGACGCAAAATACTGGTTGTAGACGATGAGGCGCGGCTGGTAGACGTGCTGAAGGCATACCTGGAACGGGACGGCTACAAGGTGGTCGCGGCCTACAATGGCCGGGATGCACTACTCCTGGCGCGCCGCGAGCGGCCAGACCTCGTTCTGCTCGACCTCATGCTGCCGGAAGTGGACGGACTTGAGGTGTGCCGCACGCTACGCAAGGAGTCCAACGTACCCATCATCATGCTCACTGCACGCACAGACGAGACCGACAAGCTCATCGGTCTGGAACTGGGTGCAGACGATTACATCACCAAACCTTTCAGCCCGCGTGAGGTCGTCGCACGCGTCCGGGCCGTCCTGCGGCGCAGCCAGGCCACGCGCGAGACCGAAGAAGACGGAGTCATCGCCGTGGGAGATCTGGTCATAGATAGAGGGCGACATGAGGTGCGTCGCAAGGATCAGGTGATTGACCTGACGCCGACGGAATTCGCTTTGCTCTGGGCTTTGGCCGCCAATCGGGGCCGGGTGCTCTCACGTCTGCAGCTCATGGACAAGGCCCTAGGCGAGAGCTATGAGGGGTACGAGCGCACGATTGACGCCCACATCAAGAACCTGCGGCGCAAGGTGGAACCCGATCCTTCTCGGCCCCGCTACGTACAGACGGTTTTCGGCGTGGGCTATCGGTTCGCGGAGGCGTAGCCATGCAGAGCAGGATGAGCGCCGCCCCCGCTAGGGAGTGGTAGGATGCGCCGTCTGTGGGCCAAGTTGCTCCTGGGATTCGTGGCCGTTGTTGTTGTTGGCGTCGGGGTAGTGGCCATCGCAGCCTATCGCGCTACCGATGTCGCTTTTTCCCACTACGTGCGCCAGGGCCAGACCCAGCGCATACAGCGTCTGGCTGAGGTCCTGGCCAGCTACTACGCAAGCACGCGCTCGTGGGCCACCGTGCAACCTCTCCTGGACAGCAGCAGCCCAGGGAGCATGGGTCGCATGGGTGGCAGCATGGGCCCGGGGATGGGACGCGGCAACCAGGGCATGGCAATGATGGCAGGCCAGGAGACGACGCTGGCCGACGCCAGTGGCACAATCGTGGCCTCTACGGACAGGTCACGCATCGGCCAGAGGCTGTCGGCGCAAGAGACGGCAGCAGCTACGCCGATCACTGCGGACGGCCGCGTCGTCGGGCTGCTGTTGGGCCAGGGGCAGGACGCCTCCTCGCTACCGGCGCTGGAACGGGCCTTTCTCAACAACGCGAACCGCGCCTTGTTGCTGGCGGCGCTCCTGGCTGGCGCTCTCGCTGTGGCCATGAGTCTCATCCTCTCGCGTCGTCTCACCGCCCCCCTAGCCTCCATGACCCAGGCCGTGCAAGCCATGACTCATGGTCACCTCGACCAGCGGGTGACCGTGCAGTCCGATGACGAGATCGGGCGGCTGGCGGAGGCATTCAATACGATGGCGGCCAGCCTGGCCAAGGCGGAAGAAATGCGCCGCAACCTGGTGGCCGACGTTGCCCATGAGCTGCGGACGCCCCTGGCCGTCCTGCGGGCAGACTTGGAGGCGCTGCAGGATGGCGTCTACGAGCCGAGCGCAGAGCGGCTGTCGGCACTGCGCGAGGAGGCCGACCTGCTGGCGCGGCTGGTGGCTGATCTGCAGGAGCTCTCCCTGGTAGAGGCGGGCCAGCTCGCTCTGGAGCGGCGACCCACTGACCTGGCACAGCTCTGCCGTCAGGTCGTGGCAGCGATGGAACCCCAGGCCGCCGGGCTGGGCGTTGCGCTGACGGTTGGGCGCGCCGACGAGGGGGCGACTAGCCTGGCCGACGCCGACCGCATCGGCCAGGTGTTGCGCAATCTGGTAGCCAATGCCCTGCGCTACACGGGTGCGGGCGGCTCAGTCACGGTGGAGTGCAGCCGCCAGGGAAGCGGGCCGGCGCCGAGAGTCACGATCTCCGTGCAAGACACGGGGGCCGGCATCTCGCCCGAGGACCTGCCCCATGTCTTTGAGCGCTTCTACCGGGGCGAGAAGTCTCGCTCCCGCTCCACCGGCGGTGCTGGGCTGGGGCTTGCCATCGCGCGCCACTTAGTGGAGGCCCACGGCGGGCGCATCTGGGCGGAGAGCACGCTGGGGCAGGGGAGCACGTTCTACGTAGAATTGCCGACACAGTGAAGCACGCGGATCCCCCCAGGCTCCCGGCAACAGCTTCCCACGCACCCCCCTCCCCGCCGTCGCGCACGGCCAGGCTGGGGCCCCCACTCCCCGATGTCGGGGAGGGCCAGGGTGGGGGCCCCCCTCCCCGCCACCCAAGAGAAGCCACAAGCCCGCAACGTTCTGCTTGACTTCCATTGACCCTGGCACTATACTAACGGTGTCGTCGCAATCTGTACATCGGTGCGCGTTAGCGCTGACATGCACCTTGGAGGTGTTGAGATGCCCAGGCGCAGAACACCGAGCACCGCCCAGGGCGACGTGGCCGACTTCCGCCACGATGAAGCCCGCCGCAAGAAGAATCCTCCGGCAGGTATGGCACCCACCTACGAGGTGCGCGAGCGCAAAGTCCAGACCTACTCCTACGATCCCCACCGCGCCCCCCAACTCCAATGGGCTGGCAAAGCGGAGCATATCTCTTTCGACGTAGACGTTGTGTCCCTCCACATCCACGAGCGCATCTCCACCCGGGCCATCATTGACGCCGTGCGCCGCTCCGAGCCCACACAGCTCTCCCTCTTCGCCGACACGCCCTTGCCCCTGGACCAGCAGATCGAGTTCTACCAGCACAACGTGAACTGGGCCAACCGCCTCATCCTGGGCTACTCGCTCCTGGTCATGAACTCCCTCCTGGTCAAAGAGGGCATGGGCGGCAAGGTACAGATGATCTACATTGATCCGCCCTACGGCATCTCCTACTCCAGCAACTTCCAGCCCCGCATTGACGGGCGCGACGTCAAAGACCACGACCAAGACCTCACCCACGAGCCAGAGCAGATCAAAGCCTATCGCGACACGTGGAGGCTGGGCGTCCACTCCTACCTCACCTACCTGCGCGATCGCCTGCTCCTGGCGCGCGAGCTGCTGACGGAAAGCGGCTCGATCTTCGTACAGATCAATGACGAGAACCTGCATCTGGTGCGGTGTTTGCTGGACGAAGTGTTTGGAAGAGAGAGTTTTGTGGCGGTAATTGCGTTCCAGACCGCTGCGAACCAGAATACCGAGGGCATTCAGCGGCTGTTCGATCACTTGGTCTGGTACGCGCGCAATATTGGACGCCTGAGGCCCTACAAGCTGTTTCGGGAACGCACAGACGAGGACATACGAACGGTATTCCCACGGACAGACGACGAGGGTAAGAGATTCAAATCTTCAGACGCTTCGTCTCGCCCGGCGGAAGAGATCGCCAGGCTCTGTGCTAGCGACCGTTTGACAGTTGAAAACCGGGCAAAGATGTTCCCAGACGACTTTCCGCGCACAGAGATGCACAATGTGTGGGCTGATACAGTCTTTGGTCACGCGAAGGCCAAAGAGAAGGTTTACGCTGTCCAGACAAACACCAAAGTCATCGAGCGCTGCATCCTCATGACGACCGACCCAGGCGACCTGGTTTTCGACCCCACGTGTGTGCGCAAGGGGACGCGGGTGTATGCCCCCCTCACTCCCCCCGACATCGGGGGGACGCCCCGCGCCACCCTCCCCGACATCGGGGAGGGCCAGGGTGGGGTTCTCATCCCCATCGAATCCATCCGCCCCGGCGATCTCGTCCTGGGCCACGACGGCAAGCCCCATCGCGTCCTGCGCACCATCTGCAGGCCTTACCACGGCACGATGATCGGCATTCGGCATCGCGCCTCACCCCTCACACTCTGGGTCACGGCCGACCACCGTATCCTCTGCCAGATACGCACCCGCTCCTATGGAGCTGACCGCACGTGGCGGCACGTGCCAACAGAGCATTTCCAATGGGCACGCGATCTGCGCCGACAAATGACCCCGCCCGAACGGCGGCTATGGAGTGCACTACGCGGCGAGCAACTGGGGGTGAAGTTCCGGAAACAGCATCCCATCGGCCCATACATTGCTGACTTCTACTCCTGGGAAGCGGGCATGGTGGTGGAAGTGGACGGAGATGGTCATTACACGGCATCAGGGCAGGCATACGATAGCGAGAGAGATGCCTACTTGAGGTCCCTTGGCCTCACCGTTCTGCGCTTCACAAACAGGGACGTGACATCCAACCTCTCTGGGGTCGTGGACACCATCGCCCAGACGATACAGTCGGTGCAGCCATCGGCTGACCACTACCACCAGTGGCGGCGGGCCGATTCCCTCCGCGTGGGTGATGTCGTCTATTCTGGGCCAGCGGCACGCCCGACCGAGATCACCAACATCTTTTCTGAGCAGACGGCAGAAGATGTCTACGATCTCGAAGTCGAGGGCGCACATTCATTCATCACGGAAGTCTGCGTTGTGCACAACTGCGGCAGCGGCACCACCGCCTACTGCGCCGAAAAGTGGGGCCGCCGCTGGATCACCTGCGACAGCTCCCGCGTTGCCCTGGCCATCGCCCGCCAGCGCCTCATGACCGCCAAGTATGACTACTACGAGCTAAAGGATCCCGAGCGCGGCCCCGCGGGCTGCTTCCACTATGAGACGGTGCCCCATATCACCCTGAAGAGCATTGCCCACAATACAGAGATAGACACTATCGCCGCCAAGTACCAGCCCGACATTGACGCCGCCCTCGCCCTCCTGAAGGAAGCCCTTGGCAAGGATTGGAAGGAATGGGAAGTGCCCCGGGAGGCGCCAGGCGCCTGGCCACAGTCGGCCCGCGATGCCCATCAGCTCTTCTGGGAGGCCAAACGCAGCAAGCGCAGAGAGATAGACGCCAGTATCCAGCGCAATGCCCCCAGGTGACGCTCTACGATCGCCCGCGCATCACCCGGGGGACGTTCGTCGTCTGCAACGACCCCACCAGGCTGCCGACTCAGCTTCGTGCGTCGTGCCTCGGGACCACATGACAGCCAGTACTGGCCGGCGTCCTGGCCTCACGGGGGAGGACACTGAGCATAGAAAGGATGACGCAGTATGCTTATCGTTCATGTCCACGTTCACGTCAAGCCGGAATATGTGGAGGAGTTCAGGCGGGCGACGGTGGAGAATGCCCGCCAGAGCATCAATGAGCCGGGCATGGCCCGCTTCGACGTCATCCAGCAGCAGGATGACCCCACCCGCTTCGTCCTGGTGGAGGTATATCGCACGCCAGAGGACCCCGCCCGCCACAAGGAGACCGCCCATTACCAGACCTGGCGCGACACCGTGGCGCCCATGATGGCCGAGCCACGCCAAAGCGTGAAGTACAGCAACATCTTTGGGTATGAGTGAACCACAGAGAACACAGAGTGCACAGAGCGTTTCCGCGTCTCTGTGTTCTCTGTGTCCCCTGTGGTTCAAGCGGAGATACCTATGCAGTTTGAGTTCGCTACCGCCACGCGCATCATCTTCGGCGCGGGCACGCTGGGGCAGGTGGGGCCAATCGCCGCAGGGATGGGCAAACGGGCCCTGCTCGTTCTGGGAACGACGCCTGACCTGGCTAGGCCGCTGGCAGACGCCCTCGCCGCCCAGCGACTGCAAGCGGTCCCGTATCTGGTCACTGGTGAGCCAGACCTGGATACGGTGCGGCAGGGGACGGCACAGGCCCGCGCCGAGGGATGCGACCTAATCATTGGCTTCGGCGGCGGCAGCGCCCTCGATGCCGGCAAGGCCATCGCTGCCCTCCTCACCAACGGCGGCGACCCCCTGGACTATCTGGAAGTCATCGGGCACGGCATGCCGATCACGCAGCCATCGGCACCGTACATTGCTATCCCCACCACCGCCGGCACGGGCGCAGAAGTGACGCGCAATGCCGTCCTGGCCTCGCCTGAGCACAGGGTGAAGGTCAGCCTGCGCAGTCCCCTCTTGCTGCCCCGCCTGGCTCTCGTGGATCCGGTGTTGACGCACAGCATGCCGCGGGCAATCACGGCCAGCACCGGCATGGACGCTCTTGTCCAGGTCATCGAGCCATTCGTCTCGATCAGAGCCAACCCGCTGACAGACGCCATCTGCCAGGAGGGAATGCGCCGGGGGGTGCGCTCCCTTGTGCGGGCATATGTACATGGCGGGGACGCGGCAGCGCGCGAGGACATGGCTCTGACCAGCCTCTTTGGGGGGCTGGCCCTGGCCAACGCCGGGCTGGGTGCGGTGCATGGCTTTGCCTCTGTGCTTGGGGGTATGTTCCCCGCGCCCCACGGCGCCATATGCGCCCGCTTGCTGCCCCATGTGATGGCCATCAATGTGCGCGCTCTGCAGTCCAGGCAACCGGAGAGCGAGGCATTGGCACGCTATCGCGTGGTGGCACAGATCGTAACGGGCGATGGCCGCGCTGGCATTGCACAGGGCGAGCAATGGGCACTGGACATGTGCCAGCGGCTTGAGATTCCCGGCTTGGCTGCCTACGGCGTGACGCAGTCCGACTTCCCGGCCATCGTTGAGAAGACAGCGGCAGCCAGCAGCACCAAGGCCAACCCCATCAAGCTCACGCGGGAGGAGATGCTGGAGATTCTGGAAAGGGCAGTATGAGGCGGGGTCTCGCAACCACGAAGACACGAGTTGGAATCGCCAAGGCGCCAAGATGATAGCTTGCTTGGCGTCTTGGCGTGATGGGGGTTCGTTCGTCACGTGATGCGGGTCTTCATCCAGCCGCTGGTGTTGTGGAAGTTGGTGACGGCAGTGCCCGGCGGGTTGATCTCGTCCAGGGCAGCCCGATCTTCGTCACTAAGGCGCATCTCCATCACCGGCAGCAGTTCCTCCAGTTGGGCCATGGTGCGGGGGCCGATAATGGGAGACGTGATGCCCGGCTGGTCTTTGCACCACAGGAGGGCAAGCTGGCCGGCGGTCAGGCCGCGCTCCTGGGCCAGGGCGACTACCCTCTCCGCAACCTCAATGGCCTTGGGCGTGACCCGCTCGACAATGGGGCCGCTCTGGCGAGCCAGACGCGAATCGGGTGGAGGTTCCTGCCCCTTGCGATAGCGGCCTGCCAGCAGACCCCCGCCGAGAGGCGACCACGGAATGATGCCCAAGCCGTAGCGCTGGCAGAAGGGAATCAACTCGTTCTCGATGCGTCGGTCCAACAGATTGTATGGCGGTTGTTCGCAGACGTAGCGGGCCAGTCCCAGGCGCTCGCTGATGGCCAGTGCCTCCATGATCACCCAGGCCGGGTGTGTCGAGCTGCCGATGTAGCGCACCTTGCCCTGGCGTACCAAGTCGTCCAGTGCCCGCAGGGTCTCCTCCTGAGGGATGGTGAACGACGGGCGGTGGATCTGGTACAGGTCTATGTGGTCGGTTTGCAGGCGGCGCAGGGAATCTTCGCACGCCTTCATGATGTGGTAGCGGGAGTTGCCCAGGTCGTTGGGGCCGGGCCCCATCCGGCCGTGGACCTTGGTGGCCAGGACAATCTGGTCGCGCCTGTGATTCTCTGCCAGGGCCTTGCCCACGGCGCGTTCGCTCTCGCCTGCGTTATAGACGTTGGCCGTGTCAATGAAGTTGATCCCGGCGTCCAGCGCACGGTGGATGATCTGAATGGATTCGGCTTCTGGTGTCGCCCCGCCGAAGTTCATGGCGCCGAGGCAAAGGGGTGAGACCATGACGCCCGTGCGACCTAATGAGCGATAGTCCATTGCTTCTTGCCTCCTTGTCTGTCAAGATTAATGCCTGGTCAGAGTTTGCCCTCCAGCTTGCGCTGGATGCGATCGGCGAAGCGTGCCACGTCAATGATCACGCGCTCGTGCGTGCCTTCCCCCACTTTCTCTGCAGCGTCATAGGCCTCAACCTTGAAGGTGAGCCGTCTGCCGTCCAGGGCTATCAGCTCGGTGGTTACCCGCACCTGCATGCCCATAGGTGTGGCGGCCAGGTGCTGCACGTGCACTGCAACGCCGACGGTAGCCTGGCCCGGGCCAAGGTAAGGAATGACCGATTCCATGGCCGTGTTCTCCATGAGCAGGATCATGTAGGGCGTTGCCAGCACGGGAACGGTGCCCGATCCCAGGTGCTGGGCCGTCATCTTCTCTTCGACAGTGACAGCTAGTTCCTTCTTCACGCCCGGCTTCAGCTCGCCGACCACCATCTTCCTCCCGAAAAAGATAGCAGGGAGAGTGTCCCTGCTAGCCAACTGTGTCCGCACGCACGCTACGCGTGCAGGCGACTATCCTTCCACTGCAAATTCCCGCAAGGCGGCGATGACGTGCTGGATCGCCTCCTTGTCTCCGCCCTTCGTGAGAGCGGCCGCTGCCCTGCGGCGCACGTACGGGTCCTTGTCACGCAGCGCCAGGGCCAGAGAGGCGAGAGCGTCGTCAACATGCAGTGCGGCCAGCATGTCCGCCGCGGCGCGGCGGGTCGCCGTATCGCCTCGCTGCAGTGCCTCATCGAGGCTGTCAATAACTAAGGCTGCTCCTTGAAGGTCTTGCGGTACGGTTCCAGGCTGTGAAGCTGTGCTCAGTAAGCTTGCCAGTATTCGCTCTCGGGATGCCCGCTTCCTGCGCGACTCCGCCCAATCAGAGTACGCCGTCACAAGAACCGGAATGGCGGAAAGGACCGCAATCGCTGCAAGGAACGCCAGAAGCGCCACTCGACTGTCGTTCATCAGTCCCTCACTCCTTTGACGAGGATGCTGGCTCCCACATACAGAACCACGGACAACGCAAGTCCGCCCCACATCACATCAACGTACTTGGGATACTGAACAAATTGCGCGAAGACAGCACCTGCCAAGACCAGATTGGCCAAGTCGGGCAGTTTGTCCGCCAGGAGGCGGCGCTGACGATCGTTCATGCGCATCATCACCTCAACGAAATCGTTGTGCTGCCAGCTCCTGGGGTTTGGGCGCAGCTCGTGCAAGACATGCAAACATACGCAATGATGCCACGGCTATGTCAGGGGCCACATCATCCTGACCTCACGACGCGACTCAACGTGCGCGTGCGGGTGGGCCCTGAACACCTACCGTCCGCAAACAGCCGCTTGCCGTACACGGACCCGCTAGTTCACCGCCACCGGTACGGGAGCAGCGAGCCGCGGAACGCCGGCGAACATAGCCTCGAACTCCTTGCCCTCCAGCGTCTCTTCCCTGATCAGCCGCTGAGCCACCGCGTCCAGGATGTGGCGATACTCGGTCAGGATGCGGCGGGCGACGCCCTCGGCGTGCTCTATGATGCCGCGCACTTCTTCGTCAATCGCCCGCGCCACCTCTTCGCTGTAGTTGCGCTGCTCGGTGATCTCGCGGCCCAGGAAGATCAGCTCATCGCGTTTGCCAAAGGTGCGCGGTCCCAGGCGGTCGCTCATGCCCCATTCGCAGACCATGCGCCGGGCGATGTTTGTCGCTCGTTCCAGGTCGTTCTCTGAGCCTGTTGTCACATCGCCGAAGACCAGTTCCTCGGCCACGTGCCCGCCCATCAGGCCAGCCAGGTCATCCATGAACTTGGATTTGCTCATGAGGTGGCGGTCTTCGGGCGGCAGGGGCATGGTGTAGCCCAAGGCCATGCCGCGGGAGATGATTGAGATCTTGTGCACCGGATCGGAGTTGGGCAGCATACGCATGACCACGGCATGCCCGGCCTCATGGTAGGCGATGATCTCTCGTTCCTTCTCGCTGATGACGCGGCTCTTTTTCTCAGGCCCGGCGATGACCCGTTCCACGGCCTCTTCGATCTCCGCACGTCCGATGGTTTTCTTGTTGCGCCGCCCGGCCAAGATGGCAGCCTCGTTCATCAGGTTGGCGAGGTCAGCGCCGGAGAACCCAGGGGTCGAACGGGCGATCTCGTCCAGACTCACCTCAGGCTCGACGGGCTTGCCCTTGACATAGAGCTCCAGGATGGCCCGGCGGCCATTGATGTCCGGTTTGTCGAGCACAACCTGACGATCGAAACGGCCAGGACGCAGAAGGGCCGGGTCCAGGATGTCGGGACGGTTGGTGGCGGCCAGGACTATGATGTTGGTGTTGCTGTCGAAGCCGTCCATCTCAACCAGGATCTGGTTGAGGGTCTGCTCTCGTTCGTCGTGAGAGCCGCCCAGGCCGGCACCGCGATGGCGGCCGACCGCGTCCAGCTCGTCCACGAAGACGATGCAGGGGGCGTTCTTCTTGGCCTGGTCGAACAGGTCGCGTACGCGGCTGGCCCCAACGCCCACGAACATCTCCACGAACTCAGAGCCGCTGATGGAAAAGAAGGGCACTCCTGCCTCGCCCGCGACGGCGCGGGCGAGCAGGGTCTTGCCAACGCCAGGCGGCCCCACGAGCAGCACGCCCCTGGGAATGCGGGCGCCCAGGGCAGTGAACTTGTCGGGATACTTAAGGAACTCCACGACCTCCTGCAGTTCCTGTTTGGCCTCATCTACGCCAGCAACGTCGGCGAAGGTGATGGGAGGCCGGTTGCTGGCAAACATACGCGCCCGGCTCTTGCCGAACGAGATGGCCTGATTATTCGCGCCCTGGGCCTGGCGCAGAATGATGAACAGAAAGGCCCCGATGAGGATGATCGGCAGAATCGTGCTGCCGATGGTGAGCCACGCCCCGAAGTCGCTGGGACGGGCCACCTCGATGGGCGGGAGGTCGGCCCGCGCCACGCCGCGCCCCACCAGCAGCTCCTCGAGATCCTTCTGGCTGTCGTTGCGGTCCTTGCGCATGATTGCCTTGCCGCCGCCGACGAGATCAATGTCTACTGTATCTTCCCTGATGACCATCTTGGTGACTTGTTTGGCAGCGATCAACTCGGTAAGCTTGTTGATATTGATCTCGTCCGTTTCCTGCGAGCGCTCCGCCGCCTGGGGGAACGCGTTCAGGACCAGGGCGACAACGGCAATCAGGATGACAAGCCAGACGAAACTATTCTTGAGCCACCCAGAATTCACGGTCTTGCCTCCAATGCTCGCTCCATGCCGGCGTGCCTTTTGTGAATGACCGGCATGCTGGTCTGCGCTTTCTACGCAGGCCGTTTGTATTATACCAGATGTCGTCAAGAAAAGGAAGTGCAGGCAAACACAAAAGACCTGACGGGTCTGGTAGACCCGTCAGGTCTGTGCCAACAGGCGTCGGGTCAGGGGATAGAAACGCGGCCGACGGGGCCGATCTCTGCCCGCCGGGCAAGAACCTTCCCATCTGCGGCTACCCGATAGCCACCTGTGCGATCATACGCCAGGCGGATGCGGTGACCGTGGTAGGGCACATTGTCGAGGACGAAGGCGTCGAGGCCGAAGTCCAGGGGGTCACACTCCAACTGGCCATCTGGGCGGGGAACGATGCCGCCGATCGTGGTGATGATGAGGTCGGCCACCAGGCCGGACCAACTGAGGTCGGCGGTACGCGCCTCTGCGCCTGTCAGGGGATTGTAGCACTCGTTGCAGGTTGGGCGGCCTGTGCTCAGCATGAGGCGGAAGGTACGACGAGCCAGCTCTGTGGCTTCGGCGCGATAGCCATAGCGCAGCAGCCCCTTGATGATCCAGCGGTTGAGGTGAATCCAGGTAGGCCCCCTCCAGTAGTTAGCGGGCTCGAACTCCGGATCATCCTGAGGGACCGTGGGCACGGGATAGGCCGGCCAGAAGGTGGCCGGATTAGTGAGGTTGCGCACCAGAGCCGCGGCCTGTTCCCGGGTGGGTACACCCGCGATGAGGGTGAGGAACGGCGCTGCGGTCCGCACCCGGGTTGGTGTGTCGCTCTCATCCAGGTCAAAGAAGAAGCCGGATTGGGCCTCCCAAGCTTGCCTGCGCAGGGCGTCTGCCACCTGCCTGGCCCTTTGACGGTAGGCGCGCGCCTGCTTCGGCTGGCCAAGCAACTCTGCACACCGAGCCAACACCTCTCGCTGGATGACGAGGAGGGCGTTGAGGTCCACGGGTTCCACGTCGAAGCCGCCGTCCCAGCGCGGCGACGTATCCCACCCGGTTTCCCATCTGTGCACCCACGTGTAGAGATGGTCTCTGTCCGGGTCGCGGCAATCGTCATACCACTGATCGTAGCGAGCGAGGGAAGGAAAGAGGTCAACCAGAATCTGCTGGTCGCCAGTGACGCAGTAGGCCTCCCAGACGGCCTCGGCGAAGACAGGCGGTTGCGTCACCGAACTCGACTGGCCGTTGCCATCGGGCCAGTTGGACGAGGCCGTGCCGGGCCAGAGATAGGTCTCGTGGGGGATCATCCCATCTGGATACTGCTGGCGAGCGACAGAGCGCAGATTGCCGAAGCAGTATGACGGGTCTGCCAGCCAGCGCAGGGCGATGGCTTGCAGACAGGCATCCCAGAACCAGAGGTGCGGATACTTGAATTTGGCGGGCACGCCGAAAGCCCACGGCAGGCGCTCGCTGGCGATCTCTATGCGGTTAGCATGCTGCACGTGCCAGGCGTAGTAGTAGAGGTCAGCAAGCTCAGGCCAGCTACATTCGAAGTGGGGCACCTGATCGTCAAAGAAGGCTTGCCAGGTGGAGATTGTCCTCGCGCGGCATGACAGGCGATCAGCCAGCGGACGCCCGAGCCTGGACAGCGCATCCTGAGGCGTGGTCGCCACGGTGAATGCCAGCGTCCAGCTTGACGACGCGCCCGCCTCAAGGTGGAGATCAAAGACCATGCCGCAGTTGAGCGAATCCTGCTTGAAGGTGCTCTGGATACCCGACGCGCCGGGTTCTGTCAGGCAGCGCAGAAGCGTCGGCTGAAACGGCGCCCAACGCAGGGCGTCCGCTGGGCGGCTTGAGCCAAAGGCCGCCTGCAGATGGCGGCTCACCCCCATGTCCACCAGGCATGCCCAGGCCCTCTCCATCCCCGGCACTGACACACAGTGGCCGCATGCCTTGCGCCCTTCGAGGAAGGTCAGCACAACAACCCGCGCCGCCACGGCCTCTGGGCCGGTGTTACGGAAGGTGATCTCGTCTACCAGGGTATCGTCGTAGACGAACTTGACCTCGCTGAGCTCAAGGCTGCCCAGGCGGTGCGTTGCCTCGATGCCGTCTGGACGCCAGGTGAGGTGTTGCAGGGAGAAGGGCGTCAGGTGGCTGTTGGCCAACACGTAGATGTTCATGGCCTCGCGGCTGATGATCTGTTCGCCCCAGCCGACGCCTCCGAGGCCAGCGCCCGGCGAGATACTGCGAATCAGGTTGCCCACCAGAGTATTCTTGTCAGTTCGTGCCAGGCGGCTCAGGTGATCCATCAAACGCTCTGAATATGTGGAGTGCAATGACTGGGTCATCGCAAGCTGGCGGGTGACACAGGCCGTAGTTCCGACGACACAGTCGTCGGAGTCTGCGACGCTAGCCCTTGATGCCCGTCAGGGCGATGCCTTGCACGAAGTAGCGCTGGGCGGTGAAGTAGACGGCCAGTACCGGAATCAGAGCCATGACCGCTGCCGCCATCATGTAGGTCCATTCGGTCATGTACAGGTCCTGGAAGGCTGAGATGCCCACATTGATCACCCGCATGTTGGGCGAGTGCGTGACGATGAGAGGCCACATGAAGTCGTTCCACGCCCCCATAAAGGTGAAGATGGTCAGCGTAGCAAGGGCTGGCCTGGCCAAGGGCAAAGCGATACGGCGGAAGACGCCCAGGGGATTGCAACCATCAATGGTAGCCGCCTCCATCAGGCTCACGGGAATCGTGAGGAAGAACTGGCGCATGAGAAACGTACCAAAGGCGCTGAACAGGCCAGGAACGATCAAGGCGTAGAACGTGTCTATCCAGTGCAGAATACGCATCAGAATGAACGACGGGATCATGGTGACCTGACCCGGAATCATCATCGTCCCCAGGTAGAGCAAGAAGAGAGCATCGCGCCCAGGAAAGCGGAGACGGGCAAAGGCGTAGCCAGCCAGGGACGATGTCAGCACGATGCCCAGGGTGCGGCAGGTAGAGACCAAGACGGTGTTCAGGAAGTAGCGGGCAAAGGGGACTCGCTTGAAGACGATCAGGTAGTTCTCCCACATGGGCTGTGGCGGAATCCACTGCGGCGGCCATTTGAACACATCGGGCAGGTCCTTCAGAGACGTAGACACCATCCAGAAGAAGGGCACGAGCATAGTGATACCGCCGGCAATGAGGACGCAATAGAGGACGCCCCGCGCGATCCCGCCTAAGAGCAGCGGCCACAGGGAATGTCTGGTGCGGTAGGTGTGTGCGCTCATTCGTAGTGTACCCATTCCTGTTGCATGCGGAATTGGATGACGGTAAAGACAAAGATCATGGCGAAGAGTAACCAGGCCTGGGCACTAGCATAGCCCATCTTGAAGTACTGGAAAGCATTCTGGAAAATGTAGTAGACGATGGTGCTGGTAGCGTCGGCGGGCCCCCCTTGTGTCATCATGTAGACCTGACTGAAGACCTGGAACGAGCCGATAATGGACATGACGAGGACGAAGAAGGTAGTGGGGGACAGCAGGGGCAGTGTGATAGACCAAAAGCGCCGCCAGGCCGATGCCCCGTCAACGGCGGCTGCTTCATAGAGATGCTGGGGGATACCTTGCAGCCCGGCCAGGAAGATGATCATGTTGTAGCCCAGGCCCTTCCAGATGCTCATGATGATCACCGCGGGCATGGCCCATTTGGTGCTGGTCAGCCAACCCAGGGGCTGCAACCCGACCAGAGTAAGGGCCCAGTTG
Source organism: Chloroflexota bacterium (assembly GCA_034431995.1). Classification (GTDB taxonomy): domain Bacteria; phylum Chloroflexota; class DTOL01; order DTOL01; family DAOUCN01; genus DAOUCN01. The sequence goes on along the minus strand of DAOUCN010000351.1, from coordinate 6,608 downwards.
ATCAGGCCGAAGTCCTTGTTGTACAGCCAGCGCCAGACCAATGCCACAGCCACCATGGAGGAGACAACCGGCAGGTAGTAGACCGTGCGGAAGATGCCCAAGGCCCTGATCTTTTGATTGAGCGCCAGGGCCAAGGCCAAGGAAAGAAGCATCCCCGTCGGCACCGTGCCCAGAGTGTAATACACGGTATTGAAGACCACCTTGCGGAATGTCTCATCGCGCAACGCATTCTGGAAGTTGGCAAAGCCAACGAAGGTGGGCTTGACAATCAGGTCCCACTTTGTGAAGCTCAGGATGAGGGCCGCGATAACCGGGATGAGGGTGAAACAGAGAAAGCCGAACAGATCGGGAGCCAGGAAAACGAGGGCCCACAGTGCTTCCTGCCGCTGGAGACTACTTGGGCGCCTGCGCTGGGGCTTTTGGGTGACAGAGACAGCCATGCAGCCTCCTTGATGAGGTGTCTGCCGAGCCGCCGGCGGTCGGCCCGGCAGACGGGTGGACGTGCTATTTGGCCTGCAGGACAGGCTCGGCTGCTGCTTTCAGTTCTTTCACGCCCGCTTCGACGGTCTTCTCGCCGGTGGCCATCAACTGCATGTACTTGGTGATGATGGGGAGCAGCTCGGCCCACTTGGGGGAGGCGAAGAAGGGTCGGGCGTAGGGGATGGCATCCAGGAAAGGCTTCTGCACTTTCAGGGTGGCGTCGTTGGCCAGGCTCTTCAGGCCGGGCAGGGCATTGCCGCCCTCCACGAACACGCGCACGCCATCCGGCCCGCTGACCCACTTGAGGAACTTCCAGGCGGCGTCGCCTACCTTGCTGCCGGTGCCGATGGCGTAGCCGGCGGTGTTCAGGGTGGTTGCCCGCTTCTTGCCCTGGGGCAGCTCGACCATGTCCCATTTGAAGTCCTTGATCTTGGCAAAGACCGTGGTGGCGCCACGATGGTCAGCCAACATGGCCGTGCGGCCGGCGGCGAAGAACTCCTGGCGGCCGCCGCCCTGAGCCAGCTCGGCATCGGTGGGAGCTACTTTGTGCTTCAGCGACAGGTCGAAGTGCCATTGCATAGCCTCCAACGATGCTGGCTCTGTCAGGCGGACGACCTTGGGATCATTGTCATTATCAAAGACCTCGCCGCCGTTCTGCCAGACCAGGTACCAGGGAGCGCCCTGCAGGTAGACGCCGTACTGAGTCACGCGCCCGCTGGCATCTTTGATGGTGAGCTTCTGGGCAGCCGCCAACAGGTCGCTCCATGTCCAGTCCCGCGTAGGATACTTGACACCCGCCTTGTCCAAGGCATTGACGTTGTAGTACAAGATGGTGATGTTGAAATCCTTGGGCAGGCAGTAGAGCTTGCCGCGGAACTTCATGGCGTCAATGAGGTTGGGGAAGTAGTCGTCGAGCTTGAAGGCAGTGTCTTTCGCCATGTACGGTGCAAGGTCAGCGAACACGCCCTTGTCGGCGAAAACGGGGATCCACTCCCCTCCCATCATGATCACGTCGGGCCAGGTGCCTCCCGCGACCATGGTCTGGATCTTGGTCGTGTGGTCAGTGAAGCTGGCGGTATTGATATTCTGAATCTTAACCTCTTTCTGGGCCGTCTCGAACTTGGCGATGGCCGCCTTGTAGAGCTCCTCCTGTGCTGCTCCACCCCAGGTCAGCCACGAGACCGTCACGGGTGCGGGCACGGCGGTGGGTGGCTTGGTGGGGACCGGAGTCGGCGTCGGCGGCACGGGCGTGGCCGTAGGCGGAGGCGGCGGCACCGGTGTCGCGGTGGCGGCAGGTGCGGGCGGCTTGGTGGCCGTCGGTGGCACCTTGGTCGGCGTCGGCGTGGGGGTCGCCCCGCAGGCGGCCAGAACCGCGACACCAGCCGCAGTAGCTGACATCCTCAGGAAACTGCGCCGGGTCAAATGTAGTTTAGCCATGGCTCTTTCCTCCCTTATAGCTAGACTGATGTGACCGCTATGCACGTTTCTCTCGGCAGTCATCACCTCCTCGCCAGATGCTCGCCCGTGGCCAGATCGCTGATGGCACCGTTGCTCTGCCGCTGAGTGGCGACAGAGGCGCAGAGGGCGTCCAGCACAGCGATCTGGACCAGACGAGAGGTCTGGGGTTCGCTGACGCGAGGGTCGGCCCCACCGGTCAGCAGCACGATGTCCGCCGCTTGTGCCACCGGGGAGCGGGCGACGCTGACCAGGCCGATGGTCGTTGCACCCCGTTGCCGCGCAATCATGAGGGCTCGGGTCACGGCATCGCTGCCGCCAGAATAGGATACGCCAACAGCAGCATCCCCTGCTTGAGCGGTGGCGGCCACAAGTGCCTGAAGATGGGCGTCGGTACAGACCTGACACGGGATGGCTGCCCGTAGAAGCCTCTGATGGGCGATGCGTGTCGCCTCGCCCGACCCCCCGACGCCGAAGAAGTAGATCATGCGGGCAGAGGCAAGGGCTTCAGAGGCGCGGGCGAAGGCCTGCTTGTCCAGGGCGGCGAGGGCATCGGACAAGGCGCGGATAGACAGCTCAAACACCTGACGAGCAACGCTGGCGGCATCCTTCGCCTCAGCAATGCCCTGGTAGGCATCTTCGAAGGGGTGGCCGAGATCGCGAGCCAGGAAGATGCGGAAATCGGGGTAACCCTTGTAGCCGAGGCGCTGGCAGAAGCGCACAACGCTTGCCTCGCTGACACCGCAGCGTGCCGCCAAGGCGCCGATGGGCGTGTGAATCACCTCACCGGCATGATGCAGCACATGGGTGGCTAGCCGCTTTTCCGTGGCAGACAGGGATGCATAGACTCCCCGGATGCGCGCCAGGGGCTCAGGCGATCCCACAACGGAAACTACATTACCATTGCGCGACATACAGGCTCTCTCCCCATCGGGTGTGCTATCCGTGGGTTGAAAACCAGTGCCAACTTCGGCAGCGCACGCTGCAATTTTCCTTTATGAGCATACCACAGACATGATCTCCGTGTCAAGAACCAGGCAGACCCAACCTCCCGCAGGTTGAGCCTTTGCCCACCCCAGATTTGGGGACTCCCGCCCTGACCTGTGCTCGGCGTTAACCAGCGGGAGATTCTCTGGCGGTCCAGGGGAGTTGCACATGCGCCGTGCGCGGCGGCTGATCGCTCACGCCAGGGGCCGTTTCTGGGGGATGCCCGCGCGGCGGGGATAGCGCGCAGGCGTGTGGTTCACCTTGCCCATCACGACCAACTGCCGCGGCTCCACGCCCGGCAGAGCCACGGGCAGACATCTGCTCAGAGTGCCACCCAGGGCTGCAATCGCCCTCTGCGCGCCCCCGATCTCCTCGTCAATGCCTGCCTTCTTCTGGGCGATGACAACTCCACCCACCCGACAGAAGGGCAGAGTGAGCTCGGCCAAGACACGCAGCTCGGCGACGGCCCGTGCTAGCACAACGTGGTAGCCTTCTCGATGTTCGGGGACATGCCCCCAGTCTTCCGCTCGTCCATGGAGAATCGTCACATCCACCAGGCCCAGGCTGGAGACCATGTGCCTCAGGAACTCCACCTTCTTTCCCACCGACTCCAACAGGGTGAAGGATAGGTCTGGGCGCACGATGCGGACAGGCAGACCCGGAAAGCCTCCACCGCTGCCCACGTCAATGACGCGCCAGCCCAGCCCTGCCGGAAAGGCGAGGAGGCAGGTAAGGGAGTCAAGGAAATGCTTGATCTGGGTCTCTTCGGGATCCGTGATGGCAGTGAGGTTGGCGCGCCGATTCCAGGCCATCAGTTCCTCCTGATAGACCTGGAAGGCCTGCCGCTGGGCCTCTGTCAGCACCCAACCGAAATGTGCAGCTTCCCTGCTCAAGGTCTCCATCATGAGGCGTCCAAGCGACAGCCCATCAAGACATCCGGGCGAGGAGCACAAGACCGTAACTGGGTTGCCTTTGCGTCTTGCTACCCGCGCCTTCGGATGTGGTCATTGGCGGATTGTGATAGTCCGTAGCACGAGCATGTCTCCCGCCTGACGAACACCGTCCAGGAAGACTAGTAGACGCTGGCCCGTGGCTGGATCATAGAAGCCCACGACCAGGCGGTGCTCCCCGGCTGTAGCATCGGGCTTGACCAGGACATCGTGTATGTCTGTCAGGACTTCGCCTGGCAGCCAGCTCGTGGTCGGCAGCCTGCCGTCGGCTGGCACGCTGTCGTGCTGCCCGCCGATTCTGTTGTTGGCGTCTAGGAGCTGCACGAAGACGGTGTAGGCGGCTTCCACAGGGGCCAGAGCCTGCCAGTAGAGCGTCAGGCGAAGGCGGTCTCCGCGAGCCAGCACCAGGGACTGGCCATCTGGCGACAGGTCGTAGCCCAGAAGGGCAGCACCCTCTCCCAGGCGCGCCGACAGGCTATGCTGCATCTGGGGGATGACGAAGGTGCGCTCCCGCCCGGCCACACGCACCATGCCGAGGTCAATGCTGTCCTGCTGCCTACCCCATAGAGCGGCCAGACCTCCTACCACCGGCAAGCGCATTCTGTCCCCCTGGCGATACATTCCCATGACCAGGCGTAGCTCGCCATCCGGTGCGTTGGCCGGTACGCGCAGGGCATAGCGGTCACGGACCACTTCTCCCTTCTCCCACCAAGAGACAGGATAGGCTCCCGCCACAGGCTCACCTTCCCAGGCGGCCCACAGCCTCCCGCTGCGATCCTGCAATTGGACGAAGACAACGCGCGCATCGGCTACTTTCCTCAGTGCTTGCCAGAAGACCGAGACGTCCACCGTCTCGCCGGGCTTCACCAGGCGAGACGCCACACTAAAGCCGAGGAGACGGACCTCGTTGCCTAGGTTGACCATGCTGCGCTGCTGCGTGGGCAGGGCCGCAACACCAATGGGTCCATGGGAGCGTTCGATGAGCACGGAGCCCATGGCCGCCTCTGTGCCCGTAGATCCTCCGGCGGCGTTGAGGACATCGAGGCGCGCCCCCGTCTTGGGGCTGTAGAGGCCTGCTCGCCATTCATAGCTTCCAGGTGGCGTTCCTGGCAGGATGTGCAGTCGCCAGACGTGCCTCACCACCTCACCGGTTGCCCACCGCGATGTAGGATAAAGCCGTCCGGCGGGCACGTCATCCCAATGCCCCCACTCCCGCCCCCTCTCGTCCACCAGGCTGATGAAGGCGCGTAGGTCGTCGTCTGGGGTGCGGATTGCCTGCCAATATGTGGTCAGGTAAGTGGTGGCGCCAGACTCAGCGCTGTCCCGACCGGCGAAGCCCAGCAGGCGCATCTGGCCGCCCAGGTTCGCGTTGACGGGCTGCATGGGTGCAGAAGCGGTCATGTGTGGCGCGCGGTATGTGCGGTAGAGCTGAACGCGCAGGGAGCTACTGCCCGTGAACCCCGCGTCGTCTAGGGGCTGGAAGTGGTCATCGAGATAGCGGCGGATCAGGCCCTGGGGATCAGTCACCGTGTCGTAGATGCGCAGCACCCACAGACGCTCGTGGCGTCGCCCGACCTCGGCCAAGGCGGCCAGGGCCTCTGCCTCGGTCGTGGCATAGAAGTCCGACGATGGGCTGCCCCAACCGAGGCCAGCGTCGCCGCCGATCGAGCCGCTCTGGAGAACGACCAGACCCGTCGGCTCTGCCGCACTCGCCCGTGGGTACTCGGTCAGACGGCCCCGCCAGGCGATGTCGCCATGAAAATGGTAGAGAAACGTGGGGTAGGCATAGCCAGCATTGATGAGAAGCGCATCGCCAGGGCGGGCACGCTCCTCGATGAAGGAGACCGCTGCCCTGTGGTCATCGGCGGCGTAGGCCGTGTCGAAGAAGTAGGCCTGGGCAGAGCGTAGGCTGGCCAGCAGTAGGACGGCCAGGGCTATGGTGGAGGCGACGGCTGACCGTCGCCGAATTGCGGTGAGACCACGCGCCAGGACAATGTAGAAAGCCGGTGCGAACAGAAAGACGTAGCGCACATGGTACAGGGGCGTCACCAGCGACGCCAGGTACATGGCCAGCACAGGCACGAAGGTGTAGCCGACAAGGAGCAGCCGGGATTCGCAGAGGGGGGAATTACTTGCGATTGGCTCTTTGCCGATCAGAACACCAACCACGTACAGAAAGGCGGTCAGCAGGAGCACAGGCACGACATTGCTCGTCTCTACTGACTGGCCCAGGGACAGGGCAGACCACGACTCGGTGAGGAGGCCAGCGAAGCCCGTGAAGCCACGCCAGGGAGGCACGGGAGGCTCTATCGCCTGGCGTAGGGCGACCGGCAGCCAGGGCAGGTAGAGCAATAGGATGGCCGTCTGGGCGGTAAGCCACGCCCCGAGGCGTATCGTAGGTCGGGCATGCTGCCCAACGCTCCAAGACCCGACAGGTCTGGCCCCTTTTTCATACGTGAACGTGCGCCGCTGCCCATGATGGCTATTCCGCCACCACGCCAGCCACACCGCGACCACGGCCAAGTTCTCAAAGAGCAGCAAGAACGCGAAGTAGTACAGGCTGTACAGCCCCAGGGCGGCGCAGACAACATAGCCCAGCCATCGCAGGAGCGCCGCGCCGTGTAGGGCGCGCTCTCCCCGGCTTGGCGGCCCGGATAGGCTTGCGCCCCCAGCATGGAGAGCGTCATCTGCTGCGCACTCCGTCCCGACCTTGTCCGACCGAGGTGCATACAGGAT
>DAOUCN010000350.1:0-15508 GCA_034431995.1 Chloroflexota bacterium | reverse complement strand
ATCTGCGCACTGACCTATCTTTGCTAAGCAGAATTGCCTAGGAGCATTATACCTTCGGCCATGATGCACGTCAAGGCGCAGACGACGAAAGACCAAGCAGGACAAACTTGCTTGACGCTGGCGACCCCCTGGCGTATAATCCCCCCAGAGGAGACGACGAGCCATGACGATGCAAGCGGCTCTACTCTACGGCCCCGAGGACGTGCGCCTGGAAAACGTGCCCGTGCCTGAGCCAGGCCCCGGCGAGGTGCTAGTACAGGTCAAGGCGGCCCTCACCGACTACACCGACGTCAAGACTTACAAGCGGGGTGGCCATCCCATGTTACCCCCGCCGCCGGCACCTTTCGGCCACGAGTTCGCGGGCGTGGTGGCCAAGGCAGGGCCAGGCGTCAGGCAGGTGCGGGAAGGGATGGCAGTGGTAGCCGCCAATTCTGCCCCCTGCAACCGCTGCTTCTACTGCAAGCACGACCGCCACAGCCTGTGCGAAGACCTGCTGTTCCTCAATGGTTGCTATGCCGAGTACATCGTGGTGCCCGCCCGCATCGCGGCCATCAACCTGTACGAGATACCGCCTGGCCTCACCTTCGCGCAGGCAGCCCTGACGGAGCCTCTGGCCTGCGCCGTCCATGGCATAGATGCATGTGACATGCACTTGGGCGATACCGTTGCCATCAACGGCGCAGGGGCCATGGGGCTGATGCTCTGCCGCCTCGCCGCCCTCCGCGGCGCGCGCGTCATCGTCTGCGACCAGTACGAGCAACGGTTGCAACTGGCCCACAGGTTCGGGGCCTGGCAGACGGTGCGCATTGCTGAAGGCACGGACCAGGTTGCAGCCGTGCGCTCATTGACCGAGGCCGCCCGGGGAGCGGACATCGCCATCGAGGCCGTGGGCATTCCCGCCGTGTGGGAGGCCACCATCCGCATGACGCGCAAAGGCGGCCTAGCCATGATGTTCGGCGGCTGTGCTCCCGGCACAAGCATTTCTGTTGACACGGCCAGCCTGCACTACCACGAGTTGACCATCATGGGTCTCTTCCACCACGCGCCACGCTATGTCAGGACTGCCCTGGATCTCATCGCATCCGGTCAGGTAGACGCCGATGCCCTCATCTCAGGGACCATGCCCCTCGCCCGTCTGCCCGATGCCCTGGCGGCCATCGCCAATCGTCAAGGATTGAAGTACGCCATCAAACCTGGAGGCTGATCTCGTCTGCTGCCATGTCGCCACACTACACGCTTCGTCTCAAGGTACGCCACTACGAGGTAGACCGCTTTGGCTTTGTGCACAATTTCGTCTTCCAGCACTATATGCAAGAAGCAGCCATCCAGGCATCTGCTGCTGCCGGCTTCTCTGAACAATGGTATGAGGAACACGGCACCATCTGGGTGATCCGTGAGCTGACGGTGGAGTACCTGCAGCCGGCCAGGGCCGGCGATGAGCTGGAGATCCACACCTGGGTGGCTGACATGCGGCGCGTGCGTTCGCAGCGGGAGTATGAGACCTTCCGGCTGCCCGACATGACGTTGCTCGTCCGCGCCAGCGCTGACTGGGTGTACATCGAGCGGGCCAGCGGGCGGCCTATCCGCATTCCACTAGAGGCGCAGGCCATCTTCGGCCAGGGGGATCGCTACGCCGTTCCCCCTCTCCGGCCCGTGCCGCCTTTGCCACAAGAACGTCCTGCGCGCCCATTCGTCTCCAGTCGCCGCGTGCAACGCCATGAGATTGACGCCATGGGCCACGTGAACAATGCTGTCTACGTGACCTGGTTCGAGGATGCACTGGCGGAGGTACTCAATGGGTTCTTGGCCGGACTCCCTGATTGCCGTCTCTGCTATCGCCGCCATCAGATGGAGTACCGTAGCCCCATCCTTCCTGGCGAGGAAGTGGAGATCGTGACCCGTCTGGCCGGCCTTGGCCGGACCCGGGCTGCCTGGCGTCAGGAGGTCCGCCGTCCAGGGAGCGAGCAGCCTGCCGTCAGCGATGACAGCGTTCTCGTTCTCGTAGACGCTGAGGGGCGCACGCGACCATGGGCAGCGGAGGTCGTCAAGAAAGTGAGCACTATTACAGGCCGATGAGACAAAAAGCCGTTCCTGTGACTCGCCGATTCGATTGGCGGCGCACCTTCCCTGCCCTAACATACCCCAACTACCGGCTATGGTTCGGCGGTCAGGTGATTTCCCTCTTTGGCATGTGGATGCAGTCCACGGCCCAGGGTTATCTTGTGTACCAACTAACCCGCTCGCCTGCCTACCTCGGCTACATCAGCTTTGCCTTTGGCGTGCCCATGTGGCTGTTCACCCTCTATGGCGGGGTCGTCGCCGATCGCATGCCACGGCGCACCCTCTTGCTGATGACGCAGGCATCCCTGATGGCGGTATCTGCCAGCCTCTCTGTCCTCACATTCCTGGGTATCATCCAGCCGTGGCACATTCTGCTCTTGGCCTTCGCCTCAGGCACTGTGCAGTCCTTCGACGCACCGGCGCGCCATGCCTTTGTCCTGGAAATGGTGGAGCGTGAGGACCTCACCAACGCCATTGCCCTGAACTCAACCATGTTCAACCTGGGCACTGCCGTTGGGCCTGCAGTAGGCGGCGTGATCTACGCCGCCTTTGGTCCCGCCTGGTGCTTTGCACTCACAGGCATCTCGTACACAGCGATCCTAGCTGCCTTGCTGCGCATGCGCCTCAAACCGCAGGTGATTGTCCGCACGAGACAATCAGCCCTCTTTGACTTGGTGGAAGGACTGCGCTTCGTGCTCTCGCACTCGGTTATTCGCACGCTGATCAGCCTCATTGGCGCCATGAGCCTGTTTGCCATGTCCTTCACGACCTTGGTCCCGGCCTGGGCTGTGCGCATTCTCGGCGGCGACTCAACCACCAATGGGCTACTGTACTCGGCACGCGGCGTTGGGGCGCTCTTGAGTGCCCTGTGGATCGCCTCCCTGGGCCGTTTCAATTACAAAGGCAGACTGCTCACGGTAGCCACATTCGCCATGCCGGTCATGCTGCTTATCTTCTCCCAGGTGCGTTGGTTGCCCCTCTCGCTCCTGGTCCTGATCGGCACTGGCATCGCGTTCATGCCGATCATGAACATGGTGAACTCCCTGGTGCAGACCCTGGTGCCCGACGCCCTGCGTGGGCGCGTGATGAGTATCTACTCGCTGATCTTCATGGGCATGATGCCCCTTGGGGGGCTTTGGATCGGGGCTACCGCCCAGAGGTTTGGTGAGCCGACGGCGGTGATCATTGGCGCGTCGCTGGCGCTGGCTGTGGCTGCGCTGGCCTGGGTCTTCGCCCCTGCCGTGCGGGCGCTGGAGTGAGGGGGGCCGCAATCCACGGCGCGGAAGGTACTCTGGTCCGAGCAACTCACGGAGACGCCGGCTGCCTCTTGCATCCAGGCGGACAGCCGTCCCAGCTCGCGTCGAATCAGCGCTGTCGTCCCGGTCGCCCGGTGTACTTGAAGTGCGAAAGAGACACGCAAGACCGTTTGCGGGGTAATCTGCCACACGCAGCAGTAAGCCAACATCCTGGCGGCTGCGGGCTGAATCACATTAATGCGTGTAGGAGGTGCGAGGCCACCTCGCCCAGCGGCTTCTCCTCCTGCTTGCCGCTCTGCATCTCCCGCACGATGGCTACGTTGCGCGTCAGTTCATTCTCCCCGATGATCACAGCATAGGCCACGCCCAGGCGGTTGGCCGTCTTCAACTGCGCCGATAGCCCCTTGCTCCCAAATGCCTCGCTTACGCGGATTCCGGCTGTGCGCAGCTCATTGGTCAGGCGCAAGGCCTCCAACCGTGCCTTCGTCCCCAGATGAACGATGGCCACCTGCGGCCCAGGCAAGGATGGCACGGAAGCTCTCTGCTCCTTGAGCGTCAGGATGATGCGCTCAATGCCGGTGGCAAAACCAACGCCAGGTGTCGGCGGCCCACCCACGACCTCCACCAGGCCATCGTACCGCCCCCCTCCGGCAACCGCATTCTGCGCCCCGATGCCCTGCGCCCATACCTCGAAGACGGTCTTTGTGTAGTAGTCCAGACCCCTTACCAGGCGATGATTGATGGTGTATGGACGGCTCAGGGCATCCAGATAGGAGCGCACGCTGGCGAAATGCTGAGCGCACTCGTCACAGAGATAGTCCAGGAAGTGGGGCGCATCGGCGATGATGGGCTGGCATCGCTCCACCTTGCAGTCCAGGACGCGCAGGGGATTGCGGGCCAGGCGGCGGTGATCATCTTCGCAGATATCGTCCAGGTGCTTCTGGTAATAATCCTTCAGCACCCTGACGTAGCCCGGCTTGCAAGTCGGGCAGCCAGTGCTATTGATCTGGTAGCTGAGCCCCTGCGCCCCCAGGTCGGCGTAGAGGTGCCAGGCGAAGGACATCACCTCCACGTCCACGGCCGCGTCCTGCTCGCCAATGGCTTCCACAGTGAGCTGGGTATGCTGGCGGTAACGACCGGCCTGGGGCCGCTCGTAGCGGAAGCACGGGCCAAGGGCATACAGCTTGACGGGCTTGGGCCACACATACATGCCGTGCTCCACGAAGGCGCGCACCAGGCCAGCCGTTAGCTCTGGTCGCAATGTTAGTTCGTCATTGCCGCGATCGCGGAAGGTGTACATCTCCTTGTCCACGATGTCGGTACCCTCGCCCACGCCACGCACAAAGAGAGCCGTCTCCTCAAAGATGGGTAGCTCTATCTGCTGATAGCCGTAGAGGGCAGCAATGCGGTGAAGAGTGCTGGTCACATGCCGCCAATATGGTGCATCCTCGGGCAGCACATCCTGCGTGCCCCGTGGTGCCTGAAACTTGCCAGTGGGCATCTAACTCCTCCGACAATGGAACGCTGAGAGCGTTCGGCAATTGCTCTCCGGCCCAGTGCCCGACGATCCATCGTCGCGCTACAGGAACAAAGCCCGCTGGAAGCCGGCTAGATCGAGGCCGCTTGAGCGGTCTTCGTTCTTGTAGCGTGGTGATTGTCGGCGCTGCGGTTTACATCTCGTGTATGTAGACCGAGCGCCTCACCCTTCGGGATCGCCAGGCGGACGCGGAATCGAATTACCGAACGTTCTCACGCTGACAGACGCAGACGAGACGCTGACAAACGCAGCCTCTGTTCAGCGTCCGTCAGCGCTTCGTCTGCGTTAGTCTGCGTTCTATCTTCAGCAGGGCGCTCAACTCTTCCCTCGGAATCGCCCCCACCCGCGCGATCTCCGGCGTCTTCCTCGTCAGGTCTACCACCGTGGACTCGATGCCGCCTCGGCACGGCCCGCCGTCAATGATCAGCTCAACGCGTCCGCCCAGGTCGGCCAGGACGTCACCTGCCGTGCGCGGGCTGGGGTGACCTGAGAGATTCGCACTGGTGGCGGCCAGTGGTGCGCCCAGGGCAGCGGCCAGGGAACGCGGCACGCCATGATCCGGCAGGCGCAGGGCCACCGTGCCCGTGCCTGCGGTCACGATGGGAGGAACGTGAGGCTGCGCCCACAGGACAATGGTCAGGCCTCCGGGCCAGAAGCGGGCCATGAGCGCGCGGGCCAACGCGGGAACGTCTCTGGCCACCTTGTCCACATCGTCAATGCTGCCGAGAAGCAGCGGTATCGCTTTGTCCCGCGGCCGCTCCTTGACCAGGTACAGCTTCTCGACTGCCTCTGGCAAATAGGCGTGCGCTGCCACGCCATACACGGTGTCGGTGGGGAATGCCACCAGACCGCCGGCGCACAGGACGGCCACAGCCTGGGCGAGCACGTTGGTCTCGCCGGCGGGCACCACCCGCGTCCCCCCCTCACCCCATCCCTCTCCCGCCAGGGAGAGGGAGCTCGCAGTTCCCTCTCCCCCTGGGAGAGGGTCAGGGTGAGGGGAAATGCGTCCCATGTCCTGACTAGATGACGCCTTGGGAGCATGTTTGGCTGGCATGATCGTCCTCAACCTCCCGCACGTTCAGAACCTGCGGGAGGTTCACTGACTACGCGTCGCCCAGCCCTGGCAAGCCGCCTGCTGACCGTGCCATGCGCACGCTGCGCACGATGGCGGCGGCGACCACCTCTGCCGCCGCGTGACCAACCACGTTCACGTCTGCGTCCACCGCACCTGTGGCCAGGGCGAAGATGGTGTCGCCGTCCATCATGGTATGCGTGGGCCAAACAGCCCGCGCCAGGCCGTCGTGGGCCATTTGCGCCACCTTGTTCGCCTGCGCCTTGTCCAGCCGGGCGCTCGTGGCCACCACGCCGATCACCGTGTTCCCTGCGAAGGGATTCTCAGTAGGCGTCTCACGCTGCATGAGCAAGGCCCCCGTGTCCGCCCATCCCCCCGTCGGCAGCCGCGCACCTGCAATGATCTGCCCCGTGCTGGGATCCACTACGTCGCCCAGGGCATTGGTCGCCACGATGGCTCCCACAATGAGGCCATTCGCCAGGTGCAGGCTCGCTGTGCCGACGCCAGCTTTCATAGCCTGCCCGGGCCCCAGAATCTTGCCCACGCTGGCCCCTGTGCCCGCGCCCACGTTGCCCTCGGTCACCGGCCCGCCACTGGCAGCTTGGCAGGCAGCGTAGCCCATAGCCGCATCTGGCCGCACGCGGAAGTCGCCCAGTTGCAGATCAAAGATGATGGCGGCCGGAACGATGGGCACCACGGTGACGCCCACCGGGAAGCCGATACTGTGTTCCTCCAGAAAGCGCATCACACCATCGGCGGCAGCCAGACCGAAGGCCGAGCCGCCCGCGAGGAGAATAGCGTGGACGCGCTCCACCAACTGGCCAGGACGCAACAGCTCGGTCTCCCGCGTCCCAGGCGCTGACCCTCTCACATCCACCCCGCCCACGCAACCCTCCGGCGGGCAGAGCACGACCGTGCAGCCCGTCAGGCGCTCCAGGTCTGTGGCGTGACCCACGCGAATACCAGGTACGTCCGTGATGGCGTTATGCCTCTCGCTCATTGATCAACTCTCCTACGATGTCCACGATTCGCTCGGCGACCTCTGCCTTGCTCATCAGAGGCAGCGCCTCGATGCGACCATCCCTGAATAGCAGCGTTACCTGGTTCGTGTCGCTACCTGCAGCGCTGACATCGTTGGCGACGATCATGTCCAGGCTCTTGGCTTGCAGCTTGGCCCGCGCATTGCGCAAGAGATTCTCACTCTCGGCAGCGAATCCGATCTTCACCAGGCGCGGGAAGCGGGCCGCCACCTCGCTCAGGATGTCTGGCGTGCGCACCAGCGTTAGGGAAAGCTCGCCCATCGTCTCCTTCTTGATCTTGTGCTGGCTGCGGCTGGCCGGCTGGAAATCGGCGACCGCGGCTGCCATTACCAGGGCATCCGCCCCGCCACACACCTTCAGCACCGCCTCGCGCATCTCCGCTGCCGTCTCCACCGGAACGCAGGTTGCTCCTACTGGCGACACCAGCTCCGTCGGCCCAGATACCAGCGTCACGGCGGCGCCCCGGTCACGGGCAGCCGCAGCCACGGCGAAGCCCATCTTGCCCGATGACCGATTACCGAGGAAACGCACGGGGTCTAGCAGCTCTCTGGTTCCTCCCGCTGTCACCGCCACCTTTCGTCCGGCCAACGGCCCCGCCAGACCCAGCACATAGCGCATGGTATCCATGATCTCAGGCACTTCGGCCATACGCCCAGGCCCCGTTGCCCCTGATGCCAGATGTCCCACACCCGGCCCCACCACATGGGCACCACGTGCCTTCAGCCGCTCCATGTTCTCCTGCGTGGCCGCATTCAGCCACATGTGGCTCTCCATGGCAGGAGCGATCAGCAGGGGGCAGGACGATGCCAGCACCGTGGCGCAGAGCAACTCGTCGGCCAGGCCATGGGCCAGCTTGGCAATGGTGTTGGCCGTGGCCGGAGCGATGACGATGAGATCGGCCCGCCGGGCCAGTTCCACGTGGGCGATGTTCATGGCCCCGGGGCTGGTTCCCCCCGCCAGGCCCTCAAACATGCCAGTGAAGACGGGCCGCCCCGTGACCGCCTGAAACGTCAGCGGCGTCACGAAGCGGGTCGCGGCCTCGGTCATGATCACGTCCACCAGCACCCCGGCCTGGGTCAGCTTCGAGGCCAGGTCTGCCGCCTTGTACGCCGCGATGCCGCCCGTGATGCCCAAGATGACGTGCTTACCGGTTAAGATCATACATGAACCTCAAGCCTTCCAGGGTGAGATCGGGATTGACGACCTCGATGACCTTTGTCTCGCGGGCGATAATGGGGGCCAAGCCGCCGGTGGCGATCACCTTCATGTCCGGCCCCAGTTCCTTGCGCAAGCGAGCCACCAGCCCCTCCACCAAGCCCACATAGCCGAAGATGACACCCGATTGCATGGCGTGAGTAGTGTTCTTGCCGATGACGTTGGGCGGGGCGACAAGCTCGATGCGGGGCAGCTTGGCGGCGCGCAAGAAGAGGGCCTCCGCTGCCACGCCCACGCCGGGGGCAATGGCGGCACCGAGATGATCGCCCTCGCGCGAAACGGCGTCGAAAGTCGTAGCCGTTCCGAAGTCAATCACAACGCAGGGCCCGCCATAGAGACGGTGGGCGGCCAGGGCATTGACCACGCGATCGGCGCCCACTTCAGGCGGATTGTCGGTGCGGATGCGCACGCCGGTCTTGATGCCGGAGCTGACGATGACCGGCGTCTGCCCCAGGTAGCGCTCGGCAAGCTCGCGCATGGTGGTGGTGAGAGGTGGGACGACGCAGGCGAGGATGCAGCCAGAGATGTCCTTGAAGGTGAGTTCGCACGTTTCCAGCAGGCTGCGCAGGAGCATGGCGTACTCGTCGGCCATGCGGTGCACGTCGGTCTCCGCCCGCCAGCTCGCTACCAGCTTCTCGCCGCGGAAGACGCCGAAGACGATGTTGGTGTTGCCGACATCAATGGCCAGAAGCATCTGTCACCTCCCGCGCGGCATTGTATCATATCGCGGAAGGGGCGACAAGGGAGACGCGGAGACGCGAGGACGCGGAGATTAGGGGAGGCTACGCATGCCCGATGGGACCGAACAGGATAGCCAAGCGCGGCGGCGTTCTGGAGTCGGACGACTGATGCACTTCAACGTATTACCGCCATAACGCCCCAGCCGGACAATCCAATTCTCCGGCAACGGCAGGTGGAAACCGGCTGAACGCTGGTTTGCCGCAGCCCGATTAATCGGGTTTTCACCTGCTGTAGCCGGATGATTCGATCATCCGGCTAGGCCAGTTACGTGGTTGATTCCCCAAGAGCTCATCCAACCGCCGGTGCACTTGTGGGCAATCACCAGGACCCCTTGGCTATTTCGTTCCATCTTCTGTGGGCTGACCACGAGACGAGTTGCTGATCTATAGCTTGTGACCATCTACAGCCTTGACTGCGGCTGCCGACCATGGGCTTCTATCTCTCGGCTCCACCGCCGGCCCAAGAGCTCAAGGCAGCGCCTCCATGTGCCATCGTGGATCACTCTGCGTCATTACTGCTGAGCGCGAGCACAAGGGGCAGCCAGACATGCCAACGCGTTGGCGTAGTCGTGGCTGTTGAGGTTGGTGTGGACGTAGGAGCGGCCGTCGGCACGGGCGTATGCGTTGGCGTATCCGTATGTGAGGCAGCGGGCGTCGGCGTGTTCGTACATGTGGGCGACAGGGTAGCTGTCGGCGAGGCCGTCTCCGTCCTCGTGGGTAGCGGCGTCTGCGTTGCCGACGGGACTGCCGTCGGTGTCGCTGTGCGGGATGGCGTCGGCGTGCGGGTGGCTGTCGGTGTGCGCGTCCCTGTCGCCGTCTGGGTGGCGGTGCGCGTGACCGTTGGGGTGATCGTCTTCGTTGCCGTGCGGGTTGCCGTGCTCGATGGCGTCGGGGTGGGCGTGGGCAGGGCAAAGTGGCATGTATAGGGCGGCGTTCCCTCACAGATACCCCAGCAGGACCCAACCGGCGCCTCGAAGCGATCCTTCCAATCCTCCCGGAACGCCTCGAATAAGACACCGTGCAGGCCCAACTGATCCAACCTGGCGAAGGTCTCCCGCGCCACCAGGACCTGATTCTCCTGGTTCGCTATGCCACAGCATTGGTGGGTGAACATGTTCTGCTCGCAATAGCCGTCCGGACAGGCAGGCCAGCCAAACTCGGTGAGAATGACCTCTCTGCCGGGATAGCGGGCGATGAGATTCTGGTAGCGGGCAACATGGAAATCTGGCGCCTGTTCCGCCGTCGTGCAGGGAAAGAGGCCAGAATACTCATTCTCCCACCAGGGGAAGACGTTGATGCCGATCCAGTCCACCTCGCTGGCCAGATTCCACTGCTGGCACGGCCACGACGCGTTACACCATTCCCACCAGGTATCAATGTAGCCGATGGGCTGGGGTACGCCCGCCGCCTTGGCCTGGGAGATACAGCTTCTGATGATCGGCTCGGCGATGGCGGTCCCACGGCGCAGCCTGATCTCAGACCCGCAACTCAGCCGCACGATGGTCTCAGGATACTCCTTGGCCCTCTGGATACCCTGCGCGATGGACGCGGCATCGGACGGAATGTTGTCCAGCCAGATGATGGCAATGACCGTCATGCCCCTGGCTCTGGCCGCCTCAAAGACATAATCCAGCCCGTTGAGAACACCATACGTCAGAATGCAATGGAAGTTGGTCTGGCTGACGACCACGTCCAGAAGAGTATCTATGAGAGACGGTGGGGGGTGAGGCCCATACTCGGGATCATACCCCTGGACATAGGGCGAGAAGGCGAGACAGCGCAGGGGATTCGTGGTCGAGGTCGCTGCCGTGCCTGAGCTTGCGAGGCTTGCAGATGGAGGGAGACCCCCGGCGGCAAGGCCAAGACCCGCCGTTGCTGCGATGGCGACAAGCAACCCCATCTGCGGGAGCATCTTCATGGCACCCACCAGAAATAAAACCGTAGACCGGTGGAGTGGCCTACGGCTCACTGTCTGGCTCCTCGGCGAGGATTCGAACCTCGAACCTTGCGGTTAACAGCCGCCCGCTCTACCGTTGAGCTACCGAGGAATATCGTTGCGCTGCCATTATAGCGCAGGAGATACTGGCCTGTCAAGGGCAAATCTGGTATAATTGTAGCGCGCGACACCCTAAGACCTGACAGCTCTGCGAGACCTGTCAGGTTCTGATCCAAGACCCAGGAGGCTCCCATGACCATCGTCATGTCAGCGTGCGGCAATCTCTGTTCCGACTGCCCGGCCTATGTCGCCGGTCGGACACATGATCGCACCAGGCAGGAGCGCATCGCCGCCGCCTGGCAGAAGATCTATGACCTCACCTTCCCGCCCGAAACGATTACCTGCGGCGGCTGCCCAGGCGATCAGCCCGCAGCCTTCGTCAGTTGCCGCCAGTGCGCCGTGCGCCTCTGCGTCACCGCCAAAGGGCTGGCCCATTGTGCGCTCTGCGAGGAGTACCCCTGCGCCAAGCTGGACAAGGCCCAGGCAGACTTCGACGGCCTGGAGAGTATGGCCGACAAGCTCTCCGAAGAAGAGTTTGCCGAGTTCGTGGCCCCCTATTGCCATGCGCGCGACCGCCTGGCTGCTGCCCTTCGCCGCCCCTGGGACTGGTCATAGCAGCCGCCGTGTTGGATCACTTCTCCCTCGCCGCCCCCTTCTACGATCGAGTGCTGCGCTTCCTCGATCCCGCCATTCTGCAACAGCACCTGAGGCTGCCCATCGCTGGCCGCCTGCTCGACGCCGGAGGCGGCACCGGGCGCGTGGCCCAGTACCTGGCCGGCCTTGCCGCTCAGATCGTCGTCACCGACACATCGGCAGGCATGCTCCAGCAGGCAGCAGCGAAGAACGGCCTGACCGTGGTCCAGGCGCAGGCCGAACGCCTACCCTTTCCTGATGCCGCCTTTGAGCGGATCGTCGTGGTTGATGCCTTCCACCACTTCGCCGATCAGCGGGCGGCTGTTCGGGAGCTATGGCGCGTCCTCGCGCCTGGCGGGCGCATGGTCATTGAAGAGCCCAACATAGACACGCGCCATGTCAAGCTGGTCGCCCTGGCCGAGCGCCTTGTCCTCATGCGCAGTCGCTTCCATTCGCCCAATGACATGGCCAACATGATACGCCAGGTCGGCGGGCAGATAGAGGTCTTCGACGACCACGCCTTCAATGTCTGGCTGACCGCCGACAAGGGAGAGTGAATGGCAAGGCGCAGGCAGATACTGGCCGACCTGGCGCTACTCCTGCTTGCCCTTGTCTGGGGCAGCACCTTCGTCCTGGTCAAGGACTCCGTGACCCTGGTTGGCCCCTTCACCCTACTGGCGCTGCGCTTCCTTGTCGCCCTGATCAGCCTCCTCCCCTTCGCTGTGGTGCGCTGGCGGGGTAGCCGGCGCGATCTCTGCGCCGGGGCACTCATCGGCGTGTGGCTCTTCTCCGGCTACGCCTTCCAGACGGTCGGCCTCCAGTACACCTTGGCGGGCATATCGGCCTTCATCACCGGGCTATCGGTGGTGATTGTGCCATTCCTCGCTCTGCCTCTCCTGCGCCAGCGGCCAACCCTGGGGGCTGGCATCGGCATCGTCCTGGCCACGGTTGGTCTTGGGCTGCTGTCGCTGCGCAGTGACCTCAGCCTGGGCTACGGCGATCTCCTAACGGTGGCCTGTGCCTTCTCCTTCGCTCTGCACATTACGTTCGTGAGCAAGTATGCGCCGGCTGGGGACCCTCTCCTCCTGACGACCTCGCAGGTGGCGGTGGCAGCAGCAGCCAGCCTGGTCGCCGCCGGCAGCAGCGAGTGGATTCCCGTGCCTTTCCCCACCGCCGTCACCCTGGCAGCCATCTTCCTCGGCCTGGTAGCGACGGCCTTCGCCTTCCTGGTTCAGGTCAGCGTCCAGCGCTTCACGTCTGCCACCCACACGGCGCTCATCTTCACCATGGAGCCTGTCTTCGGCGCCCTCTTCGCCTATCTCCTGGCTGGCGAAGTGCTGAACGAACGGGGCGTCGTTGGCTGCGCACTGATCCTCGCTGGAATGATAGCAGCCGAGCTGGCGTAGGCGTGCGGCAGACGGGCAAGCCTTCTGCGCAAAGACGGAAAAACCGAGGCTATCGCCGCCCGAACTCCCTCTCCAATTGAGCCTGGCTCAAGAGGATCATGGTCGGGCGGCCGTGGGGGCATGTGCGGGGAAGGGTGGTGCGCTCGAGCTGCGCCAGCAGTTGGCGCATCTCGTCATGGGACAGCACCTGGCCGGCGCGAACGGCGCTATGGCATGTCACTGAGATGATCAGCGCTTCCTGCCAGCTCGCCAACGTCCCCCTCTCCTCTGCCATCTCGTCGAGGATCTCAGTGACTGCCTGGCCCACGTTCCCCCTGGCCAAAATCGCCGGCACGGCGCGCACAACAATTGCCGCCTCACCAAATGGTTCAATCTGGAAGCCCAGTTCTGCTAGCTGCTGCTCGTGTCCCTCGACGACCGCCCGCTGCCGCGGCGTCACCTCCAGGACCAGCGGCTCCAGCAAGCCCTGCGACGTGACGGCCATCCGGGCATGCTCGGCAACCAGGGCTTCGTAGATCACGCGCTCGTGCGCCGTGTGCTGATCAATCAGGTAGATCCCTTCGGGAGCTTCGGCGATGACATAGGTCTGGGCGAACTGGCCGAGGATGCGTAGAGGAGGCAACTTACTCGCCGCCGGTGCCGGCGGAACAAGGGGGGCAGAGGGCGAGCTATCGGCGTCCACGGCCGTGGGCTGCACGCCCAGCTCTCTTCCCGTAGGGCCATGGACTGGAACCGCGAGCCGCGGCCCTCCCCAACGCGCCGGGCCAGCGCTCTCTCCCTCGCGCGGATATGTCGTTGCCAGCGGAATGCCTGCACTCTCCACCAGGGCTGTCCGCACCGCCTTCTGCACCGAAGCGAACACCTCTCTTTCCCTCAGAAATCGTACCTCTGTCTTGGACGGATGGACATTCACATCCACCTGCTCGAACGGAACCTCGATGTTCAGGACCGCAATGGGATGGCGGCCAACCTGGAGCAGGGTGTGATAGGCCTCTTCCACCGCATAGTTGAGCATGCGGCTCTGTATCCAGCGTCCGTTGACAAACAGTGACAGATAGGCGCGAGTGGAGCGAGTGACCGACGGCTGGCTGACGTAGCCGCTGACCCGGATGCCGTCCGTCTTGCCCGCCTCGTCGGGCTGTGGGACGATTGCGATCATCCCGCGTGCCGTTTCCACCCCCAGCACCTTGACCAGCACATCCTGCAGGTCACCGCTCCCCGTGGACTGGAAGGAGAGCCGGCCGTCGCACATGAGGGTGAACTTGATGCCAGGATGGGCCAGGGCATATTGGGCCGCCACGTTGGCGATGTGGCCAGTTTCGGTGGCGGCAGACTTGAGGAACTTGAGGCGGGCAGGGATGGTGACGAAGAGATTCTCGACCGAGACAGCAGTGCCAGTGGGAGCACCGCGACTACTCCGGCTGACCACTTTGCCGCCCTCCAACCGCAGCACAGTCGCGGCGGGTTCGTCAGCCGTCTTGGTGACCATCGTCACCTGGGCCACAGCGGCGATAGCGTGCAGAGCCTCGCCGCGGAAGCCCAGCGAGCGAATGACGCGCAGATCATCGGCGGTCTGTATCTTGCTCGTGGCGTGGGGGAGGAAGGCAAGTTCAACCTCGGCTGCGGGGATGCCGCAGCCGTTGTCGGTGACCCTGATCAGGCGCAGGCCGCCCTCTCGCGTCTCGATGCGTATCTGTGTCGAACCGGCATCAATGGCGTTGTCCAAGAGCTCTTTCACCACCGATGCCGGCCGCTCGATGACTTCTCCGGCAGCGATCTTCGCCGCTACCTGAGGATCCAGTATCCTAATTGCCATGCCGCTGCTGCTTCTGCTGTTCCAACTCCGCCCGCCGACGGCTGAGAATATCGCTTACGTCCTGATCGCTCAGTTGCGACCAGTCCACGAAGAAGCGGCCCACGGCCCAGAACGGCTCGGGCGTCTCCAGGCACACGACTTTGTCGGCTTCCGCCTTCAACCGCTCAATGGCGTCAGGAGGCCCAACGGGAACGGCCAGGATCAATTCGGCAGGCTCCTGCTTGCGCAAGGCCCGCAAGGCAGCCATGGTCGTGGCGCCGGTGGCGACGCCGTCGTCTGCTAGAACCACGATTCTCCCCTTGATGCCCAGCGATGACCTCTGATTGCGGTAGAGGGACAGACGGCGCAGGATCTCGGCCCGCTGCCGCTCCATCTCGTCTTCCAGATAGCGCTGGGTGACGCCGAGCTGGCGCATCAGCACCGGGTCCAGCACCACGGTGCCGTCGCTGGCAATCGCGCCCAGGGCTAACTCCTCATTGCCGGGCGCCCCCAGCTTGCGCGTGATGTATACGTCCAGGGGCGCATCCAGCGACCTGGAGATCTCGTAGCCCACGAGCACGCCACCGCGGGGCACGGCCAGGACGACCACGTCCTTGCCCCGCAGGTCCGAAAGCTCCTTGGCCAGAAGCTGGCCCGCTTCGCTGCGGTTCTGAAAGAGCATCACTGCACCTCCTAAGCCACCGGTGGCCCGGGCCTGTAAGTGTGGCATACTGCATCTGATCGGCTGTAAGTATAC
>DAOUCN010000349.1:0-12729 GCA_034431995.1 Chloroflexota bacterium | reverse complement strand
TATTTACCCCTATGGGGTGAGCGTCAACAGGCTGGATCAGGCGATCAAGGAACTGCGCGTGCCGTCTGTCATCAGTCGCGACCCTGACGACGCCGATGTGATCCTTACCCTCAAGAGCTACTATCGCAAGAAGCCACAGCCCCTGAGTGATGCCGAGAGCGCCGGCACACCTATCTATGTCCTGCGCAACAATAGTGTGCTGGCGATTGAGAATTGCCTGGCCGACATCTTTGACATCGAAGTGGACATGAACCTGGACCCGCTGCGGCTGGCTCTTGCCGAGGCAGAAGAGGCCATCGGCCAGGTACGGGCAACCGCTCGTCCGGTGGAACTCCAGCCGCAGAGTGCCTATGTGCGCCGGCTACAGCACGAGATGGTAGAGAGGGCCAATCTGTATTCCAAGAGCCGAGGCAAGGAACCCAACCGGCGCGTGCGCATCACCAAAGACAGAGCAGACTGATTCCTGAGCCGAGAGCTGCGATAGCCGCGTGATGGTACACGACGTCTTGCATGCAGTCGGCGATTGATGTGGCGTGAGAGAGGAGGTGCCCATGAAGCTCGTCATGGCCATTGTGCAAGGGGACGATGCAGGCGGCCTGGTAGACGCCTTGACCGAGAAGAACTACCGGGCGACCCGCATTAACACTGCGGGAGGCTTCCTCAAGGAATCGAACGCAACCATCCTGGTGGGCGTTGAGGATGACAAGCTGAGCGACGTGCTGGCAGTCATTCGCACCAACTGCCAGGCGCGTACGCAGTTCATCAATCCGCTGCCGCCGGTCATGGAACCCGGCGAATTCTACATGCCCTACCCCGTTGAGGTGCAGATCGGCGGCGCGACCGTGTTCGTGCTGAACGTAGAGCGGCTGGAACGGTTCTGATGGAGCTGGTGGCTGGCTGCGGGTGGTCGGCTGTGCCCGGTGCCAGCAGGGTCGCGGTGTCCCTCTTTCCTCAACCATGACAGGCACCATTCTGAATGTCTTCACGGTTCTGGTGGGTGGCATCCTGGGCACAGTGCTGGGGAATCGTCTTCCCGACCGTGTGCGCGAGACGGTGATGCATGGGCTTGGGCTGGCCACCCTGATGATCGGCGTACAACTGACGCTCGGTCAGCTCAGCGTAGCCGAGGCCACGCTGGGCAAGTTGACCTTTGTGGTCGTGCTGGCCAGCATACTGGTGGGTGGCATGCTGGGCGAGGTCATGGACATCGAAGGCCGGCTTGATGCCCTGGGACGCGGGCTGGAATCGCGTACGGCCAGCTTGCAGCGCCCGGCCACATCCGCCAACGGAGCATCTACGTTCAGTCGAGGCTTCGTGACGGCGAGCCTGGTATTCTGCGTGGGACCGATGACGGTCATCGGTTCTCTCCGTGATGGTCTGAGCGGCGACTACACGCTGCTTGCGGTCAAGTCTACCCTCGACGGATTTGCGGCGCTGGCGTTCGCCTCATCCCTGGGCGTTGGGGTGATGTTTGCTGCCCTGACGGTTCTGGTATACCAAGGGGCGCTCAGTCTTGCAGCAAGTTGGGCCAGCGTGGTGGTCAGCGAGGCCATGTTGGCAGAGGCCTCGGCTGCGGGGGGGATTCTCCTCCTGGCGATCGGGCTCGGCCTGCTAGAGATCAAACGGGTGCGCGTAGGCAATCTGTTGCCAGCCATCTTTGTGGCGCCACTGCTGGTCGTCATCGCTCTTCCCCTTGTCCCGTTCCTCGGTTAGGCGGTCTGCCTTCTCTGCCTCTCCACGGTGTGCACGCTCCCGCGGTCAGCGCACCTTAGTAAAATTCAATCCAACTTCAATTTTATGAAAAACCCCTTGACAAAAGTGAAAGTGTGTGCTACAGTCATGGCTGGTAGGAGAGAGCACATGCATAAGGTGATCGGGGCGTGCCCGGTGTGCGGCCAGGAACTCGAGGTGACGCGCCTCCGCTGTCCGAATTGTGAGACGACCATCGAGGGGAGCTTCGGCTTGGGTCCGTTGCGGCTGCTGAACCCCGAGCAACTGGAGTTCGTGGAACTTTTCCTCAAGGCGCGTGGCAGTCTCAAGGAACTCGGCGAGGTGCTTCACATCTCATACCCGACGGTCGTGAACCGTCTCAACGACATTCTGATTGCTCTAGGCTATCGGGATAGCGTCAGGCCGGCTGAGGATGCAGCAGCTCTGGCCGGGCAGCGGCGTGAGCTGCTGGAGCGGCTGGCCAGAGGCGAGATCACGGCGGACGACGCTGCCCGCCAGCTCAAAGGCAGATAGGCATGGGTGTGCTGGCTCTCCCTCGTGAGAGGAGCTCGGAACGTGGCCTTCGCCCTCTCAACGTCCTCACCGACCTCGACGCAGTATCGCGTCTGCTGGACATCGTTTTCGGGCAGGAGGCAACGCATGGCGACTCGCGCATCCACCAGGACCTGCAAGCGCTCATGGCGGTCAGCCCTATGCTCTGGCTCCTGGGCCGCATCAGCGACGAGGTGCGCGACGCCCTGGCAGGATACGTCTGGGTGGAAGGCGGTCGGCTGATTGGCAACGTTACCCTGACACGAGATGATCCCACCAGGAAGGTCTGGACCATCGCCAACGTGGCCGTTCACCCGAACTACCGGCGACGGGGCATAGGGCGTGCCCTCATGCAGCAAGCCATCGCCCATGTGGAGCAGCGCGGCGGCGGCCTGGTGGCTCTTCGCGTCGCAGCAGACAACCGTCCAGCTCTCGCTCTGTATGAGCACCTGGGCTTCCGACGGCTTGACGGCATGGTCACCGCGCGGTCCCATGCTATGGGCAGACCGACGCAGGGGCTTGATGCCGTCGCACATCCTGTGGCATCCCCGGAGTGGCGCCAGGTGCTTCGATTGTTGCAGGAAAGCACACCGCCGATGGCGCAGGAGATTGCGCCCGTCAGAGAGGGCGATGTCCGGCCCGGTCTGCTCGCCGGGCTGCGCCAGCTATGGCGGCAAGAGCAGGTGACCTGGCTGGGCATGTGGATGGGCGACGGGCTGGCCGCCGCGGCCAATGTGCGCGTGAGCCGTCGCGGCAGACGGTGCATCGCCAGTCTCGTGCTGCGTCCTGACGCGCCGGGCGACATGGTCGCACCACTGGTGGCGGGCCTGCTCGAGCTCTGCCGCGAGTCTTCGCGAATGGAGATCACGGTGCGCGTCGCCTCGGAACGGGAGGATGCCAGGGCATGCCTGCGTGTCCTTGGCTTTGCGGAGATAGCAGATGAACTGCGTCTGGTACTGAGGGCGGATGCGGACGCGTAGCAGACGCCGCTGGGGGTGTTGGGCTCCTCACGTGCCCCCTTACGGCTGGCGTGGGCGCGAGGCTAGTGCTCCGTGAGCAAACGTTTGCTGGCTCGTCGTGAGGCGATTGATCGCCGCCCCTACGTGCCATGAATGGCAGTACTGCCAACCGGCATATCAGTACATGTTCGACGCAGCACTGGTCAAGATCACCGCAAGCATTGCGGCTGGAAATAGGAGGAGATGGCGATGGCAGCAGAGAACGAAGAGAAGTATGAACAGACGTTCGTTGTCGGCGACAAGGCAGAACTGACCCTGCGCAACGTCCGCGGTTCGGTGGAGGTGGTCGGCTGGGACCGTCCTGAAGTGCATGTGGTTGCCGTCAAGCGCATGGGGACAGAGTGGGGAGCGCACGATGCCTTTGAGGAGACGACGGTGCGCATGGAGCAAGATGCCAACAGGATCCGAGTGCGGACATATCGGGCTGACCATGTTGGCCTCTTTGGCTGGCTGGGGATCGGGCGCACACCGCCCGAGGTCTCGTACACCGTGCAGGTCCCTGTGACCAGCGATGTATCCGTGCGCACCATCGGTGGCGACATCGCCCTCAGCAGCATCCGGGGCACCGTGTACAGTAAGACCGTCAGCGGCAATATCGAACTGCGGAGTGTCAGCGGGCACATCATTGTCAGCGGCATCAGTGGCCGGGTGAAGGGCAGTGAGCTCAGTGGCAACCTGGCGGCCAAATCGGTTAGCGGAGAGGTCTTCGTTGGCCTGAGCCATCTGTCGGGACTGTGGAGCAAGACCGTGAGTGGCTCCGTAGATGTGGAGACGACCATTGACCCTGCGGGCACGTACGAGCTCAGTTCCGTGAGTGGATCATTCATGTTGTCCATCCCGCCAGACAGCCGAGCCACGGCGAGGCTGCGGGCCAGCAGCGGTCGAGCGGCGTGCGACATCCCGTGCAGGGTCACTGAGCAGGAGCGGGGGCGGTGGGAAGCCGTTCTCAATGGCGGAGGCGCGTCCATTGAGCTGAAAACGGTCAGCGGAGACCTGCACATTCGCCCGAGCAGTCTGGCTGCCGAGGGCGGCGCTCCTGTCCAGGAAACACCGGCGGCCGGCGCCGCCGAAGGGTGGCCGGAGATGGCCATCCTGAAGGCGGTCGAGCGGGGCGAGATGTCGGTCGAAGCCGCGGTGGCCAAGCTGGCTGAGCTAGACAGGGTCGAGTAGCCATGGATGGAGATCACCTGGCTGAACCTGTTGAGGCGGTGGCTGCTCCGATCGAGAAAGCACCAGCCCGGCAAGGCCCGACGCTGGCGCTCCTGCGCAACACCAACTTCCGGACCCTCTGGCTGGCCCAGTCGGTCTCCTGGACTGGCGACCATTTCACATTCTTGGCCTTGATGATTGTCCTGAACCAGTTGACAGGCTCGGCCAGCGCCATTGCCCTGTTGATGATCGTCTTCACTCTGCCGCGTCTTGTCTTCGGCATTCTGGCGGGGGTCTTTGTGGACCGCTGGAACCGGCAGCGGCTGATGGTTATCACCGATGCCGTGCGTGGCCTCTTGTCCCTGGGCTTTATCCTCGTGGCGAGTAGGGAGCGCGTCTGGCTTATCTACCCCCTGGCCTTCGTTGTTTCCAGCCTCGGCGTGTTCTTCATGCCTGCCCGTAGCGCGATCATGAAGACGATCCTCCCTCAGGAAGACCTGCTGCAGGGGAATATCCTGATGCAGACGACGTTCACACTCACGCTAGTGATCGGGCCTGCCCTGGCCGGGATTACCATCGGGTTGTGGGGAACCACGGCAGCGTTCTCCTTCGACGCGGTCACGTTCTTGGTGTCCGCAGCGCTCGTCGCGACCATGGTTGTCCCCCACCTGATTGGCAGCGGTGGAGATAGACCGGCAGCAGACGCCTTCTGGGGAGACCTACGCGAAGGGTTGGGATTCGTCAAGGGGAGTCGTGCCGTGACGGGGGTACTTGTTGTGTTGACGGTGGTGTCGCTGGCGACTGGCGCTGTCAACGCCCTCTTTGCGCCGTTCCTGATGAACGTTCTGCATGTGGGAGCCAGCGAGCTTGGCATAGCCGATTCGGCCCAGGGTTTGGGCATGATCATTGGCGGCATGTTGGCGGCGGCTGTTGCGGCTCGCCTGCGGATGAATGTCCTCATATCCGCGGGCATCCTGGTGGCTGGACTGGCGATCATCATCATCGGCCTTGCTCCCAACTACCTCACTGTACTGGTCACGCTCGCTTTCCTGGGGCTGATCCTTACGCCTCTCCAGGCAGGTCTCTCCGCATTGATGCAGAAGATCGTGCCCCTGGAGAAGATGGGGCGCGTGAGCGGGGCATTCAACACCAGCCAGTCGGTGGCGACGCTCATATCAATGGGCGCGGCGGGCGTGCTGGCGGACGTGGTGGGCGCACGGCTGGTCTTTGTGGCCTCCGGCGTGGTGGCTGTGGCATCGGCCCTTGTGGCCATTTCTGCTATCCGGGATGAGTAGGGTGGACGCCGACGAGAGATTGGCAATCCTGAAGATGGTGGAGGGCAGGCAGATCAGCGCAGAGCAGGCTGCTGATCTGTTGGCTGCTCTCGATGCCGGGCAGCCACAGGACAGCACTCTTCCAGGCGGCACGGTGGAAGAGGAGGCGTGGATGCTGACGGCACTCCTACAGGTCACGGAGGCCATCAGCGGGCCGCAGGCAGCTCAGCCGAACGGGCGACAGGTAGCCGAGTATAGCCTACCAGACATGCTGGAACGCGTCGTGCGCCTGGTGGCGCTGCTGGCAGGCATTGATCGGTGCGCCGTCCTCTTGTGGGACGAAGCGGCAGGAGCATATGTCAACGGCCATGCCTACGACTCAGAGGGCTCGACTGCCCTGTTGGAGCAGTTGCCCATGGCGAGGGGAGCGATGGCAGCCTTCGATGCGGTCCAGGATACAGGCCTGCCCCTCGTGCTGAGCGCGGGGGACGAGCTGGCGGGCGGTCCCGATGAGCTGGGCCACGGCCCTGGCGCGGCATCTGCTGTGCTGCCGCTCTTGGCGCGGGGACGCTTTCTGGGCGTGCTGTTAGCCGAGTATGCACAACGGGACGGCCTCACCGAGAAGGAGATCGCGCTCCTCACCAACATCGCCAATCAAATGGCCGTGGGCATTGAGAACCTCTACCTTCATCAGGAGGCGATGGAGAGAGCACGTCTGGAGCGTGAGCTTCAGGTGGCACGGGAGGTGCAGGCGAGCCTGCTACCGAGGAGCGCGCCGCCATTGGCGGGTTGGGAGATCGCGGTGGGGTGGAAGGCCGCTCGCGCTGTTGGAGGCGACTTCCACGACTTCATTACTCTGGCGGGTGGGCGACTGGCGGTAGTAATCGCCGACGTGTCAGACAAGGGGCTCGGCGCCGCCCTGTTCATGGCGCTGGCGCGCACGATCGTGCGGGCCAGCCTGACAGGGGAGCAGAGCGGGGCCAGGGGATTGGCCCGCGCCAACAGGCTCATCTGCGCCGACGCACACGACGGGATGTTTGTCACCCTGTTCTGTGGCATCATAGACGTGGCACGCCAGGCGCTTGTCTACGCTAACGCCGGGCACAACCCGGCACTGCTCCTGCGCGCCGGAGGGGTCGTCCTGCCATTGCACGGCAAGGGTATGGCCCTCGGTCTGGTGGAGTCGCCACGGTTCGACGAATGTCGCATCCCGCTCGTGGTGGGGGATGTTGTCGTTATGTACACAGATGGCGTGACTGACGCTTTCAACGCTGACGACGAGCAGTTTGGACTCGATAGGCTGCGTGCGGTGCTCGCGGAAAACCTGGCTCTGCCAGCGGCAGCTATTGTGGACAAGGTCAACGCGGCAGTGTCGGCCTTTGTGGGCGAGACGCCTGCTTTTGACGACAGCACGCTGATTGTGGCCAAGTATGTGGGGATAGAAAGGGAATGACCCGTGTGGCGGACTGCGGAGGACGAGGCCGCACAGACAGGATGTGGCCGGGGAGGTTGATATGGATAGACTGACAGAGGAACGAATGCAGGTCCTGCGGATGATTCAGGAGGGGAAGATCACCGCCGAAGAAGGAGCGAAGTTACTGGCTGCGCTCAAGGTATCGGCGATGCGCGAGAGGGTAGCGGCGGCAGCCGATGAGGCTGTCTCAACGGCAGCAGGGAAGTGGTTCCGCGTGCGCGTGACCGACCTGCGCACGGGTCGCCGCAAGGTGTATGTGAACATTCCCCTCGGGCTGGTGGACACCGGGCTGAAGCTAGGCGCCCGTTTTGGCACGCGCAATCTAGACATAAACGAGATCATCAGCGCGGTGAAGGACGGCGCGGTGGGGAAGATCGTGGACGCAGAGGACGATCTGGCCCAGGAACGAGTAGAAGTATTCATCGAATGATGGGTGGACCCGTCACTGGACAATGGGAGGCACGCACATGGATCAGGAAACCTTGCGCATTCTGGAGATGGTCCAGCACGGCCAGATAACACCAGAGCAAGCGGCAACGCTGCTGGATGCCCTCGAGTCCCCAAGCGAGGAGGCGAGTTCCCAGGTGCAGCGGGGACGTCGCTTCCGCATCGTGGTCACCGACAAGGCAAGCGGGCGCAATCGGTTCAACGTGAGTATTCCCATGGCCTTGCTAGACATGGCGGCGAAGATGAAGCTGTCGGTCCTGGCCGGTGAGGGACAAGAAGGCAGCTCGCGGATGGGCACGCAGCGCGAGCATGGGCTATCGGGCGTTGATCTGCAGAAGCTGCTGGAGGCGATTCGTGGCGCCCAGGACGGGAAGATCCTGGAGGCCGATTTGGAGGACGACAGGCAGACACATCACGTCAAGGTGTTTGTTGAGTAGACTTGCCTTTGCCTTGACAAGGGCAGGTGCCTGTGCTATTCTTGCGCCGATGAGCAGCGGCGCGTTTTTCATTTCTCAGCGAAACAACATATTCGCGTGCTGTTGAATGGGGAGGATGACGATGGGGGATTTTCTGAGACGGGCTCACGCCCCTCTGACCGTCGAGGAGTGGGAAGCGCTAGACCGGCTGGTGGCGGAGACTGCGCAGAAGCAAGTGGTGGGTCGAAGGATCCTCAACGTCTTCGGGCCGCTGGGGGCGGGTGTGCAGTATGTCTCCCGGTCCGTGCTTGGTGCCGCCGCATCGGGAGGCGCCAACTCCCCTGGGCAAGGTGGCGCCGTCATTGAGTTCGGCGCTGCCTCGCAGGTGCCGCTTGCGCTCATCCGCAAGGATTTCGTTCTGTCTTGGAGAGACATTGAGGCTACGCGGCAGACAGGACTGCCCCTGGACCTGGGGGCTGCGGCCGCGGCAGCAGCCATGTGCGCCGCAAGGGAAGATGACCTGATCTTCAATGGCGACAAGACGCTCGGCGTAGAAGGACTGACGACGGCGGCAGGACAGCACACCACGACCAGGCGCGACTGGGGAGTGGGAGGCCACGCTTTCCTGGATGTTGCTGATGCCCTTGCTGTTCTCGCCGGCGCGGGCTTCTACGCCCCCTATGCCCTGGTGGCCAGTCCCAACTTGTATGCATGTCTGCTGCGGACCTATGGCGACTCAGGAGCCTTGGAGATCAGCCAGGTCAGGGAGCTGTGCGAGGGAGGGGTCTTCCAGAGCGTGGCCCTGACGACAGCAGTTGTGCTGGCCCTAGGGCCACAGAACTTCGACCTGGCGGTGGGACAAGACATGACCGTGGCCTACGTGTCATCGCAGGGCATGGATCACGTATTCTGGGTGCTTGAGACAGTGGCGCTGCGCATCAAGCGAGGCGGGGCGATCTGTGTGCTGCGGCACCGAACGGCCAGTCCTGGTCATCGGGTCAGGCGAGGCGTGCCAGAGGAGGCAGTGGGCATCGGCTAGGGTGCCAGACGGCAGCAGACGGTGCCGACGAACAGCCAGGCGCGCACAGCCCCCGGACGATGCGACAGGCCGGGGGCTTAGCAACGGACGCTGGAAGGCGATGATCCGTTGGGGGACATGGCCGATGCGCTAGGCAGGCTGAGGGGTGGCGAGGGCGACGTCGAGCCGCCTCTTTAGCTCCGGCTTTGGCAGAAAGCCCACGATGCGGCCAACCTCTTTGCCGGCCCTGAAGATGAGGAGCGTCGGTATGCCACGGATGCCGTAGCGCATGGCCGTGTTGATATTCTCGTCGGTGTTCAGTTTTGCGAAGCGCACTTTGCCGACGTATTCACTGGCCAGGTCCTCGACGATGGGAGCGACCATCATACAGGGACCGCACCAGGGCGCCCAGAAGTCCACCAGCGCAGGGATGGGCGACTTCAGGACAACATCCTCGAAGGTGAGATCAGTCACTTCAACAGGTTGCATTGTGATTGCTCCTTAAGTATGACTATGATTGCTGGCTGCATAGGCCGCCATGTGCCACCATTGTACCAGAAAAGGCGTGGCTAGTGCAAGGGCAAGTTTGTCTCTTCATTGGCGACCCATACCCCAGGGGGGTATGATGGCGTCATTGTAGCATGAGCCCATGCGTTTGTCAAGACCTGTGAGGGGTGGGGTTATGCAAGGTCTATTCAACCTCCCGCAGGTTCAGTCTCTGGGCACCCGAGGGTGACTGCTGTCTTGGTGTGTGTTCGCAACCGACCTGCGGGAGGTCGTCCGGCCGCTCTGGTGACTCTGCACACGGCCTGTGAGCAGGGTGCGGGGGGAGCAGCAAGAAGGCACCTGTATCTCTGGGGCGGGGGCGGGAGGTGAGGAAGATGCCGGATACTGGCATGCCTGGCGGAACGGACAGGGGTGGTAGCGGGCGTGACGATCATCGCGCCTGGTACGATCCAGAGGATATCCTGGACGCCATCGGCGTCAAGCCTGGTTCAGTGTGTGCGGACCTGGGGTGTGGGGTTGGCACGTTTACCATGCCCCTTGCCCGCCGTGCGGGGAAAGACGGCCGTGTATACGCAGTGGATGCCAGCGTCGCGGCCCTGGACATGCTCAAGGTGAAGAAGCCGGGGGTGACCATCACGACCCTGCGGGCAGAACTGAGTGAGACCAGGTTGCCGACGGGATCGTGCGATCTGGTGCTGCTGCCGTTTTCTCTCAGTTATGCCAGCGGCGCTGGCGCCATCCTGTCGGAGGCGGCGCGTCTGCTCAAGGACGGTGGCCGCGTGGCAGTGGTAGAATGGCGGCCAGTGCCTCCTCCGCCAGGGCCCCCTATGAGCAGCCGTACCCGCAGCGACCGCATGCAACGCCTGCTCGAGAGTCATGGCTTCGTGAATGTGAAACGGGTGCGCGAAGGCGCTGTCTACTACACCCTCGTGGCTGAGAAAGGCAAGCCCTCTACCAGGCCGCAGTCGCAGACGGCGCAACCCTCGCGGACGGGCCAGAGGCGCTAGAGAGGACATGACCATGCCCGACGACGCAGCGTATCAAGAACAGGGTGAGGCTGCCAGCGGCGAGATCGTCCTGCGGCTGAAGCGTATCGAGGGCCAAATCCGTGGCCTGCAGCGGATGGTGCAGGAAGGCAGGAACTGCGGCGCAATTCTCACCCAGCTTCTCGCTGTGCGATCGAGCCTGGATCAGGTAGCCGTGGAGATGTTCAACGAACAGATCGAACGTTGCCTGGGGCCGCAGAGAGTAACTGATCCTGAGTCGTGGCGAACGCTCCAGGAATCCCTGAAGCTGTGGGCGAGGCTGCGGTGAACCTTGCAGAAGAAGCAGTGAACCGACCATGGACAACTATGCACACCCGATGAGGGAGGAACGATCATGCGCATCTTTCTCGACACTGCGAGCCTGAAGGAGATCAATGAGGCCGCCAGTTGGGGTATTCTGGCTGGCGTGACGACCAACCCGACGCTCATGGCCAGGGAGCGTGCTGCTCAGGGCAAGCCTGTAGACTTCAAGACCCAGATTCAGGAGATCTGCGCCGTGGTCAAGGGGCCGGTCAGCGCCGAGGTGACTGCTCTGGACAAGGACGGCATGGTGAGGGAGGCGCGGGAGATTCATTCCTGGTCGCCCGATTACGTTGTGGTAAAGATCCCCATTACGGCAGCCGGACTGCAGGCCATCAGTGTTCTCTCGCAGGAGGGTATCGCCACCAACTGCACCCTCATCTTCTCCGCCAACCAGGCCCTGTTGGCGGCCACGGCGGGCGCGACGTTTGTGTCTCCGTTCCTCGGGCGTCTCGACGACGCCGGCCACGATGGTATGCAGGTCGTGCGCGATATCGTGGAGATCTTTGAGCGGTACGGGTTCGACGCCCAGATCATCGCCGCGAGTATCCGCAATCCTCTGCATGTGGTGCAGGCGGCCAAGGCGGGCGCCGACATTGCCACTGTCCCCTTTGCCATCCTCCAGTCCATGCTGAAGCACCCCCTCACCGACGTGGGCATCCAGCGCTTCCTGGACGACTGGGCGAAGTTCAAGCAGTGAAGAGAAGGCGGGTCAGGCCTGGAAGTGGGAAGGCGGGCCGCCGTGTCGTAGGACAGCCCAGGCGAAGGCAGGGAGGGCGAGCATACGTCGCCAACGCCATGGTTCGTGCAGCAAGCGGTGGAGCCATTCCAGGCCGAGCCGCCGCATCCAGCGGGGCGCGCGGCGAGCCCTGCCAGAGATGAAGTCAAATGCTCCGCCGACCCCCATCGCCACCGACACACCCAGGCGGTTCCGGTTACGGTGAATCCAGAGGTCCTGCTGAGGCGCACCGTAGGCAACAAGAAGGATGGCGGGGTGCGCTGCTGCCAGCCGGTCGAGGATAGCCTGATCGTCCTCCGGCCGCGGCGAGCCGGCATAGGTGCCCGCAGTGATGAGCTGTGGAAAGGCTGCGGTCAGACACCTGGCTGCTGCTTCGGCAACCCCTGGCGCTGCTCCCAAGAAGTAGACGCCGAGTCCCTGGCGCGCGGCCAGTGCGGCGATCCTCTCAACGAGGTCTACCCCGGCGACCCTCTCGCGCAGCGGACGCCCCCAGCGCCGCGCTGCCCATAGGATGCCAACGCCATCGGGGACAGCCAGATCAGCCGTGTCTAGGACAGCGGCAAAGGCCGCGTTGCGCCGCGCCTCCATGACGAATTCCGGATTGACCGTGACAACGTGGTGGAAGGAGCCGGAGGCGGCGAAGTCGCCGATGATGGCCACGGCTTCGTCCATGGTCACGTCATGTACGGCAACGCCCAAGATGCTGACGGCCCGCGGCGTCTCAGGGCAGGAGGGAAGCACCGCCGTCCACCGTAATGATTTGGCCGACGATCATGGCTGCGGCATCGCTGCACAGGAAGGCAGCCACATTAGCCACGTCCTCGGGTGTGCAGAGGCGTCCCACGGGCGTGTGCTCGCGGCTATATTGCAGGATGCGATCGCGCTCTGGGAAGAAGGTGAGGGCGTGGGTGTCTACCACGCCTGGGGCAATGGCATTGACCGTGATGCCTTTGGGCGCGAGTTCAACGGCGAGGTAGCGCACCAAGGCGTCTATGGCTGCCTTTGATATGCCGATGGTGCCATAGTTTGGCAGGACGCGGGTGGAGCCGAGGCTGGTGATGGCGATGATGCGGCCCCC
>DAOUCN010000348.1:0-6080 GCA_034431995.1 Chloroflexota bacterium | reverse complement strand
CCCCCCCCAAAAACCCTCGTCTTCGACATGCTTGGATTACCAACGGGAGCATGGGATGCAGAGGTACATCGTCCGCAGGCTGCTTGAACTGGTGCCGACCCTATTTCTGGCCTCCGTGATTATCTTCTTGATCATCGTTATGGCTCCTGGCGATCCTGCCTTGTTCACGGCGGGATCCGAAGCAACACAGGAGCAGATCGAGAGGGAGCGTGTCCGCCTGGGCCTGGATAAGCCGCTGCCGGTGCGCTATGGCATCTGGCTGACGGATGTGGCGCGCCTGAACCTGGGCTATTCCTTGTACACCCGCCGGCCCGTGACCAGGATACTGGCGGAGGCCATCCCCCACACGGTGCGCCTGGCTCTGGCATCCTTCGTGCTCTCGATTCTCATCGGCTTTCCCCTGGGCATGCTGTCTGCCATCAAGCAGAATACCCGGCTTGATTCCCTGGTCACCGGCTTCAACTCCCTGGGGCTGGCTGTCCCCAGCTTCTGGCTTGGTATCCTGCTCATCATCGTCTTCAGCGTCAAGCTCAGATGGTTGCCGCCTTCCGGCGTCGGCGACCTCGATAAGGGCGCTATCTACAATCTGCGCTATCTGATCATGCCCGTCATCACGATTGCTTTCTCCAATCTGGCCGTCTTCGCCCGTTTCCTGCGCTCAGCCATGATTGACGTCCTGGGCGCAGATTATGTGCGCACGGCTCGGGCCAAGGGCCTGAGTGAGCGCGTTGTTATCACCCGCCATGCCCTGAAGAATGCCATGATTCCCGTTGTCACCATCCTCGGCATTCAGTTCGGGCGCTTGCTGGGCGGCGCCGTCGTCACCGAGGCCGTCTTCGCCTATTCCGGCATCGGCCGTCTCAGTGTCCAGTCTATTCTCAACCGCGACTACCCGGTGGTGCAGGCAACCTTGATGCTGGTTGTCCTCATCTTTCTATTCGTCAATCTCACCGTTGATTTGACCTACGGCTATCTCGACCCGCGCATCAAGTTCGAGCGTGCGCGGTAGTCATTCCGTCACGCTACGCCCCGCCGCCGGGCAGGGAGGAAGCAGGGTTGACACAGACGAAACAAATCAGCCTCAGCAGTACGGTGCAGGAGAGTCCCAGGTTTGGCGTGCTCAGGCAGTTGCTGAGGGAGCCGAAGGGGGCCGCGGGCGCTGCCATCCTTGTCGTTTTCGTGGTGGTGGCTGTCTTCGCACGGTACTTGACACCCTATGATCCCATCGAGCTGCATCTTGATGCACAGCTCGTTCCTCCGTCAGCCAAATACTGGTTCGGCGCCGACGAGCTCGGCCGGGATATCCTCAGCAGGGTCATCGCGGGCGCGCCTGTGGCTTTGCAGGCCGGGTTGGTGGCCGTTGTGCTGGCCGCTTTCATCGGCGTGAGCACCGGATTGCTCGCAGGCTGGCTGGGGGGCTGGATAGACTCCATCGTCATGAGGTTATGGGACACCCTGCTTGCTTTTCCTGCCATCTTCCTTGCCATTGCCATCGTGACCATCATTGGGCCTGGCTATATGAATGCAGTCCTCGCCGTGGCCATCATCAACATCCCGGCCTTTGCCCGCCTGGTGCGCGCCACCACGCTGGCCCTGAAAGAAAAGGACTTTGTGGAGGCTGCGCGCGCTCTAGGCGCCTCCGATGCCCGTATCATGCTCAAGACCATCTTCCCGAACTGCATTGCCCCCGTCATGGTGCAGATGGCCGTTTCTGCCCCTGCTTCGATTATGGTAGAGGCCTCGCTGAGCTTCCTGGGCCTGGGCAGCCAGCCGCCCATGCCCTCCTGGGGCAACATGCTGACGGCGGCACAGAGCTATCTCTATCGCTCTCCCACCTACGGCATCTTCCCGGGCCTGGCCATCACCATCGTCGTCATTGGCCTCAACTTCTTCGCCGACGGCTTGCAGGATGCCATTGACCCGCGCCGCCTGCGGGCCGGGGCCAAGATGGCATAACATTCCCATGAGGTGACGTATCGTGCAGACATTGCAGACAGACGTGTTGGTGATCGGCGCGGGCGCGGGAGGGATGCGCGCCGCCCTGGAGGCTAGGCTAGCGGGAGCGCAGGTGACGCTGGCCGTCAAGGGCCGCTTCGCCGCCATCGGCGTCCGCGGCGCGGGCGCCAGCGCCTGCGCCCTCGATGGCGCCGGAGCCGGCCTCTTCACCGGTGACATAGACTCGCCCCCCACCGCGGAGCAAGCCTACAGCGAGAACATCCAGCTCGGTCTCGGCCTCTCGGACCCGCGCCTGGCGCGCATCCTGGTCGAGGACTCGCTGCGCAACCGCAGCGAGCTGGCGGCACTCAACATCCACCCCAAACGCGGCTTCGGCTGGGGCGTGAACAGCCACGGCGTCCCCTTGGTGACGGGTTTGGCCGGACAGATCCGCAGTCGGGGCGTGACCATCAGGGAAGGGTTGATGTTGACCCGGCTGATGGTACGGGATGGCGAATGTGTTGGCGCCCTGGGTGTGAGTGAGGCCGACGGAGGGATTGTGGCGATCCAGGCTGGAGCGGTTGTCCTCGCTACCGGAGGCGACGGGCAGATTTTCCTGCATAACGTGAATCCCTCCTGCGTCACCGGCGATGGCTACGCCATGGGCTATGAAGCCGGGGCAGGGTTGATGAACCTGGAGTTCAAGCAGGTCTTTGTCTCATCTATCTATCCGACACGCAACCTTCTGCACCTGTGGGTCTGGAAACGGCCGCTACGCCTTCTTAACGCCCGCAACGAGGAGTTTCTCGCCCACTATTGTCCCCCTGGCGCCACGCCAGAGCAGGTCTTCGAGGAGCACTCCTCCCACGATCCGGCCTCCACCAGGGATCGCCTCTCGCGCTATCTCGAGGCCTCCATTGTCGGTGAGGTGGTCGCCGGACGGGGGACGCCCCGCGCTGGTATCTGGATTGACGCCCGCGGTCTGGAGCACGTGCTTGAGCCGACGGTCGCTGAATGGCTGCGCTATAGAGGGATTCATTCCAACGATGAACTCATCGAAGCCAGCATCTGCCACCAGTGCTCCAACGGCGGGTTCCGCGTTGATGAGAATGCGCAGACGACGATTAGCGGCCTGTACGCCGTGGGCGAGTGCATGGCTGGCGCCTATGGTGCCGACCGGCGCGGTGGCAACATGCTGGCCTCCACCCAGGTCTTTGGCGCCCGCGCCGGCAGGCATGCTGCTCGCCGCAGCCGCGGGCGATCCCGGGCCGACATCCCCCAGGGAGACCTGACGTCACTCAACGACGACCTCGCGAGCCTTAGGCAAGCACAGGGGGCAGAGCCGCCCAGCCGCCTGAAGCGCGCACTCCAAGAGCTCAATTGGCGTGATCTCCTCTTTGTACGCAGCGCAGAAGGCTTGACCCGCGTTCTCTGCGAAACCAGGCGACTGCGCGATGAGACGGCAGCCCATCTGCTTGTGCGTTCACCACAGGATGTCATTGAGGCCCTGGAACTGAGGAACATGCTATTGGTGACCGAGATGGTGGCCGCAGCCGCCCTGACGCGTCAGGAAACACGCGGGGCACACTACCGGGTTGATTTCCCCCAGCGCAACGACCGTGACTGGCGCAAGAACATCACGCTACGCAAAGTGGGCGCCGACATGCGGGTGGGCACTATCGTGCTAGACCCTGACTGGCAAGACCGCGAAGCCAACGCCAGCGGGTTTAGATGGGGATAGGGGGTAGCTCAGTGCTCAAGGGAACCATGTCGGTCCTGCTCAGCCCGCTGCGCGAGGGTGCCGCCGTTGCCCTCAACGCGGCGGGGGCTGACCACTGGGATGCGGGAGGGACGTGATGGCCGCCAAACGCGTGATTGTTGTCGGTTGTGGATCCATCGGGCGTCGCCATGCCCGCCTGCTCGTCAGGCGGCCTGACGTTGCAGTTGAGCTTTGCGACGTGAACCCTGAGAATGTGCGTCGCTCACTAGAAGAGGTCGGACACCGTCCAATCTATGGTAGCCTTGACCAAGCCTTGGCAAGCCGGCCAGAGATTGTCGTGATCGCCACGCCCCATGCCCTTCATGCTGACCAAGCCATCCGTGCCCTGCGAGCCGGCGCCCACGTATTGTGCGAAAAGCCCATGAGCGACACGCTGGCCGACGCCAGGCGCATGGTGGACGCGGCGAAGGCAAGCGCTTCGGTCTTCAGCGTGGGGTTCAATCTGCACTTCCATCCTGCCACGCGCCAGATCCGCGACATGATACGCTCAGGGGAACTCGGCCAGGTGGTGCACGTACACTGGCACATCGGCACGTACAGGACTCTCCTCAATAGCACATCCCGTTATCAGGCAACCGTGGCGGGCGCTCTGTTTCTGGACTACGTTCACCAGCCGGACTTGCTGCACTGGTGGCTTGGGCGCAAGCCAACAACAGTGTATGCATCTGGGCTGCGCGCGGGCAGTCTGGAACTTCAATCAACTCCGAACGTGGCGGCTGTGACCCTGGAGTACGATAGACATCTCCTGGCGACGATTCACCTGAATTACATCCAGCATCCCGAGAGAGCAACGTGTGAGGTGATCGGCGACAAGAAATGGCTGTTCTTCGATATGAAGGCGAATCTCATCCGAATCGGCGCCTGCGATGATGAGAGCGAAACAGAGAACACGTTTGCTTTCCAGCGCGATTCCATGTATGAAGCTGAGCATCAGGCTTTCCTGGATGCCATAGATGGCAAGCGCTCACCGGAAAGCCCCGCCGAGGATGCCATCGTCTCCCAGGAGATTGTCGAGGCGGCCATAGACTCCTGGCGGCGGCAGCGCCCGGTTCGCCTGTGACTGCAGCAGCCGTGCTCGTTTGCGAAACCTATGCGGAGGTTTGTAGATGAAGGTGATGGATTCATTCCGCTTAGATGGCCAGGTTGCTCTCGTCACAGGTGGAGCTCGCACTCTGGGCTACGACATGGCGGAAGCGCTGGCCGAGGCTGGCTGCAACTTGGTTATCACGTCACGCCAGCAGGCCCACGCAGACGGTGCAGCCCGCAAGCTGAGGGAAGCCTATGGTGTCGGCGTGCTGCCGCTGGCGCTGGATGTCCGTCTGCACGAGCAGGTGGCGGCAGTCGTCCGCGAAGCCTACCAGTGGAGAGGGCGGATTGACATCCTCATCAATAACGCAGGGGGCACGCCAGGCACAGGACCACGGCACCTCTTTGAACGGAATCCAGAGGACATCAGCGATCTCATCGCGACGAACTTGATTGGAACCCTGTATTGCTGCAAAGAAGTGGGCAAAGTCATGGCCCAGCAGGGGAGAGGAAAGATCATCAATATTGCCTCCATTGCCGGTATGGTTGGCCGAGACAGAAAGATGTACGACCGAAACAACTTACCCCAGCAGCCGGTGGACTATGCTGCGGCCAAGGCTGGAGTCATTGGGCTGACCCGCGATCTGGCAGCTCTGTTGGCTCCCTATGGCGTCTATGTGAATGCCATCTCGCCCGGGGGGTTCGAGCGCGGCCAGCCGGCGGGGTTCATCCGAGACTACAGCGACCGTACGGCACTGGGGCGCATGGGCCGTGACGGCGTTGACATAAAGGGCGCGGCGCTGTTTCTGGCTTCCGCAGCGTCCGACTATGTGACGGGAGTGAACCTTGTTGTTGACGGTGGTTTCACCATCTGGCATTGAGCAGCTTTGCTCAAAATCCTGCACGCACACGATAGGACGGTCACGTCACCCGCGTTGCTGCCGGTAGCACGACAACATCGGAAGGGGAGATGTGAAGCCATGCTGAAAGGAATAATGCCTGTCTTGCTGACCCCGCTGGACGAGGATAGTCGCCCAGACCATGAGGGCTTTGCCCGCTTGCTCGACTACATCTACCAATACCCAGTCCCTGGCCTATGGGTTCTGGGATCGGCGGGCGAGGCCTTCTGCATGTCGTATGAGCATCGGGTCGAGGTCACCCGCATCGTGGCCGAACACATGCAGGGACGTACTCATCTGATCGTTGGCTGCGGGGATCCTGTCTTGTCCGAGGTGTTCCGCTTCTTCGATGATACGGCGCGCCTGCCCATCCAGGGCTATCACTGCCTGCCAACTGACCGCAAGATGAACACCAGTTTCACGATTGATTACTACACGAC
>DAOUCN010000347.1:0-6674 GCA_034431995.1 Chloroflexota bacterium | reverse complement strand
GTCATCAACGATCCAGACGAGGCCCGGCGCCGTCTCGGCGGTCTCGTTGACGAAATGGAGCGCAGGGACACGGCCGGGTTGCGGGAGCCGCGCATCTGCGTGTTCGTGGACGAGCTGGCGGACTTGATGATGGTGGGCGGGAAGGAGATGGCACACGTCATTACCCGCTTGACGCAGCGAGGACGAGAGGCGGGAATTCATGTGGTGGCGTGCACCCAGAAGCCCACAGCAGCCGTGGTTGGCGGACTTGTCAAGAGCAACTTCCCGGCGCGGCTGGTCGGCAGCGTTGCCAGCGCCGACGATGCCCGGGTCGCGGCAGGCATTGCCGGCACGGGGGCGGAGAGGCTCAGCGGTCGAGGCGACTTCCTCCTGGTCGTGAAGGGCGAGAGCTCCCGTCTGCAAGCGGCCTATGTCCCCGCGCAGGACCTGACCGCAGCCGTCGCCGGGCTGATCGGCCAGGTGAAGGCCCGACCGCTGCTGCCAGCGGGCACGCTTGTGCCTCCTGAGGATACGCCGGACCCCACCACCCCCGCTCCTCCAGACGCCGACACGCTGGTATGGCGACCTATCAACGATCACCTCCGCCTGGGCAGCCGTCCCGCGTGACGAGAGGAAGAGGAGAGAAGATGACATTGGAGGCTTGGTCGCGCGACGACATACGCAACATCCTGCTGGCCACCCACGCGGCCCGAGGCACGCCTCCCCAAGGCGGCCACGGGGACACCCACAGCGCGGACTATGAGGCCGGCTACGAGGCGGCTCTGGTGATGGTGGCAAGCGCCTTCAGCATCCGCTTGCGGAGCGGGAATGGCCGGATACACGCCCCGGGCGTGGTGATACCGGCCGCCCGTCTGGCGCTCAGCTGTCGGGCCGAAAGGGCGTTGGAACGATTCCTGGAATCCAGAGAGGAGAGGTGGAAATGAAGCTCTTTCTTGGCGTACTGGCCGTGATCGTGGCGGTCACCCTGGCGCGGGACGTGGGCAGCCGAGTCCCTGCCGAGACCGTAGCCATGGGCGTGGGCATGATGCTGGGCATCGCGGCAACGGTGCCGGTTAGCCTGGCCATGAGGCTCGTCCTGAGTCGGAGCGAGGCGCGCTCGCTACCCCCTGCCGACGCACCGCGCCCGCAGGCGACGCAGCCGCCCTTCCCGCGTCTCGACAGTCCGGCGCCTGCCTACTTTCCATCGCTGGTGGTGATAGACCCAACCAGGTTCGATCGCCTGCCGGTTCCCCATCCGCCAGCGCGGGTCGAGAACGTCCCACTGATTGGCCCCCAACGGGAGTTTCGAGTGATCGGTGAAGAGGGTGATTGAGGGGATTGCAGATTGAAGATTGAGCATTGGGGTTGGGGGTGAGAGGTGCGCAGCCGTCTGTGCCGGGTCAGGGGCCAGGCGGCTGCGGCGTTTCGGGGGTGGTCTTCTCGAATACGGCGAAGTGCGACAGGCCAAAGGCGCGCAAGGGCGTTGATTCGAGGGTATAGGTGATGGCTCTGAGGACTCTGGCCAGCCAGGGGCGGCCGCGGGCGATCTTGTCGTAGCCGGGATAGATTTGGGTCAGGATGATGAACTGGCCGGGCAGGCGGGAAAAGAGGCGACGGATGTCAGTAGCGCGGTAGGCGCGCACGTGGGGAGCAAAGTGCCGTCGCAGCCCGCCGGGCAGCCAGTTGACGAAGGGTATGTTGCCGTACACATAGCGGCGACCGATATAGACGCCGTGGGTTTCAAAGAAGTAGAGACGGTTGGGGGCGAAGATCACGATGCGCCCACCAGGCCGCGTGCAGCGCCAGGCCTCTCGCATGGCCTGAGCGTCGTCCACCACGTGCTCGATGACCTCGTGTGAGAGGACCACGTCGAAGTGGTTGTCCGGGAAAGGCAACTTCTCAGCGGGGGCCACCTGGATGTTCGGCAGATCACGGCTCGCCTCGGCCACTTTGTCCGGGTCAATGTCCACCCCGTGGACGTCATGGCTGAATTGATACATCTTGCGCACGTACATGCCCACGCCGCAGCCCACGTCGAGGATGCGCCGTCCGTCCAAGGGCGCGTACGTGCGAATCAGGTCGAGGCGGCGGTCCTGACCGAAGCGCCATACTTCGCTCGGCCGACCGAGGGTGATCGTCTTGTCGTTTGGCATGGAGCATCGTGGCGAACACGAGGTTCGCCCCTGCGGCGCGATTGGTGGTAGGGGCGAACACAAGGTTCGCCCCTACCTTATGTGGCCTTGATGGTGCAGGTGAAGCCGAAAGGCTCGTCGCCGGTGTTCGTGAATTGGTGAATCTCGCCCGCGGGCACGTAGACGGCGTCGCCGAAGGACAGATCCACCTCGCGCTCGCCGATACGCACGCGGCCGCGGCCACGCAAGATTACCACCCCGTGCTCGTGCTCATGGGTGTGGTACTCGCTGGCGTTGCCGGGCGGCAGCTCGAAATAGCGGATCACGAAGTTGGGTGCGCCCTCCGCCTCGCCGATCAGGATCTGGCGTGTGCTCCCTTTGCCGGCGGCCACATTGTACTCGTGCACCTCCACGCCCTCCCAGCGATACGGACCCGTTCCTCCCTTGAACTTGTGCACGACGCCCATGGCAACTCCTTTCCTTTCGTTGTGCTTGGTCTTTGGTCACGACCTGGCAAGAACCTCCTGCCCGTACCTTTCAATCGCCTGGCGCAGGAAATCTTCGCCCGCTATCTTCAATGGAGCGGGCGTCTCCAGGATGCGGCGCGGGATGCGCGCCTGGGCCAGATCGAAGCCCTCGCGCGTCTTGAAGGCGTGCTTGCGCCGCAGCGTCTCCGCGCCCACACGGGCGAGATCGTCAGCCGTCCAATTGTAGCCAGCTACCGCCAGCGCCTTCAGCACCATGTCCTGGTTGTAGATCCCCCGCGCGAAGAGGCAGATCACCAGGCTGGTGAGTACCTGCCGCCAGCGTTCCTCTTTGAGCAGGGCATCGGCAACGCCTGCCGGTGTCAGGCTCTGGCCTTTGCTCGCCGCCGCCTGGTCCAGGCTGTAGCCTGCACTGTCCAGGTGGCTGTGGCGCGCTCCCGTCAGATAGCCCAAATGGCAGGCGGGGCCAGTGTGGTAGCCGGGCATCTCGTTCCCGCCAAAAGCCAGGGCAAACTCGGCGCCACCGTAGACCGATGCTGCATGCTCCACACCTCGGGCCAAGGCGCGGTAGAAGTCGGTAGGCTGGCTGACGATGCGCGGGATCGCTCTGGCATAGGTCTGGGCCTCGCCGAAAGCCAGGTTCAGGTCATCCGTGTCGCTCAGCGTGATCAGCCCTCGCTGGAAAGCCTCGGTGGCCCAGGCCAGGGCGACGCCGGTGCTCATCACGTCCAGACCTTGCACGTCGGTCTCGTCTATCAGGCGCAGCATCCCGGCAACATCGCCGATCCCCAGCATGCTGC
Organism: Chloroflexota bacterium; assembly: GCA_034431995.1. Taxonomy (GTDB): domain Bacteria; phylum Chloroflexota; class DTOL01; order DTOL01; family DAOUCN01; genus DAOUCN01. Next base: position 3,278 of record DAOUCN010000347.1, on the reverse strand, counting down.
CAACGGCGTACATTGGCTCGTGGTCATAGCCCACCATTGTCGTCTTGTAGAAATAGGGGTCTTTGGGATAGCGGCTGCGCAGGGCTGCCAGGTGGATGCAGGCCACAGGGCAGTGGGCGCAGGCCACCCGGCGGCCCAAGAACTCCGCCGCCATGCGCTCGCCGGAGATCGCCTCAGCGCCTTCGAAGCTGCCCGATTGCAGGTTGCGGGTGGGTAAGGCTCTCACTGCGTTGAGGGGCAGGATGTTCATGGCCGTGCCCAACTCGTGGTACTTCTTCATCAGGGGCGATTGGGTAGCGGCCCTGAAGATCTCCTGATACACTGCGCGGTAGGTCTTGCGGTCGGAGACCGGAAGTGTGCGCTTGCCTGCGATCACCAGTGCCTTCAACTGCTTGCTGCCGAAGACAGCGCCCAGGCCCAGGCGCCCAAAGTGGCGGTAGGTCTCGGCGATCACGGTGGCGTAGGTTACCATGCGCTCGCCGGCCCGCCCGATGCGCAGGATGGTGCGGGCGCCAGACCCACGCTCGCGGTCGCGAATCACCGTGCCCACCGTGTAGCTGCTGCTCATGCCCCAGAGGGCCGAGGCATCGCGGAAGTACACCTCGTTGCCCTCCACTGCCACATACACAGGCATGGTGCTCGCGCCCCGGATGACGATGGCGCCATAACCCGCCATGCGGATGGCGACGGCGCTGCGCCCGCCGGCGTGGCTCTCGCCCAGGTTGCCCGTGTGAGGCGATTTGAACATGGCAACGGTCTTGGAGGCAATGGGAAACAGGCCGACCAGGGGCCCCACGGCCAGGATGATGGGGTTGTCCGGCCCCAGGGGATCGGCACCTGACGGGCATTCATCCTCAAGCAGGCGCATGCCCACGCCTGCGCCGCCCAGGGCCTCCTCGAACAGGTCGGGGCGATCCTTTGTCCAGAACTTGCGGCGGGAGAGATCAATGTAGAGAACGCGGCGCAGGGGATCGTCAGGCAGCATGCCCCACCTCCGCCATCTCCTCCAAGGCAATGACATCGTAGGGGCAGAAGGGCACGCAGTAGCCGCAGTAGACGCAGATCTGGGGCTTGTTGTCCTCGTCGTTCCAAAGGACGGCGCCGAAGGGGCAGGCCTCCACGCAGTTCCCGCAGCCGATGCACAACTCAGGGCGAAACTTCACGCCGCCGCCCTCGCGCACGGGCAGGGCATCGGTGGGGCAGACGCGGGAGCACGGCGGGTCGGGGCAGGCCCGGCAGACCACGACCACGAAGCCCCTGCGGATACCGCCTGCGGAGCGTATCCAGATGCACGAGGACGCCAGGCCAGCCTCGCCCAGGCGAAGGGAGCAGGCGAACATGCACGACTGGCAGCCCACGCAGCGATCCATATCGAGAACAGACAGGCGTTTTGGCATCGTGTTGCGTTCGCGTATCGCGGCTCGGGATTCGGGGTCCGGGTATCGGGGTCCGGTGAGCGTGTTAGCACGACTACTTCCCTTTGTCATTCTGAGCAGCGGAGCGACGAAGAATCTGGGGCTGCGACGTGTTACCGCCCCGAAATGGAGATTCTTCGCTCGCACAGAACGATCGCTCAGAATGACCGATCCGCTAAGCAGCAGTAGGATTAGATGCTGCGTTTGTCCTCACGCATCACGAGACCGGTCTCCCGGCTGCCGATCCCGACGCCCTATACCTGATACCCTAAACCCTACTTCCCTTCGCCCTGTAATCAGGGCACCACGTAGCGTTCGGTCGCTCCGGCCGATGACAGGCAGAGCGCCAGTTCCACATGCAGTTGTCGCAGAGGAAGATGTTGAGGCCCAGGGCGCGCTTGATCTGGATCATGTACGTCCAGTAACGGGGAGGGCGTGCCGCCTTTGCCGCGGGTGTGTTCACGTGCGCCGTCCCTTCAGTTCTGCTGTCTTCTGGCAGATGGCGATGAAATCGGCGGGCTTGAGGCTGGCGCCGCCGACCAGGGCGCCATCAATGTCCGGTTGGCCGATGAACTCGGCGATGTTGGCGCCAGTGACGCTGCCGCCGTACTGGATGCGCACCGCCTCGGCGATAGCCTTGTCGTACAGTCCTGCCACGATGCGGCGGATCATGGCGATCACCTTCTGTGCCCCCTCGCCGGTGGCTGGCTTGCCCGTGCCGATTGCCCACACCGGCTCGTAGGCGATCACGAGCCTGCTCACCTGGCTGGCGCTCAGGTCGTGCAGCACGCCCTTGACCTGTGTACTGACCACCGTTTCTGTCTCGCCAGCCTCGTACTGGGCCAGGGTCTCGCCCACGCAGACGATGGGCGTGAGGCCATGGCGGAAGGCAGCCTTGACCTTCTGGTTCACGAACTCGTCGGTTTCCTTGAAGTACTGCCGCCGCTCCGAGTGGCCCAGAATGACATGGGAGCACAGAGGGGCCAACATGACAGGCGAGACCTCGCCGGTGTAGGCCCCCTTGTCCTGGATGTACATGTTCTGTGCCCCCAGGCCCAGGGCTGTACCCCCAAGCCGCGCCTTCACGGCCTGCAGCGAAACGAAGGGCGGGCAGAAGACCACCTCCATGACTGGCGTGAGCTTGTCCAGCTCCCCCCGCATCTGATCCACCAGGGCGATTGCCTCGTCCACCGTGGTGTTCATCTTCCAGTTGCCAGCGATGATCGGTGTGCGCATAGTGTGTGTCATCTCCTCATGATGTCTCCCCTGCCCAGTGCACCCAAGGGAGCTGGTCGTATACAGCGTTGTAGAGCCGTCGGTCGGCTGTCCAGAATGCAATGCCCTCGCTTTCGACCAGGGCCACATACTGCCCGTCGTAAGCTCAGGGCAGCTTCAGCGCCGCGGCCAGTTCTGAGGGCCGTTCGTGCATGCCCTGTGGACGCACGAGCATGCCAACAGCAAAGAATGCGATGAGAGCCCGGGCACGATCCCTTGACGATAATGCGCCAGACTGGAGGGCTTTGTGCGTGGCGGCCACAACCTCATAGGTCCACAGGACAGGGGCAACAGTTTGCATCCTGCGTTTACTTGTAGGTAGGTTACCACCTGTCCGGGGTTCATCATCGTCCGGAGATCAATCACGGTCAGTGTTCTCCTCGCGACACTACTGTAGCAGACCCCAGACTACCTGTCAACAGCAATCACGCAGTGGGAATGCATGGCATCTGGCCCGGGTCCCGAATTCTGTGCTCTGTCTTCCCTCCTCCACGGTCCGGCCCCCTACTCCTCGTCCCTCAGTCCTCATCCCTCAGTCCTCAGTCCTCATCCCTCAGTCCTCAGTCCTCATCCCTCAGTCCTCATCCC
>DAOUCN010000346.1:0-15770 GCA_034431995.1 Chloroflexota bacterium | reverse complement strand
ACCATAGGCGTCAAGGCGTCACAGCGTCGGTTGGAGCTCGGGTACCCCGACGCTTTGATGCCTGGAGGCCTGGACGCCCTGACGCGAGGTTGGTCAACATGGCTGTGGCTGCGCAGTCTCGCACGCGCATCGGCGAGCTTCTCATCGTGCAGGGAGTGATCACCGAGGAGCAGGCCGACGAGGCCGAAGCTCTGGCACGGCGCTCTGGCAAGAAGTTGGGTGCTGTCCTGGTGGAGCAGGGCTGGGTGACGCCCCAGGCTCTGGCCCAGGCCCTGGGGGCTGCCCTCAAGATAGGCGTGGTTGATCTGGCTACCGAGCCGGTACAGCAGGCGGCCCTGGGTCTGGTGCCCGAGGACGTGGCGCGCCAGGTCAACGTGCTGCCCCTACGAGCCGATGCCAGCACGCTGACCATCGCCATGGAAGACCCCCTGCGTCTGGAGGTCGTGGACAGCCTGCGCGCCCTGACCCGCCGCCGCATCATCACGGTCCTCGCTCCCTACAACACCATCCAGCCTGCGATTGACCGCCACTATCGCCTGACGAGTCAGATCGAGCGCCAGCTCGAGCGGGGGCTGCCCGGGCGGGTGTCAGGCGCCGCGGCGCGAGACCTGGCGGCAGAGGTGGCGGGCGCGCCTGTGGTGCGGGCGGTGGATATGATCATCGAGCAGGCGGTGCGCGACCGGGCCTCGGACATCCATCTGGAGCCGGAGGCCAGCCATCTGCGGGTGCGCTTCCGCATTGATGGCATTCTCCACGATGTGCTCTCCCTGCCCCTGTCCGCCCATGCCCCCCTCATCTCCCGCCTCAAGGTGCTGGCCAACATGAACATCGCCGAGCGCCGCCGTCCCCAGGACGGCCAGTTTGCCAAGAAGGTGGGCGATAGGGATGTGGACTTCCGGGTGGCTACGGTGGAGACGGGGCGAGGCGAGATGATGGCCCTGCGCGTGCTGGACAAGCGTTTCTCTTTGATTCCCCTGTCCGAGCTGGGTATGGCGCCGCTGCCCCTGGAACTCTACCGCCGCATGTTGGAGACGCCCCTGGGCATGATCCTGGTCAGCGGGCCGACGGGCTGTGGCAAGACCACGACCCTCTACGCCTCCCTGCAGCACCTGGATGCCCAGGCCCTGAACATCATGACCATCGAAGACCCCATCGAGTATCATTTCGACCGCATCAACCAGATTCAGGTGAATCCTCAGGTTGGCATCACCTTCGCGTCGGGTCTGCGGGCCGTCCTACGCCTAGACCCAAACGTCATCCTGGTGGGTGAGATCCGCGACCGAGAAACGGCTGCCATTGCGGTGGAGGCCGCCCTCACCGGCCACCTGGTCCTCACCACGATCCATGCCAATGATGCGGTGTCGGCTATCCTGCGCCTACGCGAACTGGACGTCGAGCCATTCCTGCTCAGTTCGGTGCTGGTGGGCAGCGTGGCCCAGCGGCTGGTGCGCCGCGTGTGCAACCACTGCCGCGCCCCTCGGCCCGCCACGCCTGCCGAGATGGCCCTCTACGCCGAATGCCTGGGTGAGGAGCGCACCGAGTTCGACTACGGGACGGGGTGCAACTTCTGCGCCATGACGGGCTATCACGGGCGCATCGGTGTCTTTGAAGTGCTGCCAGTGAGCGATGGCATTCGTTCCCTCCTGGCCGCCGATGCCAGCATTGACCGGGTGCGCGAGGTGGCCTGGAAGGACGGCATACCCATGCGCAGCGACGGCATGCTCAAGGTGCAGGCGGGCATCACCACGCCCCAGGAAGTCATGCGCAACGTCTTCTCCCTGGGCGAGACCCTTCCAACGTTGGGGTAGGCCATGCGCTTTCGCTACGTTGTCTACGTCCCGCAGACGGGCAAGACCCAGCGCGGAACGCTGGAGGCCCCTTCGGAAGCCGTGGCCGAGAAGGCCCTGTGGGCGCGGGACTATGTGATCATCACCCTTGAGGAGGTAGGGGCGCGCCCGCCTGCGGCCCCAGCCCCCGCCGTTACCTTTTCGTCCCTTTTCCCCACCTTCTTCGGCGTGAAGCCCGGCGAGATCACGGTCTTCACCCGCCACCTGGCCGCCTTGCTGGGTGCAGGGGTGAGCCTGCTGCCTGCCCTCCGGGTTCTCCACGAACAGACACGAGGGCCGTTCCGCCCCGTGCTGGAGGCAATCATTCGGGACATCCAGCGGGGCGAGCCGCTGTCAGGGGCGGTGGCCCGCCAGCGGCGTGCCTTCCCCTCGTTCTACGAGCGCATGGTGCGCGTGGGCGAGCGGGCGGGCAATCTGGATGCAGTGCTGCGGCAGGTTGCCCTCTACATGGAGAAGGAGCAAGCAGTACAGAGCCGCGTGCGGCGCGCCCTGGCCTATCCCTCGTTCGTCTTCCTCATGGGCATCCTGGTCATCGTTCTGCTGCTCACCTTTGCCCTCCCGGCCCTCTCCGCCCTCTACAGCGAGTTCAGCGCCGACCTCCCCTGGCCCACGCGCCTCCTGATCGCTATCACCACCTTCATCCCCAACAATGCCCTGGGCATTGTGCTGGCGCTGGCGCTGCTGGCGGCCCTCGCCTGGCTGGTGGTTCTCTCAGACGAGGGCCAACTGGCAATTGACCATGCCTGGCTGAGGCTGCCTCTCATCGGTCCGGTCAATGTGCGCTCGATCGTGACCCGCTACTGCCGCACGCTGTCTCTCCTGCTGCGGGCTGGCCTGCCCCTGGTGGAGATTATGGAATTGGTGGAGTCCACCGTGGGCAACCGCATTGCCCGCCGCGCCCTGGCGGCCGTGCGGCGGGAGGTGATCCGGGGTCAGTCACTCTCGGTGGCCCTGGCGGCGCAGCCCTTCTTCCCGCCCATGCTGGCGCAGGTGGTGCGGGTGGGCGAGGAGACGGGGCGTCTGGAGACGGGCCTGGAGGCGTTGGCCGATCTCTTTGAAGAGGAGACCGACCGGGCCATCAGCGCCATGACCGCGGCCATCGAGCCAGCCCTGACCATCGCCGTGGGCCTCCTGGTTGCCTTCATCGCTCTGTCTACGATCCTGCCGATATACAGCATCTTGAAGCATATACGGTAGGGAGGGCGAGACGGGGAGACGCGGGGACGCGGAGATAAGGAGAGAGATAGACAGACGCGTGTACCCGGCTGTGTCGCGTACAGGCGTCGGCGGACGATTGTGCGATGGGAACCCAGCCGTCCAGCCTAGATCGCTCTGACGCACGAGGTGGAGTCACCATGAGCAGGCACCAGAATCAGTCGCCGATGCGGTTGACATGGAGTTAGGAGAGTGCTATAGTATCACTGCCGAACATCGCGATCATTTGTCTCCCGGGGTATACAGAACAGAGCGGTGGGTGCTACCATGTTGGGCCCAAGCGAGATCCAGATTGCAGACTTGGTACGGAGTGCAGTCGAGCGCTTCGCCCGCGAGTTCTGCCAGCGACATAGGGAGGAGGCGGGTGACGCGGAGGGCACGATCAACCTGAAGGTGCATAATGTCTTTGTTGCGGAGCTGGGCAGCGAAATCCGATACTACACAGCCCTGGCTCGTTCTCTGGATAGTTCACTGGGGAATATGCTGGAAACTCTCGCTCTTGCTATTGCGCGGCTATCGTTTGAGGTGCAGCGATCCGTGGAGGGCCCGTTGTCTGACGCGCAGATCAATCTCATAGCCGCGTTGCTCGAAAGCTACAAAAGGGGGTTGCGCACCCCGTATGTTGCTGATTACGTGGTTTTGCGCGACCTTGCACCATCTTCTGGCGCGAGCAAGAAGCGGCACGAGAGCGACTACTACTTGATTGATCCCGCAACCACAAGCCGCTACTTGATCGAGCTAAAGATCGGGGGCGATCTGGACAGCAAGAAAGCGCGTTCGGAAAAAGAAGCGATACTCGAGCAGTATGCCATCCTGTCAAACACCCTGCCCCGCACTACGGACATCCGAATCTATTTTGCCACTGCCTATAATCGATACGGCGAAGGTCGGCCGTGGAAGCAAGAGCGCGTCAGGCAATTCTTTGCAGAGGAGGAATTGCTCATTGGCCGTGATTTCTGGAACTTCGTGTGTCGTTCGCCCGAGGGCTATGACACTGTGATAGCAGCGTACCGTGATGCGGCACCGGTTCTGAGGTCAGAACTTGACTCCGTCAAGGCGATGTATCTGGGGGTGTGATGAGCGTTTACGACATAACCAACGGCAACGCGTATGATTTGCTCCGCCTCGTGCCAGCGCGGTCTGTGGACGTCATCGTCACAGATCCGCCCTACAATCTTGGACCGTACTCCACCGGAAATATCGCTCTCTCCTGGCGGAAGCCATTCAATAACGACATCGCAGACTGGGACCGAGAATTTGATCCTGCGCTTGTTGTTGACGATTTCGTCCGCGTCTTGAAGCCCACAGGAACGATGTTCGCCTTCACCACCTATAACCTTCTTGGTCGCTGGCATGAGGTGTTCGATCCCATCTTTGACACTTTCCAGTTCATGGTATGGCATAAAACAAACCCGCCTCCGAAGATAAGGCGGGCCGGGTTTCTCAACAGTTGCGAGCTTATCGTGTGTGCCTGGAACAAGGGGCACCTCTGGAACTTCACCAGGCAAAGGGACATGCACAATTTCATCGAGAGTCCTATTTGCATGGGCAAGGAGAGATGGCGGAATCCTGTTCATCCTACCCAGAAGCCTGTCAAGGTGCTGAAACACCTGATCAGGCTTGCTGCGCGGCCCGGGGCGCTCGTTTTGGACCCCTTCATGGGTGTGGGATCGACGGGGGTGGCCGCCATCGAGTTGGCATGCCGCTTCATCGGCTTCGAGATAGACCCGGCCTACTTCAAGGCTGCGGAACAACGACTGGCCGCGGCAGCTGCTGCCTTGCGTGCTCCTCTCTCTGCATCTCTCTTCGAACACGATGTCGAGAAGGGCGGCGATAGTCCAACGGCGATTGAGGGAGCTCCGGGTCCCTTGATACTCACGCAGACACGGTTACAGCTTGCTTCGTTGGGTATGGACGAGTAGCTGTGCCGTAGAGAGGACGCGATAGACTGAGCCTAGCGGGGTGAGAGAAACACATAGCTGTTGACCTGCGGGGGCGGGAAATCAACAGGTCTCAACCGGGCACCGGACAGCATCCCATGCCTCTCGCTGGACGGGGAGGGCGGCGAGACGAAGAGCGTTCTCAGGCGCTGTGCCGTGGGCAAGGGCGTCGGGTTAGGGATGGCTGCCCCTGGGGTGGTGTGTGCAACATTGCGCTCGGATGAACTCGGCTTCTAATCTGTGTAGATATTTGTACCATAGACTAGAAGCCTAGTTGATTCTTGCGCATGGGAGAATACAAGGCCTGTTCGCTCAACGAACCTGACCGGTAGTCCATATTCACTGACGATCATGCTGCCTTCGATGCTACGCATGTATGGGGCCTCTGGGCGGCTGGCCTGCCTGGGGCACGCCGGTTGGATCCTGGCGGGGGTGCTGGCCATGAGCGCGCTGGCCCTCTCCGCCCTCGTCGCCCGCTCCTCGCCGCTGCCCACAGACACGCCCCTGCTGAATCCCGGCTTTGAGGAAGGCACTGCCAACTGGTTCAGCGATGGCGGCCAGTTCGGTGTTACCAACGATCCTGCCTTCATCCACGGGGGCGACCGCGCGGCGTCTGTCTCAGCAAGCGGAAACCGCCGCATGGGCATCTACCAGCAGGTTTCCGTTACACCCGGTGCTACCTATCTGGCCGGCGGGTGGCTGTTGCTGTGGAGCGATCGGCTGCGCGACGGCCTGGTTGGTATCCAATGGCGCGATGCCGTGGGGAACGTGGTCGGGGAGCACAACTCGCCTTCTGCCAACTATCTGCCAGGAGCCTACCAATATCGGTCTGTCACTGCCCAGGCTCCCGCCAACGCGGCCACGGCCCGGGTCAAAGCCAGCGCGTATGTCTCCAATCTCTCTCCCATGGCCGTCTACTTCGACGACATGAGCTTCACCATGACGGCGCCACCACCGTCAACGCCCACGGGCACCACCACGCCATCGCCCAGCAGCACCCGCACAGCCACCCCCACGACCATTGCCGGCGCGACCCACACCCCTACCACCGTGGCGTCCGTCACTCACACGGCCACGCCAAGCCAGACGCCCACAGGCTCGTCCTCGGCCACGCCAACGTCCACCCGCACGGCGACGCCTCCTCCGTCTCCCACCCGTACCGCGACCGCTACTCTCCCGCCCTTGCCCACGCCGCCGCCCTATCCCGTGCCCACCCACACCCCATCGCCAACAGCGACGCGCTCGCCCACTGCATCGCCCACGCCGTCCGGGCTTATCCTCATCAATGAGATGGAATACGATAGCATCCAGCCCGGGGTGGATTCGTCCTACGAGTGGGTGGAGTTGTACAACCCAGGGGGCGCGCCGGTGACCATCAATGGCTGGACCCTGAGCGACAACGGTGCCATCACGACTATCCCTGATCTCGTTATCGCTCCCGGCCAGCTTGTGGTGGTGGCGGCCAGCCAAACCGGCTTCCGCAGCAACTACCCAGACTACAGCGGGCTTCTGGTGGAATTGCCCGGAGGGCGTATCGGCAATGGCCTGGCCAACACCGGCGACCGCCTGCTGCTCAGGGATGCCAGCGGCGTCCTCGTGGATGCACTGTCCTACGGCGATGACGCATCCGTCTTCTCGCCGCCGTGCCCGCCGGTCGCAGCGGGTCATTCCCTGGAGCGCTTCCCCCTGGGACAGAACACGCGCCAGGCGTCCGATTTCCAGGAACAGCCGAATCCATCGCCAGGGCAGGGATGGTTCATCTCGATGCCCACGCCTACCGCGACCGTCCTGCCCACGCCGAGTCCCACAGAGACACCGACGCCGACCGCTACCCCCGACCTCTATACCCTGTCCGGCCACGTGGCCGAGTTTCCTCCCTGCTTCGGCAACATGCGGGGCGTCATGGTGACCCTCTATCCACCAGCGCGCAGCACCTGGACCGATCTCATCAACGCCGAGTTCTCTTTCGATCAGGTAGCCAGCGGCGCATACACCCTCACCGTGTCGCCTCCCTGTAATCCCTACGGGTGCTGGCCACCCACTGACGTGACCGTGGACAAGGCCAACGTCTACGTGCACGTCTGCCCTGTGCCCCATGCCACGCACACGCCTACCGCGGGGATGGATACAGCCACGCCGTCGCCTAGTGCCACGGCCGAGCCTTCGCACACGCCAACAGCGACGCCGGTCGCAGAGACACCAACGGTGACGCTCACCGTGGTCCCGGCGACGCCCACCCGCACCGAAACCGAAACAGCAACGCCATCGCCCAGCCCGTCAGGGACGGCCACGCACACGCCCACGGCGACGACTTCCGCCACACCAACGGCGACGGCCACATCCTCTACTTCTGTTACGGCGACGGCTACGCCAACGGAGACAGCGACACCGTCGGCGACCGCATCAGCGACACCCAGTGCGTCAGTGACCGCGACGCCCACGCCGCCAGACACCGCCACGCCCACCTGGCGCACGCTGTTCCTGCCTGTCATCCTGCGCCAGCCGCCGCCAACGCCCACCGCCACGCCCACGCCTGACCCGCGCCTCGTTTCGCTGAACGAGATCCTGCCCGCGCCGAAGGTGATAGACTGGAACGGGGATGGCAAGGTGGACAGCGGGGACGAGTGGGTGGAGCTGTACAACGGGGGGCTGCTGCCGGTGGATGTGGGCGGCTGGGCGCTGGACGACGAGGCCGATGCCGGCAGCCAGTTCTACTTCATCCCGCAGGGCACGGTCATCCCGCCGCGGGGCTTCCTCGTGCTCTTCGGCAAGCAAACCGGCCTCAACTTCGCCAACACCCGCGACGTGGTGCGTCTGCTCTATCGGGACGGCACGCTGTTGGAGGAGTTTCGCTACTACGACACCTGGCCCGACCGCTCCTTCAGCAAGACCGCCGACGGCGGCCACGAGTGGACCTACTGGTATCCGCCATCGCCGGGGGCGCCGAACACGCCGTAGCAACCACAGAGGACACGGAGAGCACAGAGTATCCCGCTGCACTACTCGTCTCAGCGGACAGCGATCTCGTGGTAGCAACCACAGAGGACACGGAAAGCACAGAGTATCCTACTCTCTCTGTGCCCTCTGTGGTTCTAACTATCCGGCCTAGTTGGCGGGAGGCGATAGATCTGCAGGCCCACGCCGGCCAGGAAGCGTGGCATGCCGCGCACGAAGTCCCGGTCGTAGTCCTTGATGTCCTCGGGTAGCTCCGCCCAGGGCACCAGGTAGGGAGTCGTCTTCGCCTGGCTGTCCCTGGGACCGGGCGTCCAGCCCGCCGCGCGCCGCTCCTCCACCCAGCGCTCGTGCTCCATTTCCGCCATGCGTTCGACCTCGTCGGCGGTGAACTGGAAATCCTCGGCATCCCAATCGGTCAAGGGACCGATGCAGCAGCCGATGGCCGTCAGCTTCATGCCGATGTGGCCCGCCTGTTGGCGGTTCGACTCCCTGATGTGCTCTGGCAGCTTCTCCCAGGCCACCATGAGGGGCTCGGTAGCGGGCGTCTTGCCCCGACTCTCCTGGTTGCGTACCCATTCGTCATGGATGGCCCGCGCCACCACCTCGTGGGTGCCGCCCAGGATAATGTCCGGCGTGCACGTGCGGTCCAGCAGACCGAAGGCATGGAGGTTGGCGAAGCTGCCGTCGTCCATCTTTTCCACCAGGGATGCCAGCCCCGTATCGTGGCGCATGCGCACGACAACCGGTACTCTGCTGCCCCTGATCTTCTGCAGAATCGAGAGCCCTGCCGATAGCCCCAGGGAGTCGTTGTCGAAGCAGACATAGGCAGCCGTTACCTGGCACTGCTTCCTCTCATCGAAGAGGAAAACGGCTTTCTGGAACTCTGCATCCCTCGTGTCCATCTGTCGGGGGAGCACCTGGCAGGCCTCGGCCAACCGGGGATAGCGTAGGCACAGGGACTCCACTTTTCGTGCCGCGTCCCGGTCAACGATGGTGATGGGCAGGCGCTGGCCGGTCGCCTTGTGCCTGGCCCGCCAGCCGCGTGCCGCCTGCTCCACCAGGCTTTCGCCCAGGCGGCCCAGACCAACGACCAGGATATGGGGCGGGCAGGTCTCGCCCTGGGCAGTCTCGCTGTAGGGGGGATACTCCCGGAGCAAGATGCGTGCCCCGCTGGCAAAGACGTTGAAGAACTCCAGCCGGAACGATTCGACCCGCCTGGCCGGTATCTCCTGTCCCCGCAGCAGGCTGCACAGCTCTGGCTCGATGATGTGCACAAAGCAGGAGAGGACACGGCCACGCTGTGACGCCACAAGATCACGGGCGTTGACGGCGATCTCGGCGTTGGTCCCGTCGTCGCCGCAGACGGCCACCAGGTAGCGCGCCCGGCGCACCTGGGCCTGGCACAGGATGGCCGGGTTGGTGGCATCGCCGATGAGAATGATGACGTTGTGATTCCGGCATTGCTCGAGGAGGTCGTTGTCCTCGTCCCGCTCGATGACCACGACGGGATAGCCGCGCTGCTGGAAGCCCTGGGCCAGGAGCAGCCCCTTGCGCCCCAGCCCGCAGATGATGACGTGATCCCTGGTGAACCGCACCCGAAACCACTGGAGCTGCGCCGAGAAGACCACGAACAGGGTCTGCACAGCGGTGTAGGCGGCCACACCGGGGGCCAGCAGCCGTGCCGCTACAAGCTCCCAGGAGGGATTGGGGACACTGCCGGATTGCAGGGGGATCAACTGCAGGGCGAGGTAGAGAATATCCCAGAAGGAGCCGGTCTTGCCCTCCGCCGCCAGGTGTTTGGCGAACCCCACATAGCCAAGGGAGAGGGCGATGAGCCACAGCGCGCCGATGATGAGCCACTGGTAGTCATGCCATGTGCGCTGCACCCGCGTGCGCCAAAAGGTGCCGGGGCCGTTCTTCCAGACCGGCCAGATCTGCTGCCTTGTGGAGTCTCTCATGTTGCCCCTCCCAGCCTCTTGCGTGAGCGCCTTGTTCGCAGTATACGGCAAAGCGGGCGTGCGGTCAATGCACTGGCTGGCTGAGACTGACCATGAATCACCAGCCGGTTGCCGTCGACCGGCCTGGTTGCGCGACCACATGCTGGATGGACGACCACATGCGCCAGAATGAATTCGGCTCCTAATCCGCTATACATGATAGGTGACGGATTAGAAGCGGAATTCATTCCCGCGCATGCCCATACAACCCCGGCCGAAACCGGCATCTACACATTCGTCCAGCGCTCCGCAGAACCGCAATTCCATTCCCGCGCACGGGTGTCGCCCACCGGCCTGGTTGCCCGACCACATGCGCCAGAATGAATTCGGCTCCTAATCAGCTATACCATTATAGATGATAGATTAGAAGCGAAATTCCATTCCCGCGCACGGGTGTCGCCAACCGGCCTGGTTGCACGACCACATGCGCCAGAATGAATTCGGCTCCTAATCTCATGTGCAACTACAGATGATAGATTAGAAGCGGAATTCATTCCCGCGCATGTCCATACAACCCCGTCCGCAACCGTCATGTCTACATATTCGTCCTGCGCTCCGCAGAAGCGGAATTCATTCCCGCGCACGGGTGTCGCCCACCGGCCTGGTTGCACGACCACATGCGCCAGAATGAATTCGGCTCCTAATCAGCTATACCATTATAGATGATAGATTAGAAGCGGAATTCATTCCCGCGCATGCCCATACAACCCCGGCCGCAACCGGCATCTACACATTCGTCCAGCGCTCCGCAGAAGCGCAATTCCATTCCCGCGCACGGGTGTCGCCGACCGGCCTGGTTGCACGACCACATGCGCCAGAATGAATTCGGCTCCTAATCCGCCATACGATTATAGGTGATGGATTAGAAGCGGAATTCATTCCCGCGCATGTCCATAAACCCCCCGCCCGCAACCAGCATGTCTACATGTTCGTCCTGCGCGCCATGGAAGCGCAATCGCATTCCCGCGCACGGTTGCCGTCGACCGGCCTGGTTGCCCGACCACATGCGCCAGAATGAATTCGGCTCCTAATCCGCTATACATGATAGGTGACGGATTAGAAGCGGAATTCATTCCCGCGCATGTCCATAAACCCCCCGCCCGCAACCAGCATGTCTACATGTTCGTCCTGCGCGCCATAGAAGCGGCATTCCATTCCCGCGCTGGTTGTTGCCGTGCGCCCGGCATGGACGACCACATACGTCGTTGGCAAAGTGCTCGTTTCGCGCCCCTAGCGCAGGCGGGCCAGGATGCCTTGGATCTGCTGTGCCAGCACGCTGTAGCCGTAGCGGGATGCCAGGCGGTAGGCCTCCTCGGCCAGGGCCAGCGCCTCCCGCCCCCGGCCTTTTCTGGCCATGGTCACTGCCTGATTGGCCAGGGATATGGCCAGCCCTTCGGGGTTGCCCAGCTCCCGGCACAGGCGCTCTTGCTCTTTCAGCAGGGCCATGGCGCCGTCCAGGTCGCCGCGCGCCCTCAGGATCAGGGCCTGGTTGCCCAGGCTGCGTGACAGCCCGTCCTTGTTCCCCAGCTCCCGGCACAGCCGCTCTTCTTCTTTGTGCAGGGCCATGGCCCCGTCCAGGTCGCCGCGAGCCTGGAGGATCACCGCCTGGTTGCCCAGGGTTCTTTGCAGGCCGTCCTTGTTGCCCAGCTCGCGGCACAGGCGCTCTTTTTCTTTGTGCAGGGCCATGGCCCCGTCCAGGTCGCCGCGCGCCCTGAGGATCAGGGCCTGGTTGCCCAGGCAGGCTTGCAGCCCGTCCTTGTTCCCCAGCTCCCGGCTCAGGCGCTCTTTCTCTTTCAGCAGGGCCATGGCCCCGTCCAGGTCGCCGCGAGCGTAGAGGATATTGGCCTGGTTGCCCAGGCAGGCTGAGAGCCCGTCCTTGTTGCCCAGCTCCCGGCACAGGCGCTCTTTTTCTTTGTGCAGGGCCATGGCCCCGTCCAGGTCGCCGCGGGTCTGGAGGATCAGGGCCTGGTTGCCCAGGGCGGTTTGCAGGCCGTCCTTGTTGCCCAGCTCCCGGCACAGGCGCTCTACTTCTTTCAGCAGGGCCATGGCCCCGTCCAGGTCGCCGCGCGCCCTGAGGATCAGGGCCTGGTTGCCCAGGCAGGCCGAGAGTTCGTCCCGGTCGCCCGCCCGGCGAAAGTGCTCCACCAGGCTATGTTGCAGGGCCAGGGCTTCTGTGAGGTGGCCTGTGTGATAAAAGAGCACGGCCACACGCCAGGAATGGTCAGGGTCGCGGTCTGGACTCCTGAGCACGGGCCGGTAGGCGTCCACCATGCGCAGGGATGAATGCGCCTCCACCTGGGCCCAGTAGCCCTTGACCTCGAACTCGTTGGCCTGCCAGGCCGCAGCGAAGAAGGGCGGGGCTGCCAGGAGCTCGGACAAGATCTGCCAGGCCTGGGCCTGGGCAAGCTGCCAGGGCAGCTCGTCTATCTGGCGGGGGCCAAGCTCGCGGGCGGCGAAGTAGGCGGCCAGGCGCAGGTGGGCCGCCTGCTGCGCCTCCTCGCCGGGCAGGTAACGGTCGCCCACCGCCTGGCGCAGGTATTCGTGGGCGAAGCCGATCAGCCCCGAGCGGCTGACCAGGCCCTGCTCGGCCGCTAGATACAGGGGCGCCCAGTGGGCCGCCGGCAGGGGCTGGCCATCCCGGCCCAACAGCTCCAGCAACTCCGCCTCGGACAGCCCCCGCCGCGCCGCCCACAGCAGGGACATCGCCTCGCGCACCAGCCCCGGCCGCTCCCGCTGGTAGTCCTCCTCGTAGCGCTCCAGGATCCGCTCGTACAGGTCGTCTATGGTCCGGGCCTCCAGGTAGTAGCCGATGCGCTCATCCAGCCGCTCGTGGCTGCCGAACTGGCGCAGCTCGTCCAGCAAAGCGTGCAGGTAGAGGGGATTGGCCGTTTGGGGGGCGTTGGCGATGCGCTCCGTGCGGGCAGGGCTGAGGGACTTGCTGTACTTAGCCAGCACCTGCTCGATGAGCCGCCTGCCCTCGTCGGGCCGTAAGGGTTGCACGGCGAGGGTCGGCCAGCGGCGGCGGCTCAGCTCGTCCAGGGGCCGCCCAGGCAGGCTGGAAAGGATCAAGCGCACATTGTCGGGCATGACCGGCGGCAGCCACACCAGGTCGGGCGCCTGGTCCCGGTCCTCCAACTGGTTGAGGGCGTCCAGGATGAGCACCACCCGGCCCCGGGCCGCCGCCATGTGCAGCCAGGTGGCGAAGGCCAGGCGCAGGGCGTCGGGCTGGTCGGGAATCTCGCCCTGGATGGCGAAGCGGCGCTGCAGCTCGCCCATGATGCGCCGCAGCATGGCCGCCCAGTCGGCGCTGTAGGGCGTGGCGCCGATGAAGTGCATAATCAGGAGATCGTCGGGATGGGCATCCCGGTAGCGCAGCGTCCAGTTGGCCAGCAGGGCCGACTTGCCCACCCCCGACTCGCCCACCAGCACCAGGGGCAGGCCATCGCCCCGGGCGTGGGCGTCCAGGCGGTCGAAGTACTCCTGGCGGCCGATGTAGACGCGGGCGCGCTTGCGGGCGAAGGCCTCATGCTCGGCGGCGTCGCGGGCGAGCGGGTCGGGCTGGGAGCCTGGCGGATAGAGGCGGTCAATGACGGCGGTGAGGTCACTCAGGACCAGTTGGCCCAGCTCGATGGGGTCGCGGTAGTCCTCGCGCACGGGCAGGCCGCTGGCGCGGATGCGCTCCTTGAGGGCGGCCAGCTTTGCCCTGCGCTCGTCGGCCCGGCGCTGGGCCTCGGCGGCGCCCCACGCTGCGATCTCCTCTGGCGTGGGGATCTCGCGATAGACGGCGCGCTGGTCGGTGGGCAAAGAATCAATGTAGGAGGGGCTGCGGAAGTAGAAGTAGGCGTGGTCGGCCATCTGGGGGTTGTTGAGGACGCCGTGCAGGATTTCCAGCTCGGTGACGGAGTGGCTGCGATGCTCGGCCAGCCAGGGCTGCCGCGCGATCAGGTCGGGGTCAATGGCGTCGGGAATCCAGCCGTAGCGCTCGCCCAGCAGGCCGATGAAGTAGGGGCGGCAGCGGTGAATCTCCTCCAGGCAGATGGGCAGGACTTTGCCCTCGGCCTTCTGCTCATCGGTCACGCCCCAGCGCAGGTCCACCTCGCCCCAGGTGACGCCCCGCTCCTCGCATAGGCGGCGCAACTGCGGGAAGATGCGCTTGATCAGTTCATCGCGCTCGGCAGCCATGTCGCGGAAGGTGGACGAGACGAAGACGCGAATGACCCGTGGCTGCTGCCCCGCCTGGGCGATAGGCTGATCTGCCATCGAGTCTTCCTCCTGCGGAAACGTGGTAAACCACAGAGGACACAGAGGGCACAGAGGGAACGGCCATCGTCGTCCCTCCCAGAAACAGTATATCGCAAAGGGTATACAGGGTCAAGCTGACGGCCCTAGCAGTCAGACATCACAAGATAGCGAGCTTGAGCAAACCGCCAAGACGCCAAAGCGCCAAGAGGAACGTTGAAACTGCGTTGGCGCCGATCCCCGTAGTCATGAGCACGGAAGCTCGCTGCCTGAACCGGTGGCCGATACCCAGGCGACACGGGCACAGCAGAACCACGCGCATGAGAGCACCGGTCACCGACCTCCCTTGGCGACATGGCGTCTTGGCGGTTCATAGGCGCCTTATCCTGAATCGTCCGGCTACCAGTCCGCCACCGAGCCGTCTTGGTGATAGAGGCGGGGCGTCTCCCACGAGCCGTCGTAGAGCTTGTCGGCCAGGGCCGCCTCGTCGAGTTCGATGCCTAGCCCCGGCCCCGTGGGCAGGGCGATGTAGCCATCTACGATCTTGAAGGGCTGCTTGAGGTAGCCTTCGCCGGTGGTGACGTGTTCCTGCACCAGGAAGTTGGGGATGCAAGCGTCCAGCTGCAGGCAGGCGGCCAGGGCGATGGGGCCGAGGGGACAATGGGGGGCGATGGCGGCGTAGTAGCATTCGGCCATGGCCGCGATCTTCTTGCACTCCAGAATGCCGCCAGCATGGGACAGGTCGGGCTGCAGGATGGCCGCGGCCTGCTTCTCCAGGACTTCGCGGAAGCCCCACTTGGTGAACAGCCGCTCGCCGGTAGCGATGGGGATGCTGGTGCTGCGGGCCACGGTGACCAGAGCGTCCACGTTCTCGGGTAGCACCGGCTCTTCGATGAACATGGGATGGTACGGCTCCAGGGCCTTGGCCAGGCGGATGGACATAGCCGGGCTGCATCGGCCGTGGAAGTCAATGCCCACGTCCACAGATGGCCCCACGGCCTCGCGGATGCCGGCGAAGCGGCGCACGGCCTCCTCGACCGCAGCGGGCGTGTCCACGATGTTCATCGCCCCGAACAGGCCGACCTTGAGGGCCGTAAAGCCAGCGGAGGCGCTCACTTTGGCGCTCTCGATGTAGTCGCCGTAGGTCTCGCCGCCGATCCAACCGTACATGCGGACTTTGTCGCGTGTGGCGCCCCCCAGGAGTTGGTACACCGGCTGGCCCAGCCACTTGCCGGTGATGTCCCACAACGCCTGCTCGATGCCGGACAGGGCGCTGCACAGCACTGGCCCGCCGCGGTAGAACTGGCCGCGGTAGATGGCCTGCCAGTGGTGCTCGATGCGGCGCGGGTCCTGGCCGATCAGGTAGCGGCCGATCTCATGGACGGCGGCGGCCACCGTCTGCGAGCGGCCCTCCACCACCGGCTCGCCCAGGCCCACGATGCCCTCATCGGTGTGTACCTTAAGGAACAGCCAGCGGGGTTTGACGAACAGGGTTTCCAGCCTGGTGATCTTCATCGGCACAGCCTCCAGATCAGAACATGTCTACCACGAAGGCACAAAGAGGAAATCTTGGTGAT
>DAOUCN010000345.1:0-19097 GCA_034431995.1 Chloroflexota bacterium | reverse complement strand
CCCTCACCCCCGCCATCACGTTCACGCCCACCCGGACGCCGAGTCCGACAGGGACTGCCACTGTCACAAGGACGCCCAGTCCGACGCCGACAACCGTAGGTTGGACAATCATCACCAGTGAGAACTTCGAGGGCACCTTCCCTGGCGCCTGGACCGTTTTCGACAATAATGGGCCGAGCAGTGGAACGTACACATGGGGAAAGCGGACATGCAGGCCATTCGCCGGTCTTAATAGTGGATGGGCTGTGGGAGGCGGGGCTAACGGCGCGGCTCTTGCCTGCGGCGCCAACTATCCCAACAACGCCGATTCCTGGATGACCTTCGGGCCTTTCAGCCTGGTGGGCGCTACCGCCGCCGAGCTGCGCCTCAAGTATTGGCTCGCTACGCAATCGGACGACGACCTGCTCTGCTGGTTTGCCTCGATTGACGACACCAACTACTACGGCGACTGCTGGTGGGGGGCCGCACCGGTGTGGAACGACGGTCTACTGGACTTGGCGGACGTCTGGATCCTGGGCAACCTGCTTGGCCGGCCCAACGTCTGGATTGGTATCGTCTTCGTCAGCGACGGCGTGCTCAACGTCGCCGAGGGCGCCTATGTAGACGAGATTGTCCTGCGCAAGTGCATGGCGCCGTCGTGCGCTGCGGCTGCCCCCGCGGCGGCACCAGCCGGCGGCCAGCTCATTCAGATAGCGGCCGCTCGCACGCTGGTTCGGTAACAGCCGGTTCAGCGGCCACATCCTCTGGCTCCGGTCGTGAGCCCTAACGATTGGCTAGGCAGCCGGCCCAGCCGGCATGGAATCATCCGGCTACAGAAGGTGAAAACCCGAAGCAGAGCTTCCTGCACGGCGGGCAAAATGCGTGGCTCTTCACTAATTGGTTGATGACCGCTGGCGTACTACATATTCAAGCTCTTCCCGCAGCCCCATCCGCATGCGACCGATGCGGTCGCTCTGACCACGGGTACCGTGCTTCTCCTTGGGCTGTCCCTTGCAGCAGGCGAAGATTGGAGCTTGCCGACGGCGGTCAAGACATGGATGGCGTTCGTCTACCTGGTGATCATCGCCACTGTCGGTCTGTACTATCTGTATCTGCTTGTGCTTAGCCGGTGGGATGCATCGGCCGCAAGCTACGCCTTCTTGCTCTTTCCCATTTCGACCGTTGCGATCGCCGCCTGGCTCTTGGCAGAGGTCGTGACAACGTCATTCGTCATCGGGAGTGGGTCAGGTCTTCTGGGGGTCTGGTTGGGAGCGCTCAGCGGTTCTGTACGGCAAGCGGCCACAGCCGAGGAGTCGTCATTGCCCAGGAAGGTCACGCCACATAACGCGCACGGCTCTGACGGCTGCGGTCGTCATCGTCGGCTACTGGTTCGCCTATCTGCACACGCGTGGCGGGCTGAGCCTGAGTTCCATCGTCAGCACGCTGCTCGTCGGCACCATCTACGCGGTACCCATCACCTACATCTGGCTGCGGCAGGGTCTGGAGACGGCCATGGGCTTCCATGTGTGGCAAGACTTCGTGCGCTGGAGCGTGGCGTACCTGATCAGCCTGGGCCGGTGGTTCTCATAGCCCGACATCCTCCCGCAGGTTGGCGACCTGTGGGAGGATCTATCTCCAGACTGACATACGCTGAAATGTGCTGTATTCTTCAAGGGGAGAGTGGTTCAATGATGAACACCCAGGACTACATTGACCTTGAGAATCAATACGGGGCGAGAAACTACAAGCCCCTGGACGTGGTGCTGACGCGGGGCAAGGGCATCTGGGTGTGGGACGTGGAGGGCAAGAAATACCTGGACTGCCTGTCCGCCTATTCCGCCGTCAATCAGGGGCATTGCCATCCCCGCATTGCCGCCGTCATGAAGCAGCAGATGAATAGACTGACCCTGACCTCCCGCGCCTTTCGCAACGACCAACTGGGGCTGTTCTATAAGGAATTGTGCGAGCTGACCCACTCGCACATGGTGCTGCCCATGAACAGCGGCGCCGAGGCCGTCGAGTCGTGCATCAAGGCGGTCCGCAAATGGGGCTACCACGAGAAGAAGATACCCGACGGCAAGGCCGAGATCATCGTCTGTGAGAACAACTTCCACGGCCGCACGATCACCATCGTCGGTTTCAGCAGTGAGCCGCAATACCGCGACGGATATGCTCCCTTCACTCCTGGCTTCACGATCATTCCGTTTGGCGACGCGCAGGCCCTGGAAGACGCCATCACGCCCTACACGGTCGCCTTTCTGGTCGAGCCGATTCAGGGCGAGGCCGGCGTGATCGTTCCACCGCAGGGATACCTGCGGGACGTGCGACGCATCTGCACAGCCCACGGCATCGCCATGATCACCGATGAGATTCAGACCGGCCTGGGACGGACGGGCAAGCTGCTGGCGGAGGAGCATGAAGGCATTGAGGCGGATCTTACTCTGATCGGCAAGGCCCTGTCCGGCGGGTTCTATCCGATTTCCGCCGTGCTCTCCAACAAGGAAGTGCTGGGCGTCTTCCAGCCGGGGGATCACGGCAGCACCTTTGGCGGCAACCCCCTGGCCTGCGCCGTGGCGCGCATGGCACTGAAGGTGCTGATCGAGGAAGGGATGATCGAGAACGCCGCCCGGATGGGCGAGTATCTCATGAGCCAACTGCGCTCCCTGCGAAGTCCCTACATCAAAGAGGTGCGCGGCAAGGGTCTGCTGGTGGGGATAGAGCTGCATGAAGAAGCGGGCGGAGCGCGCCGTTTCTGCGAGGAGCTGATGACCCGAGGGGTGCTGTGCAAAGAGACGCACAAGAACGTGATGCGCATCGCCCCGCCGCTGATTATCCAGCAGGAGGACATTGACTGGGCGTTGGAGCGGATCGCGGAGGTGCTGGCAACTCGAAGGAGAAAGAGAAAGCTATGAAGCGAAGTAGGCGTGGGCTGTGGCTGGAACGGAGCGCTCTGGTCCTGATGGGGGTCTATGCTGCCTTTCTGCTGCTATTCGCCGTGGGCGAGATGGCGTCGGGAGACATCAGCGGGGCGCAACACCTCGTTCCCGTGCTGATCATCATCGTCCTCGTGATTCTGGCTAGGAGGAGGCCAGTCGCTGGGGGAGCAGCTCTGGTTGCCATCGGTGTCCTGGCCTCGGTCTTGTACTTCGTGGCTGTGCGTGGGGATGTGGCCTTCCGGGTCCAGGCCGTCCTCATCGGTGGCGCGCCGTTCCTGGTTTCTGGCCTGCTCTTCCTTGCCGCGGCTGCCCTGGCGCGGCGTGGCCAGGGAGGACCCGCGTGATAGTGCAGCTTGAGATGACCAAGGCGAACCGTCTGCGGATCGCCCAGGCGTTCCGTAACAACCCTCGGGTAGACATCGGCATCGAGTGCGTCATCGAAGGGCAGATGGGGACGGTTTCTGTTGATGATCCTCACCAGCCGACCGTCTACGTCATCGCCCAGGGTCCATTCTGGTACGTTGCAGGCGATGCCAGGAGCGCCGCAGGCTATGAGATGATGCGCAGCTTCCCTGTCTATGCTCTGCTGATGCCGTCGCCCGCGGGCTGGGTGGAGGCGGCGCGGGATGTCTATGGGGAGAAGCTGCTTGCCATGCGACGGTACAGCTACTCGGCGCACGACCTGTCGCTGGAGCGCCTTGGGCAGGCTGTGAAGCAGACGCGTTTTGGCAAGGAGATACGGCCGATTGATGCGGCTCTGGCGGCGCAGCTCATGGCCGACAGGGACAGCTTCGTGGACCTGTCGGCGTTCGATTCGGCGGAGGATTTCGCAGCCCGCGGCGTAGGTTTCTGCCTGCTGCCCGGCGGGCGAGTGGCTGCCGCAGGGTATTCGTCGTTAGTTTGCAGCAAGGGGATAGAAGTGAGCATCTTCGTCGTGCCGAGGCATCGGCGGCGCGGCATTGCGACAGCGTTGGGCAGCCTGCTGGCTATGCATTGTCTGGAGCGCGGACTGGAGCCGCACTGGGATGCGGCGAATCTTGAATCGTGCGGATTGGCGGAGAAGCTGGGGTATCGGCAGAGTGGGGAATATGTTGCCTACTATCGGCGGGAATGAGTCACCGACAGCATCTCAAGGAGGCCACGTGACAGCCCAAGTTATCCGCCGTACGTTGGTATGGGCAGCCTGATGGAGTGCCGCGTGGGTTGTGGGGCATGCTGCATTGCCCCGTCAATTTCCTCCCCCATTCCCGGTATGCCTCACGGCAAGCCAGCGGGCGTGCGCTGTGTGCAGTTGACGTCCGATGATCGCTGCCGGCTGTATGGCCGGCCTGAGCGACCCGCCGTGTGCGTGCGTTTGCAGCCCGACGAGGAGATGTGCGGCCAGACGGCGAGCGAAGCCTATGCATGGCTGGCCGAACTCGAACGCGCCACACGCCCGCCCTGCTGCACTTCTCGTTGACCTTGTGCCCAACGTAGTGTATACTCCTGAGTGAGGCAGCCAACACATTGTAGGAGGCACGCATGAGCCAGCAACAGCCGGAACCCATCGAGGTGGCACGTACAAAAGCGAAGACCCTGGAATCAACGCTGGATACCGTGCGCACCAAGACGAGCCTGGGCACGGTCTTCGATAGCCTGGAGGACATTGACTCGCAACTGGGCGCCCTGCCCGGACGCATCGAGCAGGTGCGCAGTCGCGGTTACGTCTTCAAGAGCTTCCTGGAAGCCCAGCTGGCGGCGATCAAGAACGAATGGCCAACGACACGCTTCCGCGTCCAGGCTGCTGCCGAGGAACAGCGCCCCCGGCTCACCTCTCGCATGGAAGATCTACAATTCCGCTTTGTTGAGGCCAGGTCCCTCATCGAGACAGACCTCAGCCGAGGCGAGGCGGCTCTGGCGGCGGTGGAGGCGGCGGCCACGGCCCTGGGCAAGTCCGCCGACGACGCCATCTCGTCTTTCAGCGGCATGTATGACAGCCTGCAGTCCCGTCTCAACAAGATCGGGGGGGAGCTGCAGAAGGTGGAGCGTATCCTGGGTCAGGTTGACCAGGCGTCCTTCAAGCTCTATCCCGACGAGTACGTCATTGACGCCATCGAAGCCCAATGGCTCACCGACCAGAAGGGCGGGCCCAGGGGCGTGCTCTTTTGCACGGACAACCGCCTGCTCTTCGAGCAAAGGGAGGAAATCGCCACCAAGCGCGTCCTCTTTGTGGTCACCGAGAAGCAGAAGGTGCAGCAGCTTCTCCTGGAGGCGCCTATTGGCGCGGTGCAGCAGATCAAGGAGAGTGAATCGGGCGCCCTGCTTTTCCGCAAGGATCACCTGGAATTGACATTCGGCCCGGGATCATCGGTGCGCATGGCGCACTTCATACTCAAGGGCGACTCCAAGGAATGGCAGCAATTGATCAATCGCATCAACGCTGGCGAGATGGAGAAGGAGCGCGTGGGCAAGAAGGCGGCTGCGGCAGAGGAGAAGCCGAAGACCCTGCCGACCCAGTGCCCGACCTGCGGGGCGCGCATCACCCAGACCATCGTGCGCGGCATGAAGAGCATCAAGTGCCAGTACTGCGGCTCGGTCATCCCGCTCTAGAGAACTCACATGGCCTTGCATTTGTGGTCTCTTTATGGTATGATGTGACCACAATGGAGGAGGTATCTCGTGAGTCAAGTGACGGTGGGTGTGCGCGAGCTGAAGGCACGGCTCAGCTACTATCTTCGAGAAGTCCTATACGGGAAGACCGTCGTGATCACAGAGCGGGGACGTCCTGTTGGGCAGATCGTGCCCATAGCACAGGGCACAGAACAGCGTCTACAGCAGCTCGTGGAGACGGGAGTTGTGGCCTGGAATGGGCGCAAGTTTCGGCCAGCACAGCCAGTGGCAAGTAGTCAGGGCGGGACTTTGGTCTCTGACCTCCTAGTGGAGGACCGCCAGTGATTCTCTACCTGGATGCCAGCGCCTTGGTCAAGCAGTACATCCGTGAGCGCGGTTCAGAGGAGGTCGAGATGGCGCTCACTCAGGCTGAGTCCATTGCCACCGCCGTCATCAGTCGCGCTGAGGTGTCTGCTGCCCTGGCAAAGGCAGTACGGCTGGGTGTCCTAACACCAGAATCTGGAGGTACTGCCTGCCAGGCATTCCGTTCTGACTGGCTGACTCTTGTGCGCGTGGCGGTGACGGAGCTCGTGGTTGGCCGTGCCGATGCCTTTGCCTGGGACTATGGCTTGCGCGGCTACGATGCCGTTCATCTAGCGGCCGCGTCTGTCTGGGCCGAAACGATGGGAAGTCGCCTCCTGTTGGCCACCTTTGACCGCGATCTGTGGATTGCTGCCCAGAGGCTGGGCATGCAGGCGTATCCAGATGACCTCCCATCGCTGCTCGATCAGTGGCGGGCAGAGTCTGTGTAGACCAGCCGCGTCTCAACGCGGGTCTGCGACCGCGTGGTTACGGTTGCCGGCAGGGTCACCAATCGCGGGAGAAGCAAACGCATACAGGCCGCCCATGCGCCGGTCTCGATACGGTACGGCGGAGGAGCGAGTTGGGAAATCCATGCGTGGACGCCAACGGACTCTCGCGCGGCCCCTTGTTCGTGTCCTTTCCACTGAACAAATGGGTGGGGACGCCCCCTCGCAGGCAGGCGCGTTTTCTGGAGACGTCTTCATGGCTACGGTAGCAGAGGTCCTTCACAAGCTGAGGTCCAGAGCCAGGCCCGACGACGTGGCGGGGATGGCCAGATACGGCATGACGGCCGAGGGACGGCTGGGCGTGTCCGTGCCCGACATGAGGCAGATCGCTAAAGAGGTCGGGAAGGATCACAGTCTCGCCCTGGCCCTGTGGCAGACCGGCATTCCCGAAGCGCGTATTGTGGCCGGCATGGTCGCCGAACCGGCGCGTTTGACCGAGGAGCAGATGGAGGACTGGGTCGTAGACATCAACTCCTGGGACATCGGCGACCAGGTGTGCATGAACCTGTTTGAGAAGTCGCCGCTGGCGTGGAAGAAGGTGCGCGACTGGGCGGCGCGGGAGGAGGAGTTCGTCAAGAGAACGGCCTTCGGGCTGCTGGCCTGCCTGGCCTGGCACGACAAGGGCGCAGCAGACGAGGTGTTCGTCGAGCTCCTGCCGGTCATCGAACGCGGAGCCACCGATGAGCGCGCCTCGGTCAAGAAGGCCGTCAGTTGGGCGCTGCGCAACATCGGCAAGCGCAATCGCCATCTCAACCAGGCTGCGCTTGAGACGGCGCGCAGGCTGCGGCAGAGCGACTCCCGCCCTGCCCGCTGGATCGCCTCGGATGCCATTAGGGAGTTAGAGGGCGAAGGGGTGCAGAAAAGGCTGAAGGTGTAAGATGCAGTCTTGCCCAACCTGCAAGTCATCGGGGAACCCGCAAAGAAGCTCTCGGCTTCGGCGCGGCGTGGATATCCCGATTAGACGGTCTTGCGCCAGCTACCTAACGACGCTGACTGACACGCCGCAAGACAGTCCCTGCCCTGGCTGTGATCAGTGGCAGCATTTCGATTCGCTGTGAGGGAGTGCAGGCATACCTGCGGCGAACGCCAATGGCGCGACGACCACGCCAGCCCAATCGTCGAGATTGCCCGGCGCGAAGGTCAGATGATCCAGGCGTAGCGTCGTCAGCCCTCTTCGTGAGGAGTCAGTCAAGTGACTGAGTTTGATTGGATCCTCAATCAGAGTGAAGGGCCGTTCTTTGAGCGCAAGAGCTGCTTCGATCGTTCGGAAGGCAAGCTCAGACAGCGTAGCGCCCGCGAACTTGCACGCGATCTCTGCGAGACGCTGGCTGCGATGGCCAATGCCGACGGCGGGACAGTCGTGCTAGGTGTTGAGAATGACGGCACAGTCTCAGGTGCCGATTACCCTGGTGATCGCCTCGATGTGTTACGCCGTGCGCCTCAAGCCAACGTACGCCCTCCCTTGCAGGTACGTGTGCACTCGCCCGTCCTGCATGACAAGCCGGTTCTTGTTTATGAGGTTGATTGGAGCCCTGAAGCGCACCAGTTGGCTGATGGGCGCTATTTGCTGCGTGTCGGCGAGCATAACATGCCCTTCCCCGCCAGCGACATAGAGGCGATGAAGGAGGGCAAACGACGACGGGTAACGGAAGCCCGGTTTGTGCAGGGTGCAGTTCTCGATGACCTCGATGCGTCCCTGATCACCAGTCTGGCAGCGAGGGTGGGGCTGGCACCATGCCCTGAGGATGTGCTGCTCCGCTACCGGCTCGCCGAGACACGCCATGGCCGTCTGATGCTAACGCTGGCGGCACTGCTCTTGTTTGGCAAGGACCCTGGGCGGTGGCATCCACGTTGTGGCATTGATTTTGTGAAGTGCGAGGGCACAGGGCGTAAGTTTGGTGCCGATCTCAACGTCGTGAAACGGGTGCGGCTCGATGCTCCACTGGTAAGGCTCATCGAGGAAGCATACCATTCGATCCAGCCACACGTGCGCGAGCGGCAGAAGCTGGTTGACCTGTTCTTCGAGGAGCGGCTCGAGTATCCGACATTCGTTTGGCAAGAGGCGATCATCAATGCGATTGCCCATCGCGACTACGGGTATGAGGGGACGCAGGTCGAGGTCTGGATGTTCGACGAGCGTCTGGAGATACGCAGCCCCGGTGATTTGATTGCACCGGTCACTCTGGACCGTCTGCGCAGGGGCGAGCGGATCCACGCCTCGCGGAATCCCCGCATTGTGCGAGTCCTGACCGATCTCGGTTACATGCGCGAGCAAGGGGAGGGTATTCCCCGCATGGTCACGACTATGGAGCGAGAAGGGCTCTATCCACCGGAGTTCCGCCTTGAGGCCGGAGTGATCTTCACGGTAACGCTGAGAAACACGCCCGCTTACAGCGTGGAGACCATTCGCTGGCTGCAGCATTTCGAGCGCCTGGGTCTGAGCGGCAACCAGAAGCGCTTGCTGGCATATGCGAGGGAGCACGGGGGCAGGTTCACGAGTCGCGCCTATCAGAGGCTTGTACAGATTGACCTCTATGCTGCGTCGCGCGACATCAAGGACCTCGCGCGTAAGGGGATCGTGCAGCTGCCCAAGAAGCATGGCCGCGTCTACCGATTGGTTGCTCGTGACTCTCAGTCGAGTCCAGAGAAACCACCTGAGTATGTGGTGCTAGAGGCTGTCCTGGCGACAAAGGGGCGTCTGAAGAATCAGGACATCCGGGAGATACTTGGTGTCAACACGGCAAAGGCCGGCCGCATTGCCCGCCGCCTGGTCGCGGGTGGCTGGCTACGGGCTGAGGGCGAGAAACGGGGCAGGTACTACGTGACTGCCCGTTGACTTATCGAACACTCTCATCTGTTATTGGACAGTCTCATGTGCACACCGTACACTACGAGACTGTTCAATATCAGGTCAATTCCCTGCCGCGAACAGCAGTGGCGTGACGACCGCTTGAGTCCCATCGTGGAGATTACCCGGCGCGAAGGACACATCATCCTGGCGCAATGACAAGCTGTCATAAGTGAAGAGGTGGGTTGCTCAGTGACGCGGCGAGCGGGTAAGCGTATACTGCGGGTGTCCCACAAGAGTAGCAGAGAGTTGTGACATGGGTGCAAGGAGCACGGCCAAGAAGCAATTGTCGGAGCAGGAGATTGACCAGATCGTGATAGCCCAGGCTGATGATGACTCGGCGTGGGCAAAGCCCGTTCGTGTCCCTAGAGCGAAAGCAGCGTCCCTGTCCATTCCCGGCCACCTCGCGGCGCGCGCCGCTTTCCCGGCTCGCGTGCACCGCCAGAAGACTGTGGAAGAGTGGCTGACGCGCGTCATCCAGGAGCGCGTGGAGTTGGAGGAAGCGGCCTTCATGGACATGAAACAAGAACTCGCCACGCGCACGGGCTGACAGCGGCACATCTGGGCAACGACGTGTGCGGGCATCGTGTTAGCCCGGGCTGCTCCCGCGCGGATCCAGGTGGTATGTCCACATCGAGCCGATCCCGTGCGGCGAGCGCCAATGGCGCGACGACCACGCCAGCCCAGGGCGGTCAACTGGCATCTCTAACTGGGACCGGAAAAGCACTACGCTATGTGTTGCGTGAAGGTAATGCACAGTCCACGGCAAGGTAATGCAAGTAACGGAAGGGTAACGAATTAAGGCATTGCTGATGATCGTGTTGCTGGTGCTGGTCTCGGTCATGTCTATGCCGGTCACGATCGCCATTATGTACATGACAGAGACGACGCAGTAGATGATCAGGTGGATGAGGAAGAAGTAGATGACCAAGTACACGAGCAACAAGAGGTAGATGAGGAAGAAGACATGGTAGTGCACGTTGTCGCATGCG
Source organism: Chloroflexota bacterium (assembly GCA_034431995.1). GTDB lineage: Bacteria > Chloroflexota > DTOL01 > DTOL01 > DAOUCN01 > DAOUCN01. The sequence goes on along the minus strand of DAOUCN010000345.1, from coordinate 8,884 downwards.
TTGACAGCGCCGGAAAGCAGCAAAAGAAGGAGCACGTGACGAAGAGTGACGGACACCGAGATTGAGCAGTGCATCGAGGCCGGACGGCTGGCAGTCCAGCGCATCCTGGCCGCGCCCAAGTTCAGCTTCGCCACCCTGACGCCAGCGCAGCTTCCTGATAGGCCAGGCGCCTATGTCATCAGTGACAGGGCCACTGGCCAGGTGCTGCGGGCCGGGCGGACGACAGGCCAGACCCTGCGCGAACGCATCTATCGCAACCACCTGATGGGCAACCAGAAAGGCAACCTGCGCCAGCAGTTGGTGACGAACAACGTCTGCCCAGACCTGGACAGCGCCAAGGAATGGATTCGCCAGCACTGTGCCGTGCAGGTGCTGACCGAAGATCAACTGCCCGACGACATCCGCTGGACGGAGCATTTCCTGCTGGCCGTCCTGCGGCCCAGGTTCTGCGATTGATGGAGAGGTGACGTCAGATGCCACTCGATGAGCCGGCCGTGCAGCGCATCTACCTGGTGCGCCAGATGCTGGCCGAAGGGCTGGACACCGTTAGCGACGCACTTCCCTTTGGCCGTATGCGCTGCGTGCTGCTCCTTGATCTGGCGGTGGATACGGTACTTGCGACTATCTTGGCAACACTGGGAGCACCCACCAAGCACGATGAGCCACTGCCAAAGAAGTTGGGGGATCTCTGTGCACGGCAGCCAAGCCTGGTCTCGCACAAGACCCGTATCCTGCGCTTCCACGAATTGCGCAACACAGTCCAGCATGATGGGTTTGCTCCGTCAGCAGAGGACTTGCGCCAGATGCGTGCGCAGGTGGAGATATTCATTCGGGATGCCACACGTGAAGTGACCGCCCAGGAACTGGAGCAGATTTCACCCGCTTCTCTGGTCTCTAGCGAGGGGGCACGAGAACATCTACATAAAGCTGAACAAGCGGTGGCCAGCAGCGACTACAAGATTGCCACAACGGAGGCAGCCATCGGCTTTGCCATTGGCTGGCAACACATGGCTACCAAGCCATTCCAGTGGGGTGAGGCTGGCAAGTCCATCGCCGATGGTGTAGCCGGCGCAGTGGCGCGGGCAGCCAAATTGGTGGGCGATGCTGCAATCCAGCAATTCGCCACCAGCCTACAGCGCGAGCTGCAGAACGCGGTAGAACTGAAAACGCTTCTGCTCTCTGAGCGCCACTACTTGGAGGTGCAGGTGCTTGGGGTTAACGTGAGCGCATACTGGCGCTTCAGACAGGTGACACCAATTGTCTGGTTGGACGCCAACAGCACCCCAAGGGTCTGGGACGTCAGACAGCACACGCCCACCCAAGCTGACGCTCTTTTCGCCCTGGACTTCGCCACCACGACGCTGCTCCAGCTCCAAGCCCGCATGGCTGCGGCGCAGCCATCCACCGAAGGACCCAGTCAAGCCTGACCGTATCGTGCAGCACACAACGAGGAGCCAAACACATGCCCTTTGAAACCGTCATCACTGTCAGCGCTTCCACCATCAAGTTCGGCGTGGGGGCGACGCGGGAGGTCGGCTTTGACATGCAGCGCCTGGGGGCGCGGCGTGTCATGGTGGTGACCGACCCCCGCCTGAGCGCCAGCGAGCCGGTGGGCATCACCTTGGACTCGCTGCGGACATACGGCATTGACGCCGTGCTGTTCGACCGCGTGGCGATCGAGCCGACGGATGCCTCATGGCAGGAGGCTATCCGCTTCGCCCAGGAAGGGGGCTTCGACGGCTATGTGGGCGTGGGTGGTGGATCGTCCATGGACACCGCCAAGGCCGCCAACCTGTACGCGACCTATCCGGCTGATCTGCTGACCTACGTCAACCCGCCCATCGGGGAGGGCCGACCGGTACCCGGGCCGCTCAAACCCATGATCGCCGTCCCTACCACCGCCGGCACGGGCAGCGAGACCACGGGCACGGCCATCTTCCATTCCGAGAAGCTGCACGTCAAGACGGGCATCTCCCACGTGCGGTTGCGCCCGCTGCTGGGCATCATTGACCCCAACAACACCCGTACCCTGCCCCGCATGGTGGCCGTCTCCACCGGCTGGGATGTGCTCACCCACGCTCTCGAGTCCATCACCGCTATTCCCTACAACCAGCGGCCTGCGCCGGAGAACCCCGGCCTTCGTCCCCCATACCAAGGCTCGAACCCCATTAGCGACCTGTGGGCGGCCAAGGCCATCGAGATGGTGTCGCAGAATATCGTGCGGCTGGCCGACGGCACGGCCGATGACGAGGTGCGCACACAGATGCTCCTGGCCGCGACCTACGCGGGCATCGGCTTCGGCAATGCAGGGGTGCACCTGCCCCACGCCATGTCGTATCCGGTGGCGGGCATGGTGCGCAGCTATGTGCCGCCTGACTATCCTCCCAACCGTCCCCTCGTCCCCCACGGCATGGCCACCGTGCTGACGGCCCCCGCTGTCTTCCGCTTCACCGCCGCGGCGAACCCGCAGCGCCACCTGTGGTGCGCGCAGTTGCTGGGCGTTGACACGGCGGGGGCGCGGCCCGAGCAGGCAGGCGAGATTCTGGGCAAGGCTATCGCTGATCTGATGCGGCGGACAGGCATGCCCAACGGCCTGAGCGCCGTGGGCTACACGCCTGCCGACGTGGACAAGATGGTGGAAGGCACGCTAGCCCAGCAGCGTCTCCTGAGAATAGCGCCCCGGCCTGTCACGGCCGACGATTTGCGGCAGATATTCCTGGAGTCCATGAGCCATTGGTAACCTTGTGGGTCGGGCATGTTGCCCCGCAAGTCCATCCGTGATCAGCATACGTTTCTGATAAAGTGGAGAGGGTAGCAGGAATGCCGGAAAATGTTGCCTTGCCCCACGTTACCGAGGAAATGCTCCACGACATATCGCTGCGCATCGTGGATGGCTTTCACCCGGACAAGATTATACTGTTTGGCTCCCACGCCTACGGGGTGGCGGGCCCACAAAGCGACATTGACATCCTGGTGATCATGGAGAGCCAAGAGCGGCCCGTCGAGCGGGCTCTGCCCATATTGCAGGCATGTCGGCCGCGCTTCGTGGCCATGGACTTGCTGGTGCGGACACCGCAGGAGGTTGCAGAACGTCTAAAGGGCGGTGACTCATTCTTTCGGGAAGTGATGACGCGCGGGAGGGTGCTCTATGAGCGAGGCTAGCGCCGACCGGGTTGCCAAAGCTGACGCGGACTTCACTGCCGCTCGCCTCTTGCTCCGGCAACGGGCTCGTCCGCTCTTAGGGGGAGTCTGTAGGTTGGGCATGATGCCTGACAAAGTGACCGTGGCGGACAAAAGCCCCGTGGCGAGGTGGCCTGTTGATGCCCCAGACACAGCCCTTCGGTGACATTCACAGGGCGACGGTCATGGTCATCGGCCATGACCCGCGTCTGCAGAGGAGCGATGCCCAGGCTGGGGTCGCCTTCTTTCTGGACTACCTGGCACGGCCACTGCCTCGCCTATCGTCAGAGCGCCGCAAGTACGATCTGGCGCACAGCCTGTGGGACTACGTGAGCGATCTTGCCGGCGCCGCCGTGCCGCTGGCCGAGCTGTACGTCACAAACCTCTGCAACGAATTCCTGCCCCGGTCAGTCGAGAGAGGCACCGTCCTGATTCCTGACGACGCTGCTGTGCGCGGGGTTGCGCTGATCGCGCAGGCAGTGAGCGCGGGGCGATTCCGTGTCATTCTGCCGATGGGGCAGCAGACTTTCTACCATCTGTGTCGCCTTCACTTTGTGGACGACAATGCGGAATTGGTGGCGGGCTTTGTGGCGGGGGCGAGGCCCCGCGGCGACAAGGCTGTGCGCGGCATCTGTGAGCCGGTAGGGCGCTATGCCTTCGTTGCCGTCTGCGGGCGCATGTTCCACCATCGGGGAGTGCCCGTCGTGCCCATTCTGCACGTCAAGAACTGGCCGCTCAAGCCGGCATTGGTGCGATATGCTGAGCCAATGCAGACGGCTCGGCGCAACATCCGGGCTGCCACAACGGCGACGCCCTGAGAGAATGCTAGTGCTTCGGTCATCCAGAACCGCACGTTGGCGCCATGGGCGTGCGGCGGTACCTGCCGTTCAGGGCACGGGGTAGATGTCGTGAGGTATGGGTGACCGGCCGGCCACGAATGGAGAATACGAACGCACGAATGAGAAGTACGAATGGGACGCGCGAATGCACGAATCAGAGCATGGCGTCACCCGTAGCTGGCTTGCCGTGCACGAATGAGAGACACGAATCAGAGCGTGGCGCTATGGGTGGCCGGCCTGCCGTCCACGAATGAGAGACACGAATGGCGCGGTCATTCGTGTATTCGTGGCTGGCTTGCCGTCCACGAATGGGACGCACGAATGCACGAATGGGAGAAAGCCGTCATTCGTGTATTCGTGGCTGTGATTCGTGGACGGCAGACCCGGAACTGAAGGAGACCCCATGGCCAAGCTCGTTCAGGACGCTACCGGCAACGATCTGACGTACCGGATCATCGGCGCAGCGATGGCTGTTCATAACAGGCTCGGATACGGGTACAAAGAGGAAGTGTACGAACGTGCTCTCGCCGCGGAGCTCGAGGGTTGTGGAATTGCCGTGCGTAGGCAAGTTCCTGTTGAAGTAGGGTACGATGGCGTCCCTATGGCCCTGTTCTACCTGGATCTGTTTGTCGAGGAGACGGTTCTTGTCGAAGTCAAGGCATTCAGTCATCAGTTGACCAACGATGAGCGGGCGCAGGTAATCAACTACCTGAAGGCAACAGGAGCGCCCGTAGGTTTGCTGTTCAACTTCGGGCGCCGCAAGCTGGAGTACAGGCGCATCTTTCCGGGCGGTGCCGCCAATGTGCCGCCACAGCGCTTGGGCCGGGACAACGTCAAGAGGCCGGTGTGAGATGTACAGGGCTGAGGGCCGTCCACGAATGAAACACATGAATCCACCAATCGCAGGACGATTTGATTCGTCTATGCGTGGGGTTGTTCGTGGATGGCGAGCCGGCCACGAATAGGACGCACGAATCCACGAATCGCAGGACGATGCGATTCGTGCATTCGTGGGGTTATTCGTGGATGGCCCGCCCTCATTCCTGTATTCGTGGAGCCATTCGTGGATGGCCCGCCCGCCAGAGGCTGGAGTGCAGCGCAAGGACATGGTAGCGCTTCGCGGCCCAAGGAACTGCAACCGGCCACAGCACTCAGATTGACCGCACAATCTCTACCAAAGGAGGCTTCGGTATGGACAGGCACAGGATTCTGAACCTGATGGTGGTCCTAGCTCTAGCTCTCAGTCTGTTCGGCTTGCATCCGCCGACCGCCGTCGGCATCTCGCCCGACATCGTCATCAGCCAGGTTTATGGCGGCGGCGGCAACACGAGCGCACCGTACAGGAACGACTACATCGAGCTGTTTAACCGGGGCACCACTACTGTTTCGCTTAGCGGCTGGTCCCTCCAGTACGCCAGCGCCACCGGCGCCGGGCTCTTCGGCGCCACCTCGACGATGATCACGGAGCTGAGTGGCTCCATCCCTCCGGGCGGCTATTTCCTGGTGCAAGAGGCATCGGGCGGAGCCGTCGGGGCTTTGCTGCCGACGCCAGACCTCATAGACGCTACCCCCATTGCCATGTCAGCCACCGGTGGCAAAGTTGCCCTGGCCAATACGACGACGCCGCTGGGCTGCAACGGCGGCTCCACCCCATGCTCACCCAGCCAACTGGCGCAGATCATTGACCTCGTCGGTTATGGCAATGCCAACTTCTATGAGGGATCCGGCCCGACGCCTGCGCCCAGCAACACCACGTCCGTGTTCCGGGCGAACAACGGCTGCACCGACACCGATAACAACGCCTCGGATTTCAGCGCGGGCGCACCGGCCCCTCGCAACAGCGCGTCGCCGACGTACACCTGTCCTGCCAGTACCAATCCCACAGGCGTCGGCGCGGCCACGCCCAGCGTGGTTGTCGCCGGCGGCACATCGCTCCTCACTGTAGCCGTGACGCCGGGCACGAACCCGCCCAGCACCGGCCTGGCCGTGACCGGCGATCTCACCGCCATCGGCGGCTCGGCCACACAGCAGTTCTACGACGATGGAACCAATGGCGATGCCACTGCCGGCGACAACACCTTCTCTTTCCTGGCTACCGTCCCCATCGGCACATCCACCTGCAACAAGAGCTTGCCCGCCACGATCACCGACGCTCAATCACGTTCTGGCAGTACAACGATCGCGCTGAAGGTCGTCGTTGTGGCGGTCATTCACGACATCCAGGGGGCTAGCCACATCTCGCCCCTCGTCAACCAGTGCGTGGCCACGGCGGGTATCGTCACCGTCAAGCGGCCCAGCGGCTTCTACATGCAGGATCCCTTCCCCGACGCCAATGACGCCACGTCGGAAGCTATCTACGTCTACACGGCCTCGGCGCCTGCCGTGTCTGTGGGCGACAGCGTGGTGGTGACGGCCACGGTGCAGGAGTACCGGCCCGGCGGGGCGGCCGAGAATCTCACCATCACGGAGCTGGCCTCTCCCAGCACCTACGTCGTCACCAGCGGCAATCCGCTGCCGGCGTATACCGTCATCGGCGCGGGCGGCCGCATCCCCCCCAACACGGTGATCGAAGACGATGCCACGGGCGACGTTGAAATCAGCGGCGTCTTCGATCCGGCCAGCGACGGCATTGACTTCTACGAGAGCATGGAAGCCATGCTGGTGCAGGTCAACAACCCGGTGGCCGTCGGCCCGACGAACGCCTACGGCGAAATCCCCGTGCTGGCGGACGATGGCGCCAGCGCTGGTGTGCGCACGGGGCGGGGCGGCGTCGTCATCCAGCCCACCGACTACAACCCGGAGCGCATCATCCTGGACGATACCATCATCGCCGTGCCGTTGGTCAACGTAGGCGACCACTTCACCAGCGCGGCGGTAGGCGTCCTCGATTACACCTTCGGCAACTTCAAGCTGTTCGTCACGCAGGCGCTGACCGCTGTTGCCGGCGGCCTGGCCCAGGAGGTAACCACGGCCGTACCCAACGCCAAGCAACTGGCCATCGCCACCTTCAATGTGGAGAACCTGGATCCGACCGATCCCCCCGCCAAGTTCAGCACACTGGCCGGGCTGATTGTAAACAACCTCCTCTCGCCCGACATCATCGCCGTCGAGGAAGTGCAGGACAACGACGGGCCGACCAACAGCGCTATCGTGGACGCCAGCACAACCTGGAACACACTGATCACGGCCATCCAGACCGCCGGCGGGCCAGCCTACAGCTATCGCCAGATTGACCCCGTTGACGATCAAGACGGCGGCGAGCCGGGTGGCAACATCCGCCAGGGCTTTCTCTTCCGCAGCGATCGCGGCGTCGCCTTTGTGGACCGTCCCGGCGGCGGCTCGACGACGGCTAATGCGGTGGTCGGCAGCGGCAGCGGCACGCAACTTCTCTACAGCCCCGGGCGCATTGACCCAACCAACGCCGCCTTTTCCACTAGCCGCAAGCCGGTAGCTGGCGAGTTTACCTTCCGCGGCGAGACGATCTTCGTCATCGCCAATCACTTCAACTCCAAGGGCGGCGACCATCCCCTCTTCGGCCGCTACCAGCCGCCCACGCTCAGCTCCGAGGTGCAGCGCAACCAACAGGCTCAGGTCGTCAACGACTTCGTTGATGCCATCCTGGCGGCCAATGCCAACGCCAACATCGTCGTCCTGGGCGACCTGAACGACTTCCAGTTCTCGACGCCCCTGGCTACCCTCAAGGGTGGCGTGCTCAACACGCTGATGGACACGTTGCCCCTGAGCGAGCGCTACTCGTATGTCTACGATGGCAACTCCCAGGCCCTGGATCATATCCTGGTCAGCAACGGCCTGTTCAACCGGCCCTTCGTGTACGATGTCGTGCACGTCAACTCGGAGTTCGCTACCCAGGCCAGCGACCACGAACCCCAGGTGGCCGTGCTCTACGCCGACAGCCAGGGGCCGGTGACCTCCAATGTCACCGCGACACCCAATCCGCTCCGCATCGGCAGCACGATGACCATCACCGCCCGCGTGGATGACTCGACGACCGGCGGGCTGAACATCGCCGCGGCCGAGTATAGCCTGAACGGCGGCGCGACCTGGTCGGCCATGGCCGCTGCTGACGGAGCCTTCGACGAGGTGGCTGAAGACGTGCGGGCGAGCTTTGCTGCGCCCGCGGCGGCGGGTCTGTACGACACCTGTGTGCGGGGCACGGACGAGGCCAACAACACGGGCGATCCAGAGTGCCTGATGCTGGTGGTGTACAAGCCGGGGAGCGTGGTGACCGGCACCGGCTCCATCAACTCGCCGGCGGGGGCCTACCCGGCCAATCCAGGACTCACCGGCAAGGCCACGTTCACCTTCAACCTCAAGTACATGTCGGGCCGCACCGTGCCGACCGGCAAGACGACCTTCCGCTTCGCCAAAGCCAATCTCAACATGGTCAGCCTGGGCCACGACTGGCTGGTGGTTGATCCCTCTGGAAAGAGTGCCCAATTCCAGGGCAAGGCGACCATCAACGGTGCCGGCATCTACAACTTCATGGTCTGGATCACCGACGGGCCCGACGCCTTCCGCATCAAGATCTGGTACGAAGATGCTGGCGGCCAGCACGTGGTCTACGACAACGGGGCGCCGCAGCCGCTGAGCAGCGGGAGGATAGTCATCAAGTACTGAGGACTGAGGACTGAGCGATGAGGACTGAGCGATGAGGACTGAGGGATGAGGACTGAGGGATGAGGGATGAGGACTGAGGCGTGATAGGGATCCCCGCTCGCAGGCTAGGGGGCGGGGAGATCGCCAGAGGGGGCTTGGAAAGGCCGCTGCGTTGGCCTGACCAGGCCCCCTTTCCCTTTCTGCCCGACCAGAAAGCGGGACCCGGCTGTGGAGAACAGGACCGAGGT
>DAOUCN010000344.1:0-5431 GCA_034431995.1 Chloroflexota bacterium | reverse complement strand
CCATAACGGTGGCTGCGACGCCAACGGGAATCGCGACGCCGATGCCCTCCGCCGCACCATCGCCCCAGATGACAGACCGGACACCGACGGCCGCGCCTACCGTCGTTCCTCCCACCATCCCAATGCCAACCTATACGGTGCCCGTTCCGACCATCCCGTTCCCCACCTTCACGGTGCCCGTGCCCACCATCCCGTTCCCCACCTTCACGGTGCCCGTGCCCACCATCCCGCTGCCGACCTTCACGATCCCGGTTCCGACTATCCCGCCGCTACCCACGCGGCGTCCATGACAGGACTGATGTCGAGAGACGACGACTATGGCTGACCTGACCCATTTCGATCCCAGCGGCCGCGCCCGCATGGTAGACGTGAGCGCAAAAGCCGACAGCGAACGGGAGGCTATCGCCCGAGGCGAGGTGGCTATGCAGCCGGAGACCCTGGCCATGATCCGCGAGGGGCGCATGGCCAAGGGTGATGTCCTCGCCGTGGCTCAGGTGGCCGGTATCATGGCTGCCAAGCGCACCAGCGAGCTCATCCCTATGTGTCATCCTCTGCCTCTGACCAGCGTCGCCCTCGACTTCCACCTGGACGAGGAACAAAGCCGCGTGCTCATCACCGCCACGGTCAAGACCACGGGCAAGACTGGCGTGGAAATGGAAGCCCTGACCGCCGTCGCCGTGGCTGCCCTCACCATCTACGACATGGCCAAGGCCGTGGACAAGGGCATGCGACTGGGGAATATCCGCCTGGTGAAGAAGAGCGGAGGGAAGAGCGGGACGGTCGCGTTGGAGCAATGATCAGCGAACGAGAGAGGACACAGAGGGAAAGCCCTCTGTGCTCTGGGTCCTCTGTGGTCGAATCGAACCCGCTGGTCTACGCCTTCCGATCCAGGAGATCAGCCACGAACCAGTAGCGGAAGGCCCGCCCCTGCAGCGCCTCGTATGCCCCCACCAGGGCATAGAGAGTCCCCAAGATCAACAGCGGCCCAATGAGGACCAGCACAATCACGGCTATTGGCACCAGGGCAAAGCCCACCAGCGTGAACAGGCCCAGCACCACGCCTGCTACAACGAGCAAGACACCCAGGATTGCCCCCGCCCCAGCCACGAGCAGTAGCACGACCTGGTACACCGTGGCTTGCAGCGCCTGGTTCGTGACGTAGGACGAGCGCTCGCGCTGCGTGAGCCAGATCACCCCGGCGGCGACCAGCCCCAGCCCGGGGAAGACGACGTTGAGTAGAATCGCCGCATGGGCCAGGGCGGCCAGGTTGCGCTCGTCGGGATCCGTTGTTACGACAGCAATGGGTGGCGGTGTTCCTGCCATCATGCATCCTCCTGTAGGTTCCTGCGTCTCTCTTCGTCTACTACTACGTTGAGACGCAGTTAAGGTTGCAGCCAATAAACCTCCCGCAGGCTAGTCCGTGCTGCCCCTGGGCCCTCGCGAACGACCCTCCTCCATCGCAGACTCAACCTGCGGGAGGTTGGTGCGGAGGTTCGCTGCAGCAGTTGACCAATGCCCGTGCGGATAGTATAATGGGCATCGGCGACGAACTTCAGTCGCGGAGACGAGGGCAGGGAGGAGAGAACGTGAGCACAGAGAGCGCGGGTGCAGCAGCACCGGCCGTAGACGCCAGCGCCCTGGCCGCAGCCCAGGAAGAGGCTATTGTCTGGCAGGCGCGCGCCGCCTATCTCCAGGCCCAGGCAGAACAAGCCGGCGCCACAATCTCGGAGCTACAGGCCCGGGTCCACACCCTGGACGCCCAGTTGCGTGCCCTGGAGAGCTACGCGGCAGACCTGCAGACCCGCCTGGCCCAGACCCAGGCCGCCCTGGAAGCCGCCCACAGCGCACCCGCCTCCACCCGCGCTCCGGCGACCCCGCTTCTCTATCCCCATGTGATGGACGTGGTTGATCGCCTGCCCCGCAGCTCTGATCCCGGCAATCAGTATCCCACCCGCCACCTCACTCAGATCCGCCACCTCGTCATCCATCACACCGGCGGCGAGCCGACAGTCACTCCGCAGGACATCGCGGCCTTTCACGTCAATGACCCCCAGCACAAGTGGCCCGGCATCGGCTTTCACTTCGTGATCGCACCCGACGGCACCATCTACCAGACTAACCGTCTGGAAACGGCCTGCTTCCATGTCGCCCACCATAACCTCAGCACGGTGGGCATCGCCTTCGTAGGCCGCTTTGACGACTCTGCCCCCAGCGAGGCGCAGGTGCGCAGCGGCAGCTCCTTGCTGGCCTGGCTGCTGCAAGAGATCCATCTCCCCCTGGACAGCATCGTAGGCCACCAGGAGTTCGCGGGCCAGGAGCCCGACTGCCCCGGCACGGCCTGGCAGTCGGGCACGCGCTGGAAGGACACGCTGCTCGAACGTGTACGCCAGACGCTGAACGCCCCCCGCCGCCTGCTGTACCACTACGTGCTCCTTGGCCAGACAGCCGGCGCAGCGGCTGAGGCCGACTGGCACGCTGTCACCCGCTACATCCAGCGTTTCCAGCCCGCCGTCGGCTTCTCTTCCGATGAGGCCCAGCACGCCGAGAACGTGACCATCATCGGCGACTTCTCGGGTGTCCCGCCGGAGGCCGAAGAGGTGCTCCAAGCTGCTGGTTGTAGAGTGCAGCGTATCGTTGGCAAGAACGCAGGGGCGACAAAGGCGATCCTGGACAGAATGGCCAGGAAGGGCCAGCGCTTCCTGGCTGACGCACCGCCGTCTTCCCCATCCTTGCGCCCGCTCAGGGCAAAGAAGACATCGGTTCCATGACCTACCAGGTCAAGCTCACTACTTTCGAGGGACCCCTCGACCTCTTGCTCCAACTCATCGAGCAACGCCAGCTCGACATCACCACTGTCTCTCTGGCCGCGGTCACCGACCAGTATCTAGAGCACCTGTCGCTTCTGACCGAGATAGACGCGGCGTCCCTCGCTCACTTCCTGGTAATCGCCGCCAAGCTCCTCCTCATCAAGTCCCAGGCTCTCCTACCGAGGCCGCCGCTGCCAGAGGCGAAGGAGGCCGAAGAAGATGTGGGGGAAGCGCTGGCGCGCCAGCTTCTGGAGTACAAACGCTTCAAGGAAATCGCGGGTCTGCTGAGGGAGCGCGACGAGGATGGCCTGCACAGCTATCTGCGCCTGGCTTCCACCCACATCAATGGGCATTTCCGGCTCGAAGGAGTGTCACTGGTCGAGCTGGCGCAGGCGATGGTGCGTGTCCTGAGCACGCTGCCCGGCGAGGTCGAAGCCCCGCCTCTGCCCACGCGGGTCTACTCCATTGCCGACAAGATTGCTGCCATCGAGGAATGGCTCTGCCGGGGGCCGGTTAGCTTTGAGAGGCTTCTGTCTCAGGCGAGCAGCAAAGGCGAGGCCATTGTCACCTTCCTGGCCCTGCTTGAGCTCATCAAGCAGGGCCAGGTTCTAGTCGAGCAGGCCGAGATGTTCGGCGACATCACGATCACACGCGCCCCGTTGCCGGCCCCGCAATGACGCTCTTCAGCTCCCTCATCCTTTGTCTTCTGCCCTTCGTCTTTGCTCCCACAGCCACACGACCGCCAACGCCATGAGAATGGCTACTACATCGAGAGCGACATCCGCCAGCCGCCCGTGGCGGTTGGCCACGAACACCTGGTGAACCTCGTCAGAGGCGGCATAGAGAGCGCCGACGACGACGGTCAGGCGCGACGGGGAGGAACAGGAGTCTGTCTGCTCGGGAGCAGAGGATTGAGCAGCGACGGCGCGCCGCTGCCCCAGGCTGCCGCGCCAGGCTCGCCACAGGAGCAGGCCCAGCGCAGCATACTCGATGATATGAGCGCTCTTCTTGAGCACCAGATCAGCCACGCCATTGTGGTGCACCGGCACGTCTGGACGGCTAGAGCCAAGAAAGATCAGTACCATCCAGATGACAACGGGCAGCCACAGCCAGGCCAGCCGCCCCACGCTGCCCCTGCCTCGCGTCATCGGTAGGCAGCCTCGGCTCGAGCGGAAAGGGTCGCCCAGGTGTAGCCCTCGGTCATGCGTCGCCGGGCATTGGCTCCCATCCGCTGGCGCTGACCGCTATCGTGCAGCAAGCGCACAACGGCTTGCACAAAGCTGGCCGTGTCGCCCGGCTCCACCAGCATCCCCGATTCCAGGTGCTCGATGTACTCCCCGTTCTGACCAACTCTGTCCGCCACCACCGGTACGCCAGCAGCCAGCAGGTCAATCAGCTTTACCGCGCACTTGGCCCGATTGACGAGGGTATCGTCGCAGGGATAGATAGCCACATCCGCGCTGGCAAAGAATGAGGGGAGGGTGTCTGGCTGCTGCCAGCCAGCGTAGAATACGCGTTCCGTCAGCCTTTCCTGCCGCACCAGACGCAGGAACTCCTCTTCCTCGCCGAACAGGCCGGCTCCGACCACAACGCACCGCGCCTGGGGGACTGCCCGTAGCACACCGGCAATGATCTCCACGGCGCGGGCTACCTTGAACTCGAAGAACCGGGTGTAGAGCAGGACCGTCAGCCCATGGGCGGGGGCGCTGCCGGCCTCCCTCGCCTCCGCCAGTGTCTCGTTGCAGCCGTTGGGCAGGTAGACGACGCGGGAGGGGGGCACGCCCAGGCTCCAGACCAGGGATTGCAGAGTGCGGCTGGCGACGGTCACGACATCGGCATGGGTCAGCCCCCAACGTTCCTGCCAGGCAAAGAACGCCTTTTGCACCCGGTTGTACCGCTCGATCTCGTTCCAGCCGCCTGGCCCTTCCCAGTCGTCGCTGTCCACCACTAGCCGCGCCCGTGCCAGCCTCAGACGCCTGAGCAGCCAGATGGCCAGGGCCACCAGCCCGGCATAGGCCTTGGGCTTGAAACAATGGATGACATCTGGCTGCTGGGCCAGGGCGCGGCGCAGGAGTCGCCACGTGATGAGCAGATGGGCCAGGAGAGGAATGCGGGGAGGCAGGACGATATTGACCGCCGACACGCCGCCGTCCGTGAAGCGCTTGCCGCTGTCCTCGGGACAGTTCCAGGGCGGCAAGACGACCGTTATCTGGTGGCCACGCTCGACCAGAGCTCTGGCCAGGGGCATGGCCCGCACGGCCATCGTACCTTTGGGGCGCAGGCCAAAAGGCCCGACCATGACGATGTTCATCGCAGCATTGTAGGGGCGAAGCATTCGGCGGTCAGACCCTCCATGACATACAATGGCAGTTGTCGTGGCCGAATGCTTCGCCCCTACACCTTCGGCTCGTCCCAGGCCACCACCAGGCCCTTGTCGCCAGGCTGAATGATGACCTCATCCTTCGGATTGAGCATGATCTCGTCCCCCCGCTCGACTCCCAGCAGGATCATCCTGAAGCGGCGACGCAGGTCAAGCATTGCGAGATCGAAGTTCTGACCGGCATAGGCGGAATCCAGGGGAATCTTGTAGAACTTGTTGCCGCTGTCCGCCGCCAGCAGGTCGC
>DAOUCN010000343.1:0-11451 GCA_034431995.1 Chloroflexota bacterium | reverse complement strand
GGCGACGGCTCTGGCGTGGGCGTGGGCTTGTGGGGCGGCTCGCTGACCAGCTTCTTGAGGTCATCCACAAGGTACGACGAGATGAGGTAAATCGGGTCATACCCCTTGCGCTGGACGTAGTACGACGTTCCCTGGATGTTCTTGTTGCCGATGTACAGCACTTCCTGCTTGCCGCCGTCCAGCCCAACGGTCACGATCACCGTCGGCTTGTCCAGGCCGAAGGCAGAGAGCTCTTCCGTGGTCTGGGTCAGGACGCGGGTGGAGCGCAGGTCAACCAGGCTACTCACGACCGAGCTCACCCGTGTTGGATCCGCCTCGTCCACACCGGCGGCGCCGATGTACCAAGACTCGCCGGCCCGCGTCAGAATGATGGACGCCTTGCCGTCTTCCACCCGCAACTCCTGCACGTCCTCCTTGCCCAAAGTCAACACCCACGTGCTCTTGTCTACCGCCGCCTCAGTGGGCTTCCGTAGCCCGAACTTGTTCAGCTCCCATACATAGACATAGCCCATAAGTAGTACAAAGACGACAAGCAGTATAGCCGTCGTACGAAGCTTCACGCTCTCACCTCCGTCGTAGCCAGACAATGCCGCCAACCAGCAGCACGGCCAAAGGCATCCCGATGACCGTGCCCAGAACAACCAGCGTGCCCTCCGTGGGCGGGATGAACATGGACCGGCTTTCCGCTGGGCGAGGCCGAATGCTGATGAGTTGCTCGTCTTCCGTTAGCCAGTTCACGGCGTTAACGACGAACTCCAAGTTGCTCCCCGTTTGCAGCCAGCGGTCGGTGGCGACGCGGGCGTTGCCATACACAACAAGGCGGGCCTTAGCTCCGCCGGCCGTGTCCTTCTCGGCACTGACGCCCAGCACGCACGGCCCTCGCGAATCGGTATTGGGGTCGAAACTGATGCCCCGCGCCAGGTTCGCTAGGTCGGTCTCGCCCCAGCTCTGCTCGCTGGTCTCGGCGAGAGTGGTGTGCACGACGCCTGCAGGCGGGTTTTCCACCAGCTTGATAGACCGCGCCCCCGGCAAGACGATCTGGGTACGCAGGTCCTTGGTGATGGGGCTAAAGCTCCCCCGGCTGATCACCAGCGTACCTGGGTCGCCCAGATAGGCACCGGCCAGGTCAATGACGAGGTCGTCGTTGACTCGCACACCCCATGTCTCCTCCAGGGCGTCCTCCAGACCCGTGCTGGGATCCAGGGCATCCAGCAGCACGAACAGCTTGCCGCCGTTGTCCAACCATTCCGACAGGATCTTCCACTCGGCTTCGGCGATGGGCGTCTGCGGCCCGGCGATGACGATGGCAGCGGCGTCAGCAGGTATGCTACGATAGGTGCCCGCCGTGGGCGTAAGGAAGGGGGGGACGGACAGCCCGAGCGTGGTGGTGACGGTTGCTGTCGGGCCGATGGACAGGTTGAGCAGCTTGACGGTGTAGTTGTCGCGCTCCATGGCCTGCTTGGCCAGGGAGAAGCCTTGCTGGCTTGTGTCCTCCGGCGTGAGTTCGCCATGCCCTTGCAGCACATAGACCGTCTTGGCCACGTCGCGGGATATCTTGAGAATGGCGCTGGTGATGTCCGACTCCGTGCTGCCGGTGACCTTCTGGCGGCGGTCGCCGTACTCCAGCACCGTGACGCTCCCCTCCCCTTCCTCCAGTCCATACTGGCGGGCAAGGGTAGGCATGGCGTCGGGGTCAATGAACTCGTAACTGAACTTGCCCCTGCCCCTGCTGGCATAGGACTTGAAGAGCGTCTCCAGATCCTCGCGCCCATATCCCCCCTGCACGAAGAAGGCCGTCGCCTTCACCGGCTGCTCCAGGTTGTCCAGGATCTTGGCCGTCTGCTCGGAGATGGAGAAGGAGCGATTTGCCGTCAGGTCTATGCGCTTGGTGTAGCGCAGGCTCATGAAGTCAATGACGCCCACGATGCCGATGAAGAGCACCGTCATCAGCACAACGTTGCTGCCATAGCGCATCTGGCGTCCGGTCAGGGCCTGGATGATACGCTGGTACTCCAGACCAGCATACAGCCCCAGGGCCAGAAAGCCGACCACGAGGATAATCTGTCCAGGGATCGTGAACTGCCGCCTGACGGCGTAGACCGCCAGGGGCACCAAAACGAAGATAAGGCCAACGTAGAGCAGGTACTCGGTGTATGCCCGCAGCCGATTCATTATGTCCACCTCCTGGTCTCCAGGGTGCGTGTGGCCAGGAAGAGGGCCACCACAATCACGCTCAGGTAGTAGATCACGTCCTTGCTGTCAATCACCCCACGACTGAAGTCCGAGTAGTGATTGATGATCGAAAGGTAGCTGAGGGTATCGCTGATGGGGCCACGGACAGCGTTGGCGAAGGCGCTGATCAGCCACAGCGCCAGCAGGATGGCTACTGCCACCAGCGCCGCGATCACCTGATTCTGGGTGACCGCCGAGGCCAGAACGCCAATGGCCAGGAAGGCTGCCCCGAACAGGATCAACCCGACATAGCCCGCAACGATAGGCCCCCTGTCAGGATTGCCATAGTGCAGTAGGAGAGCCGGAAAGACCACGGTCATAGCCACCGGCACAAGGTACAGAACCAGGCTGGCCAGATACTTCCCCACCACCACTTCCCAGTCCTGCACGGGCGAGGTCAGCAACAGCTCGATCGTTCCGGAACGCTGTTCCTCGGCCAGCAGGCGCATGGTGAGGGCAGGGGCGATCAAGAGCAGGATCACGGCCACATTGCCGAAGATAATGCCCATGGACGCCTCGGCTGAGCCAACCGGAGCAGTGACCAGAATGGCGAAGAGGTAGGCACAGATGAAGAGAAAAGCGGCGATGACCACATAGGCCACCGGCGATGCGAAGTAGGTGCGCAATTCCTTGCGCATGATAGAGAGCATGTTTAGCATGGGTACTACGCCTCCTCCTCGGTCGTGGTCAGCTTGAGGAAGATCTCTTCCAGACTCATGCCCACCTGCCGCAGTTCCAGCAGCCCCCAGCCGCCCTGGATGACAGCCGCGGCCAGGTCCTCGCGGTGGTCGCTGCCCAGGGCGCACTCCACCTCGTACGCACCTTTGCCTTTCTCCTGCACCCTCTGCACGCCCGCAACCTTGCGCAGACGGATGGCAACGTCTGGCGAGGGCCGGCGCACTTCCAGGTACACGCGGTCGGCCCGCTGGAGATTGGCCTGCAGTCCATCGGTGGTGTCCTCGGCCACGATGTGCCCCTCGTGGATGATCAGCACGCGCTGGCAGACCATGCTCACTTCGGGCAGGATGTGGGTGCTCAGGATGACCGTGTGCTCGCCGGCTAGGTCTTTGATGAGCTGACGCACCTCGATGATCTGGCGCGGGTCAAGGCCGACGGTCGGCTCGTCGAGAACAAGCACATCGGGATTGTGGAGCAGCGCCTGGGCCAGACCGACACGCTGGCGGTAGCCTTTGGATAGGCGACCGATGCGCGCCTCGAACATGTCCGTCAAACCGCACTGCTCAGCCACGGTCTCGATCCGTTCGTTCCGCTTGGGCACCTTGCGCAACTGGCCGAAGAAGCCCAGGTACTCTTTGACTGTCATCTCTGGATAGAGGGGGACGGTCTCGGGCATGTAGCCGATGCGCTTGCGCACTTCCAGGGAGTCCTGGAAGACGTCGAACCCGGCTACCTTGGCCGTCCCGCTGGTGGCCGGGAGAAAGCCGGTCAGGATGCGCATAGTGGTGGTCTTGCCGGCGGCGTTGGGCCCCAGGAAGCCCACGACTTCGCCTCTCTCGATGGTGAAGCTCACGTCCTCGATGGCCTTGTGCCGCCCGTAGTACTTGGTGAGGTTCTCAACTTGAATCACAGGCATACCTCCGATGCGTGATGCGTGATCCGTAATCCGTAGTCCGTAATCCGTAGTCCGTGATCGGTGGTCTGTCTCGTGTTGCGTCGTGCGTGTTACGTGTTGCGTGCTCCGCTCTCAGTCCTCAGTCCTCATCCCGCAGCCCTTTGTCGCCGCGCGCAACAAAAAAGCACCGTATCCTTGACCTGCAAGGCACGTGCTTCCCTGTACCCCCGTGCACAGTCTCGCCACTCGCACTGCGGCGGTGTAGAATATAGCACAGAGGTTAGGGGGATGTCAAGGGCGTGAGCGGGACACAGCGCTACGGTCTTGACAGGCATGATCGGCATTCGTACAATGTGCTTGCCGCAGCACCTGGGTGCTCTGCCCACCGGGGATGGAAACGCTCAATGTCACCACGCAGAATCTGCTCACGCGGCTACGTGGCCATGATCTCGGCGGGGGCTGTCGGCCCGCGATTGTCGAGGTGCACGCGATGACTGATCATGTCCCGCCCGACCACCTGTCCACACTGGCCTACCTCTGGCGGCAGTACGACCAGCAACCGCGCCAACTGGCCTTTCGCGCCCAGACGCTGGACGAGTGGCAAGCCTGGCGTACAGCCCTGCGCTCCCGCCTCACGGAATGTCTGGGCGGCTTCCCCACTGAGCACTGCGACCTGACCTCGCAGGTCGCGGAGGTCGTTGAGGAAGCAGACTACCGCCGAGAGAAAGTGTACTTCTACAGCGAGCATGGCGTGGCGGTCCCCTGCTATGTGCTAACCCCTCGCTCCGTCGCGCCGCCCTACCGTCCGGTGATCGCCCTGCACGGCCATGGCAGCAATGGCGCCCGCCTGATCGTGGGCCTGACGACGAGCGATGGGGAGCAAGCCCATGTGCGAGAACTGAACTACGACTATGCCCGTCAGCTCGCCAGACACGGTTTCATGGTCTTCGCCCCCACGCAACGAGCAATGGGCGAGCGCATGGAACAGCCCGCCTTCCGCAGCGGAGATGGCCCGTGGGTGAAATCCTGCGACATGGTGACCTCGGTGGGCTTGCTGCTGGGCAGAACGACCCTCGGCCTGCGCCTGTGGGACGTTATGCGCACGATAGACTACATCCGTACTCGCCCAGAGGCCCGCACCGATGGCCTGGGCTGCCTAGGCTTGTCGGGCGGCGGCACGACGACCCTGTACGCCTCGGCGCTGGATGAGCGCATCACCTGCGTGGTCATCAGCGGCTACCTCTGTACCTTTCGCGCTTCCATCATGTCCATTGTTCATTGTCCGGACAACTATATCCCCGGCATTCTCCGCTATGCCGAGATGGCCGACATCTGCGCTCTCATCGCCCCCCGTCCGCTGCTCATCGAACATGGCGAACAGGACAACATCTTCCCCATCGAAGGTACGCGCCAGGCCTACGAGCAGGTAGCACGCATCTATGCCTTCCTGGGCCATAGCGATCGCCTGGATGCCGATTTCTTCCCCGCAGGCCATCGTTTCAGTGGCCGCAAGGCTTTCGCCTGGCTCGACCGCTGGCTGGCAGGGTCGCAACCGTAAGCTACCACTGGTCCCGTGGGGCAGGTTCCTACCTGTACCTGGCTGTATCAGGCACACCAAAGGGCTAGTGCAAAGTCCCAGCCTGGGACCGGAAAACTTCCCGCAGGTTGAGTGTGCCCTGGAGTAGAGTCATTTGCAAGCGCGCAGGGGGCAGCAGGGACTCAACCTGCGGGAGGTTGAGCTGACTTTGCACAGGCCCTGATCAGCCGCCATAGGGCTCTGGCACCCGATGGGGGGATGTCAGATGGGTCGGCTGAAGAACACGAACGCGCCACCCTCGCGTTCTGCTTCGTCCGTCGTTCGTCCTTACTGCTTGGTCCTTTGTCCTTCGTCCCGTTTGACAGCCTCCCGCTCTTATGCTATAGTCCTGGGTGTCCAGCCATGCCACCGTCTTGCTTCGGGGTGACACCGTGGTGAGCCTGCCCGACGCCATCTCCGCCTATCAGACGGCCCTCGACCTTCCTACCGCAAAGGGCGACGATTCCTCGGCGCGCATCATGGCTGCGCTCCTCGCTCGCGATCACTTGGCCCAGGCCCTAGCCGCGTCTCACCCCATCCCCGCCGCCAGCCTGAGCGCGGTCACGGCCCTCGACGAGCGGCTCAAGGCTAACGCCGCCCGCATCGAGGACATCGTCGGGCGGGACACGCTGGTGACATGGCGTGAGACGTCCCAGCCGCCAGCGACGGCCTGGTGGTGGTATCTGGACGAGCGCGTCGTCAGACCATCGGCCCTTTGGGCGGTCCTGGCGGGCTTCTTCATCGCCGTCTCCCTAAGCATGACGGCGGAGATCGCCCGCCGCCTGTTCGCCGTTGGCCCCGACTTCGTGGGCGTTTTCAGCGTCCTGGTGCAGACGCTTCTGGCATGGCTGGCGGGCAGGACGCTCACCGCCGGTGGCCGCCAGAGCCTTGAGCGCACCCTGGCCAAGGTGGGCATCAAACGCCGCTACGGTTATCTGGTGGAGACGGGCTTGGCCTTAGCCGTGCTGCTGATCGTCACTAGTGCGCGGCTCTCCCTTCCCTCTGTTGCCCGCTACTACAACAACCAGGGCGTCCTCCAGCAAGAGAGCGGCCAGGTGACGAGCGCTATCCAGAACTACCAGCGAGCGGTCAGCCTGACGCCCGGCTATGCGGAGGCGCACTACAATCTGGGTTCCGCCTACGAAGACATCCTGGTCTACGACCTGGCCTTGAGCTCGTATCAAACTGCCGTGCGCTCCGATTCCCGCCTCTATGCCGCCTACAACAACCTCGCCCGCGTCTATATGCTCCACCGCAAGGACTACGCCAACGCCCTGGCTCTGCTCAACACAGCCCTCGACCTCGACATTGCGCTGGAGGAGCCAGCAAAGACGGATGTACGCTATGCCCTGCTCAAGAACAGGGGCTGGGCCAATCTCGGTCTCATGTACCTGACCCTGGCCGAAACCGATCTGCGGCAGGCGCTGGCCCTGCGTCCCAGCGGCGCCGCGGCCCACTGCCTGCTGGCCCAGGTGCTGGAGGCCCAGGGAGACAGGCAAGCAGCCGTGAGCCAGTGGGAGGACTGCGTGCGCTACGAGAAGAGCGACGTGGTGCCCGTGGAGGCCAGTTGGGTTGCCCTGGCCAGGGAGCGCCTGAGTGGGGGAGAAACACGATGAGATGGCGGCTGATTTTCTGTCTTGTCGTGCTGCTGGTCTCTGCCTGCGGGCCAGGACGGACGGCGACCCCTGTCGCCGTCGGCGGCGAGGAGTCCGCCGTCCATGTGCTGGTCGCGGTCGAGGGCAGGCTGAGCGTGAAGCGCGAAGGCTGGACCGACTATGCGCCCGCCCTCTTCGGCATGGTCATGCGCAGCGGCGACCTCTTGCGTCTGGAAGGCTCGTCCCAGGCGACGCTTGCCTGCGCCGACCTGAAGTTGGCCCAGGTGGCCGGCGGCGTCAGCAGCGTGCCCTGCAAGGTGAGCAAGCCTGTGCTCGTGTATCGCAGCAGCCTGATCACCCGCGCCCGCGCCGATGTCGCCGGTGACATTCCAGTGGTGCTCTCGCCGCGCAATACCAGGCTGCTCAATCCACGGCCCGTGCTGCGCTGGCTGCCCACGCCCGGCGCTACCCTGTACAAGGTGACCGTGCGGGGGCCGAACGTGAACTGGAGCGGCGAGGTCAGCGGCAAGACGGAACTACAGTATCCGGACAATGCTCCTGCCCTGTCGCCCGGGACCAGCTACAAGGTCACGGTGGCGGCGGGAGGCCGCAGTTCTGATGAAGAGACGGCCCCCGGCCTGGGCTTCTCTGTACTCAAGACAGACGAGGCCCAGTTGGTGCGCGATGCAGAGGGGCGCATCCGCGCCCTGGGCTTGGGCGATGTGCCCACGCGCCTGCTCATTGCCAACCTGTATGCCAGCCAGGGGCTGAACGCCGAGGCGATCGAGATATGGGAGGCTCTGGTCAAGGCCACACGCGAGCCGGCGGTGGTGCGCTCGCTGGGGGAGATGTACCTGCGGGTGGGGCTGAATCGCCTCGCCGAGGCGCGCTATCTGGAGGCCCTCGCCCTGTCGCAGACGGCGGGCGACGTGGAGGGGCAGGCAGCGGCGCAGAACGCGTTGGGGCAGATCTATGAGGTCTTCGGAAACAAAGCTGAGGCCATCCAGCGCTCGCAGAAGGCGATCGAATGGTACCAGAAGCTAGGGGACACGAAGACCGTCAGGCAGATTCAGGAGAGGGTGGCGGCGCTGGAGAAGCAGTGATCCGTGTCCGGAACCGCCAAGACGCCAAGACGCCAAGGAGATCCGCCATCCTCCTGACCCTGGCCGCGCACGAGGTTCACGGGGAGGCAGATGGGACTACCTCATGTCTCTTGGCGTCTTGGCGTCTTCGCGGTTCCATGCTCCTGCTCTGTCTTCTGGCCCTCCTCCTGTGCCCCCCGACGCCTGCCCACGCTGCCGACCCCACGCCGACGCCCACACCGGAGACCTCCCTGCGCACCCAGGCTGGTGCCCTCTGGCGCGAGGCGGTTGCTCTCTCCAAACAAGGCGATGACGTGGGCGCCCTGGATAAGTACAGCCAGGCGCTCACCCTCTACATCCGCCTGGGCGACAAGCGTTCGCAAGCCGTCATTATCAATGACATCGGCCTGATCGCCTACAACGCGGGCAAGCATACGCCTGCGCTCTCGTTCTATCAGCAAGCTCTGGACATCTGGCGGGAGATCGGAGACCGGGCCAACGAGGCCGTCACTACAAACAACATCGCCTACGCACACTACGCCCTGCGCGACTATACCAAAGCCCTGGAATGGCACCAGCAGGCGCTGGCCATCCAGCGTGATCTCAACGACACCACGGGGCGGGGCAAGACGCTGCAGGCTATCGGCGATGCCTACATCATGCAGGGCCAGCAGACCCAGGCCCTGGACGCCTATCGCCAGGCGCTAGCGGCGCGGCGAGAGGCAGGCGATCGAGCGGGTGAGGCGCTAACGCTGCGCAGCATCGCCAGCACCCTCGCCTATGGCTTGCAGCAGTTCGCGGAAGGGCGGGAAAACTACCAAGCTGCCCTCGCATTGCAGCAAGCGAGCGGCGACCGGTCTGGGCAGGCGCAGACGCTGCAAGATATGGCCATGGTCTACGTGTTCCAGGGCCAACTTGCCGAGGCCCTGGCGCCGTACCAGCAGGCGCTGGCCATCCGCCGGGAGATGAACGATGTGAGAGGGCAGGCTGGCGTTCTCTCTCTCATGGCGTCCGTGCACCAGGGCCTAGGCGAGAACCTCAAGGCCCTGGATGCTTACCAACAGGCGATTGCGCTCAATCAGACCCTGCGCGATCGCACCAGCGAAGCCCGCAATCTCCATTCACTGGGCGATGTGTACACGGCCCTCGGCCAGTACACCAAGGCGCTGGAATCGTATCAGCAGAGCGCAGCAACGGCCCATGCCGCCAACGACCGCACAACCGAAGCCTACGTGCTGGGCAAGATCGGCAGCGCGTACCAGAACCTCGGCCAGTACGCCAAAGCCCTTGACTTCTACGAGAAACAGGCCCTGCCCCGCCAGCGCGAGCTGGGCCAGCCCTTCTGGGAGGGCCTGGCCCTCAACGCCGTGGGTAGGCTCTATCATAGCTTTGGTGACTACACGACGGCTCTCCGGTTCTACCAGCAAGCCCTGACCGTCAACCGCAGCGCGGGCAATCAGAACGAAGAGAGCGCGGTCCTGTACAACATCGGACTGATTCACTATAACCAGGGCGACTACCGGACGACGCTGGACTACTACCGTCAGTCCCTGGCTGTGCACCGTGCCATCGGCTACCGTGCCCGCGAGTGGGTAGTTCTCAAGGACATCGGACTTGTGTACAGCGACCTGGGCGAGCACGCTCAGGCATTGCAGTTCTGCCAGCAGGCTCTGGCGCTGCAACGCGAGCTCGGCGAGCACTCCTACGAATGGCTGACCCTGTATAGCATCGGCTACATCTATGCCAACATGGGTGACGAGCAGACGGCCCTCGACTACTACCGGCAGGCGATTGACGCCCTGGAAGGCGTCCGCTCATCCACCACACTGGAGGAGTTCAGGCTAAGCCTGGCCGAGCAGTCCGCCGATTTGTACGCGCGCACCGTTCTGCTGCTGGTGCACCTGGGCCAGCCGACGCAGGCCTTTGAGCTTGCCGAGCGAGCGCGGGCACGGTCCTTCCTCGACCAGATCGGCAACAACCGCCTGGACGTGCGCCAGGGAGCAGACACGAGGTTGGTGGAACAGGAGCAGGCCCTGCGTCTGCAACTGGCTGCCCTGGAGAGCAACCTGCGCCAGGAGCAGGCCAAACCAGCCAGCGAGCGCAAGGCAGAGCTGCCTGCTGTGTTGGCGGACCAGATTGTGGCCAAACAGCGGGAGTACAGCGAGCTGGTCTCCCTGCTGAAGCGCAGCAATCCGGAGTACGCGTCACTGGTCAGCGTGGCTCCCCTGAACCTGGCTGACATTCGGAAGATCCTGGACAGGGACACGACCCTGCTGTCGTTCTTCGTTACGCCGGACACGACGCTCGCCTTTGTCGTCACACCTTCGTCGTTGCAAGCTGTGGAGCTAGACGTGCGAGCGAGCGATCTCAGCGCGGCTGTCGTGGAGTTCCGTGACTTTGCCAGCCTGGAGGATGCCCACCCGCCGAGCCTGACCCGGCTCTATGTCTGGCTGGTGGCCCCGCTGCGACCCTACCTCAAGACGCGCGTGATCGGGATCATCCCCCATGGCGTCTTGCACTATCTACCCTTTGCCGCCCTCTCTGATGGGAAGCGGTACTTCGGCAGCGAGCACGTGCTCTTCCATCTGCCCAGCGCCAGCGCCCTGCCCTTTGTGCAGCAAAAGGGGAAAGCCGAGACCCGGTCTATCCTGGTCATCAGCCAGGGCCAGGCGCAGGGGCTGCCCGCCCTCGCCTACGCCGACGCGGAGGCCCAGGCCATTGCCCGTCTGTACGAGGCGGAGGCCCTGACGGGTCGAGCAGCCACCGAGTCTGCGTTCACATCGCGCGCGGCGGAGTCCGATATCCTGCACCTAGCTGCCCACGGCCAGCTCAACACCGTGAACCCCCTGTTTTCGCGCATCGTTCTTGCTGCCGATGCCCACGCCGATGGTTTTCTGGACGTGCAGGAGGTGTACAGCCTGGACCTGGCCCGCGCCGACCTGGTTGTTCTCAGCGCCTGCCAGACGCAGTTGGGCGCCCACGGGCGGGGCGACGACATCATTGGCCTGAACCGTGCCTTCATCTACGCCGGCGCGCCCACGGTGATCGCCAGCCTGTGGAGCGTCAACGACGAGGCTACCGGTGCGCTGATGGCGTCGTTCTACAGGCACCTGCGGCAGGGCAAGAGCAAGGCCGCTGCGCTGCAAGCGGCTCAAGCGGAGACGCGGGCGAGGTATCCCCATCCCTACTACTGGGCTGGCTTCGTGCTGACGGGGGATGCGGGCAAGAGCACGTCCAGGCCGGGGGTCGTGCTCATCATTGGTGTCATCTGCGGCGGGGCGGCGGCGGGCGTGCTCGGCCTGGCGGCGCGGCGTCGGCGCAGGCGAGGTTGACAGAGACCCTTGACGAATCACCTGATTCGGTACAAAAACGACATCCTGATCCACGTCGGTC
>DAOUCN010000342.1:0-2427 GCA_034431995.1 Chloroflexota bacterium | reverse complement strand
GCCATAGACTACCTGCGCGCCCTCGGCATGGACACGGTACGCGGGCATGAGCAAACTCTCGCTGCCTACACGTTGCAGCGTTTACAGACGATGCGGGGGGTTACAGTGTACGGCCCACCGGCAGCGCAGCGAGGTGGCGTTATCGCTTTCAATGTCAAGGGGGTCCATCCCCACGATCTCTCGTCTATCCTGGATGCAGACGGCATTTGCATTCGGGCGGGCCACCATTGTGCCCAGCCGCTGCACAGCAGACTGGGAGTCATGGCATCGGCCCGGGCTAGCTTCTACGTCTACAACACGGAAGAGGACACGGACCGCCTGGTGGCGTCGCTGGAACGAGCACAGCAGATTTTCAAGGTGTGAGGACTGTGGACATCTATCGCGAGATCATCCTGGATCACTATCAGAATCCTCGCCACCACGGTGAGTTGGACCACCCGGACATCTCATGGCAGGACAGCAACCCGCTCTGCGGCGACGAGATCAAGATGCAGGTCAAGGTGGATGGCGAAGGCCGCGTGACCGACGTGGCCTTCACAGGCAGCGGGTGCGCCATCAGCCAGGCGTCTGCTTCCATGCTGACGGAGCAGATCATCGGCATGAAGCTGGACGACGTTCTGGCCCTCGATCGCCAGGACATCCTGGACAATCTGGGTATTGAGCTGACGCCAGGTCGCCTCAAGTGTGCCTTGTTGGGTCTCGGCGTGCTGCGCGCCGGCATCTATCAGTACAAAGGGCAGAAGCCACAGCCCCTGGACGTGGAAGAGGACTCATAGGGCCGACGCGGGGCGTGGGAGTCTGTAGAGGCCATCAGATGGAGACGACCGCTCCCACCTCTTCGGCCCACCGACAGGAGTGCCATCGCACATGAGCACGTTTGTCACTGTTGCCCGCACGACAGACATCAAGCCTGGCCAGGTCAAGTATGTCACGGTCGAGGACTATCGCCTCGCCATCTGCAACGTTGACGGCACGTTCTACTGCATCGAAGATACCTGCACGCACGATGGGGGACCGCTGAACCAGGGTACGCTGGTGGGCGAGATCATCGAATGTCCACGCCACGGCGGACGCTTCGACGTGAGGACCGGCAAGGCGGTGCGCATGCCGGCGGTCTCCCCAGTCGAGTCCTTTCCTGTGACGGTGGAGGGCGACGAGGTCAAGGTCAGTCTGGATTGAGTGACTCCCATAGACTTCTGGAGTCTGGATGTTTTTTCGCACATCAATGGACGTTCATACAGACTTCGCACCTGTCCAGTGGCGCGTTGAGGTCAATGATGTCTGCTCTGGAACCTGGCCGTGAAGCTCCCGAGTTTGCCTTGCTGGGTACCGACGGCTTGCCGTATGTTCTACGGGAGCAGGTTGGGAAGCCGGTAGTGCTTGTCTTCTTCAAGACCACGTGCCCAACCTGCATGTTGGTCTTCCCGTACATCGAGCGGCTGTATCAGGCCTACGGGCGCAGCGGCCTCACGGTGTGGGGGATGTCCCAGGATCCCCTGGATGACTCCCTGGCCTTTGCCCGCGACTATGGAGCAACATTTCCTATCTTGCTGGACACCACATGGGACGTTTCGGATGCCTGGCGCATTAACACAGTGCCTACAGTCTTTCTCATCGACGCGGTGGGCAAGATCGCTTTGACCAGCGTGAGCTTCTACAAGGACGAGTTGAATCGGATGGCTGAGCTTGTGGCCGCGAGGATCGGCGTGGATGCGGTGGTTGTCGCTCCGCCTGACGATGGTAAGCCGACATTCAAACCGGGTTGAGGATCACGCAATGCCCGGTCTGGGCAGTAGGGCCGTCAGGGCGTCAAGACGTTACGGCGTCAGGGCCGTGAGCGTGTTATGACACCAGAGTGACAAGAGATTCTTGTAGAGTGCCCGGACGCCCGGACACCTGGACGCCCGGACAAGTGGATGGAGGACACGCCCTGTGAGAGTATTCCCTGGGGATGAGGAGCAATCGGCGCGCGAGCCGTTCCGTCGCCTCAGCGTTGACGAAGCGAAGGAGTTGATTGACGCAGACCGGGTTTGTGTGATTGACGTGCGCGAGCCAGCGGAGTACAAGGGAGGTCATATTGCCGGGGCGCGCCTGGTGCCGCTACAGCAGCTATTGCGCCAACCACAGGAGCACCTTGCCAGCGATAACCTCATCTTCGTGTGTGCTGTGGGCGAGCGCAGCGCCGTGGCCTGCGAGATGGCTGCTGCCCTAGGCTTTGGCCACGTCTACAACATGGAGGGCGGCATGAAGGCGTGGGTTGCCCGGGGCTATGCCGTGGAGAAGGCGTGATGGCGTCAACGTGTCAGAGCGTCAAGGCGTTGACCGATAACCATGAGCAACGCTGCCCGCACGCCTGGATGCGCGGAGGCCTGGACGCTCGGATGCACGTACATCTGGACGGCTGGATACTCTGCGACTGACATGCGC
>DAOUCN010000341.1:0-12299 GCA_034431995.1 Chloroflexota bacterium | reverse complement strand
GATCTGGGTGAATCCATGAGGGATGGTTGCGCATGAGCAAAAGGGCCTTTGTGCTCGCAGTTCTTCTCGGGTTGGCCATCCATGGGTTCCACATCAGTGCCGGCTTCATCTCGGCACAGGGCGGGCCGGCATTGAGCGCCCTGCTCGGCACAGCGACTGCCACACCCATCAGCCCTGTTGCCGGTACGGCGACCATCCCGCTGTCACCCAGCGCGCTCACGGGGACCGCAACCCGCGCCGCCGCCCCGCTCACCCCCAGCGCGACTGCACCCCTGACGCCTGCAGTGATCACCGCAACCGTCGTGGCAACAGCCCCAGTGACACCAGTAGCCACAATGACGGTCACGCCGGCGCTGCTCACGCGCACGGCGACGGTCACCAGCACAGCACAGATCACCGCCACCGCAAGTGCGACTCAGGCCACGCCCGTTCCTCCGCTGATCGTTCGCGTGGATGTGGGAGGCAGCGGTCTCAAGGACGCAGCCACAGGCGCCGTCTGGATGGCCGATCGGCCCTATGCGCCCTTAGCAGCCGGCGCGTCGTGCACACCGTCGCCGTGCATCTCCTGGGGGTATCTGGGCACCAAGGCCGTGCAGAGCATTGCCACATCACATCCGGTGGCCAACACCAGCGTGAGCCGCGTCTACCAGACCCAGAGCCTGCGACTCCTCGGCTATCGCTTCGATCTACCCAACGGCGCCTATCGCGTTACTATGAAGCTGGCCGAACTCCAGACCAACGCCCGACCGGGCACCAACTCCTATGATGTGCGCTGCCAGGGCAGTCTCGTTCTCACAGATCTGGACGCCGCACGGAAGGTTGGCCTGTACGCCGCCTACGACCGCACGTTCACGACGACGGTGTCGGCTGGCATCCTGATTCTCAACTTTGTCCCCAAGTCCGGTGTAGTCGCTCTGGCTGGCCTGGAAGTGGCCGCAGTCTCGCCCGATGGTGCGCCGTCGCCCGTGCCCACTCTGCCGGTAGTTTCACCGTCGCCAGCGCCGTCCACCCCAACGGCCACACGGCCGCCGATCACCGGCACTGCCACGCCTGCGCTGAGGCCGTCAGCGACTCCATCGCCTACAGCATCACCTACGGCACAGGTTGCTCCTGCGCCGTCGCCGACAGGCGTAACAGCACCCGCCACCGTCTTGCCGAGCCCAATGCCTCCCACTCCTACCCCGACGGGTCTGCCGACGCCGACGATGGCCGACACGGCCACACCCACACCGGCGCCAACTCAGACGCCTACCGCTTCACCGATGCCAGCGCACACCCCCACAGCCACACTGACGCCCGTGCCCACCGAAACAGCGACCGCGACTCCGGTGCCAACGCTTACCCCAGTCCCATCCACCGCGACAGCGACTGCAACCGTCGTGGAAGAACCGAGCGTCGCGGCCACGGCTACGCTTCCTGCATCACCGACTGCCGTGGCCACGGAGACAGCATCGCCAACGGCCACAGCGTTCCCAACGGAAACGGCAACTGCGTCTCCCACTGGAACAACGACACCTGTGCCGTCGCAGACGCCCACGGAGGTGCCCGTTGAGACGCCGCCAGCCTGGAGCGGCGAGCCGCCTGCGATCACGACCGAACCTGATGGCTCCGAGCGGGCAACGCATGGCACGCTCAGCGTCGTCTACAATCCGGCTGATCAGCAGGGTGCCCTCGACGTGCTGAGTGCCATGATCGTCGTCAGAGATCGCCTCGAGGCTGAGATCGGCGTGGTGGTGGGGCAGATGGAGGTGCGGCTGTTCTCGACGCGTGAGGAGTACAACGCAGCCTTGGGAGCGACAGCGCCCGCGGATCAGGTGGGCAATGTCGTTGATGGGGGACACATCTGGATGCTGGCGCCGACCGGGGCAACGCCCGCGCAGCGGGCGGATATCCTGAAAGGCGTTCAGGTAGAGGTGGCGCGGGCGGCGCTGCTGGGCGTCAGGTGGATGCCCCGCTGGGTGCGGGATGGCATCGCCAGCTACGAGGCCCGGCTGTGGAATTCGGCGCGCGAGCAGTACATACGCGGCCTTGTGGCGATGCGTCGCATCGCGGGGCTGCGGGCGCTAGAGGGTGCCGCGTACAACTATCAGGGCGGGGCGGTTACTGCCCACACCGTTGTTGACTACCTGACGACCACCTATGGATTGCCAGCCCTGGCTCAGTTGGTAGAGGCCATGCGCAGCGTTTCCTTCGATGAAGCGATCAGGTCGGCCGTGGGCGTCTCGTTCTCCGATTTCGACCGCGGCTGGATGAGCTATCTCGTGGCGACCTACGGGAGGTAGGCCGCGGCCGTCTGCGCGATGACAGGATCAAGACAGGCAAGGGGCAGGCCGGGGAGTCGGCCTGCCCCTTGTTGTGCTGTCGGGGCGAGGTACGCCTATCATTCCACGAAGCCGAGCTGGTCGCCCACCTGAGTCTGTGTGCGGCCAATGGTGCCTGCGGGGAGCTCGACGACAGACTCGGCCTGGCGTACAAAGGGGCTCAGGCGGCTCGGTTCCATTCTCTCGATGACATGGACCACGTTGATCTTTCCGTCCACAAAGACCACATCAATGGGGAAGGCCATCATGAACGTGTGGATGGCCTGCGTTGGCTTGAGCACCAGACCGCGGCCGGCTTCCAACTGGGGCCGCCACATGAGGCCGCGCAGGCGCGCCCCCATGGTGGTGGCTATCTCCGCCTGTTCAGCCAGGGTGGTACCTCGAGTCATATTTACGACACGCACGGTGATCTCCTTCTCGCGCTGCCGTCTACCACATCGTCAGGTACAGGATGGCTCCGGCAACCAGGAACGGCCCGTAGGGAAGATGGTCCCTGCGGCCAATGCGCCTGGTGAAGAGAAGAACGGCGGTCACCAGACCGCCTACGATGATGCCGACAGTAAGCGTGGTCAGGATGCCGGGAAAGCCCGTGACAAGTCCCAGGAAGCCGCCCAGCTTTACGTCGCCCGCTCCCAGTCCCCCTCCCGATACCACTGCTGGCAACAGGAGGAAGAGAAAGCCGACGGCTCCCCCGATCACGGCCGTCGCCAGCCCCGCATCGGTGAGGGTGGCAGCGGCCACCAGAGCAATCGCTGCACCCCCCACCAGCACGCCGTTCAGAATCAGGCGATGTTCCAGGTCAATGCCGATCACAAGGGCAAAGATGACGGCGTAGGCGCTCCACACGAGCGTTGGCCAGTTGGTGCCATGCTGCCACGCCAGCCAGCCAAAGGCGAGACTCAAGCTGACCTCGGTGGCGAGACGGCGTATGGCTTCGCTGCGTTGCCCTGGCCGCTCCCGCATGTCCAGACAGGGGCCAAGCACTGGCAGGCTGCGCCTGGACAGCCGATGCTGGTCGCTGGTGGCGAGGCGGCACAAGGACGCCAAGACAGGCTGCCGGTTGGGCAGGGCTACCATGAGCGCCCGCACCCAGCCGCCCAGGACAAGCCCGAACGCGCCCCACAGGAGGGCCAGCGCCAGGTCGCCCATGGCAGCCTCATCCTCCTCCGCTGAAGACTTTGAGCAGACTGAGCGCTGCTGGCCCCAGGATGATGATGTACACGGACGGGAAGATCAGGAAGATAAGGGGGAAGAGCATCTTCACGGGAGCACGCTGGGCCTGTTCCTCGGCCCTCAGGCGCCGCCGCTGGCGCATCTGCTCTGCCTGAATGCGGAGCACCTTGATCAGGCCAACGCCCAGTTGGTCGGCCTGGATGAGGGCGCTGACGAAGCTCTGTACGTCGAGGACGCCGGTACGATCCGCCAACTCGCGCAGGGCATCGCGCCGCGAGCGGCCCATGCGCATATCGGTCAAGAGGCGTTCGAACTCCAGGGCAAGTGGGCCGGTCCACTTGTTGACGACCTTGGCCATGGCTGCATCAAAACCGGCGCCTGCTTCGACGCAGACCGTCAGCAGGTCAATGGCGTCGGGCAGCGCTCTCTGAATGACCTCCTGGCGCCTGCGCACCTGGCTGCCAAGCCACATGCTGGGAAGCATGAAGCCCAAGGCCGCCAGGGGTAGACCGACGCCGATGGAAGCAGTCATGGGCAGGTTGGCAAGTCCGCTGTAGAAGGAGAACGCTCCGGCCAGTCCAATGCCGGCTGCCAGGCGCAGCAACTGGTAGGAGGCCACGGTCAACCCACGGGGGTTGCCCGCCATAGCCAGGTTCCTGCGCGTTGTTGCGATCTGGGAGCCTGGAGTCAGGCGGAAAAAGAAGGCCGCCAGTCTCTGCAGCATGGGGACGAGAAGACGCTCGGTGATGGGCAGGCGCAACTCCATCTCTTCCAAGGTCATGCTTCTTGAGGCGAAGCGCGCCAGCCGCTCCCGCATGCTGTTCTGCTGCCTGAGCATGGCGATGCCCGCCACTACGACGAGCAGGCCGATGCCAATTCCCAAAGACGTGATCAAAGCCATCGTATCACTCCGCTACACGTCAATCCTGGAGATCTTTGATAGCATCATTGCGCCGACCAACAACATGGTCAGGGCCAGGCCGAGCATCACGAGGCCAAGCTGAGTCGTCCAGAGGACGGTGAGATATGAGCGGTTCACCATGTAGATCATACCGGCCAAACCGAAGGGTAGCCCGGTCAGGACGATGGCCGAGAAGCGTTGCTGAGCTGTGTAGGCCCGGATCTGCCCTTGAATGCGCACCCGGTCGCGGATGATGTCACTGATATTGTCGAGTATCTGTGACAGGTTGCCGCCCATTTCGAGGTGAATCTCGATGGCCGTCACCACGAGGCTCAGGTCTGAGCTTGGGTTGCGCCGCAGCATGTTCTGGAAGGCGGTGTCATAGGGCAGCCCATAGCCCACCTCGGTCACCACGCGCTGGAACTCGGTTGAGATGGGCGGCGAGAGCTCGCTGGCCACCAAGGACAGGGCTTGCACCAAGCCGTAGCCGCCACGCAGGGCATTGGCAAAGCTGCTCAACGCGCCCGGTAGCTGCTCGTTGAAAGCCTGCATGCGCTTGCGCTGGGCGCTGGAGACGTACACCTGGGGCAGGAGGAGACCAGCGCACGCCGCTACCACCCCTGCCACGGCCGAGCCGAAGAAGAGAGAGCCGGCGAGGAGGCCAACGGCAAAGAGCGCACCGTGCAGGAGCAGGAACTCCGTCACCGTCAGCTTGATGTCGGCGCGGGCCAGATTGCGAGCGATGTCGGTGCCGAAGCTCTGGCGCTTGAGCCAGCCGTCAAGATCCGCCAGCAGGCCGACTGCTTCCGGCCCTTCCTGCGTCCCGCGCCCCAGTTGCGCCACATAGGTGTGGAGACGCTCGACGGGCACGCGGGCGCGCTGGACGGCGGCGATGCTGCCCAGGAAGACCATCAGCACAGCCATGCCGGTTCCTGCGGCCAGGCCGAGGGTAACGTCAACGTTCACGTTGCCTCCTGGTGAGACTAAATCCTATGGTTGATGGAGCCGAAGAGATCGGGGGGCAGAGTGAGCCCAGCAGACACGATCTGGTCATAGAATCGTGGGCGCACGCCCGTGGGCTGCAACTTGCCCACTACTTTGCCGGACTTCATGCCTTCCTCGACGAACTGGAAGACGTCCTGCAGGACGATGATGTCGCCCTCCATGCCCAGCACTTCCGTCACCTGGACGACCTTGCGGGAGCCGTCGCGCATTCTCTCCTGGTGGATTATCATGTTAATGGCCCGGCTGATCTGTTCGCGGATCGCCCGCACCGGCAGTTGGAAGCCAGCCATGAGCACCATGGTTTCCAGACGCGACAGCGTGTCGCGCGGGCTGTTGGAGTGGGCCGTCGTGATGCTCCCGTCGTGGCCGGTGTTCATGGCCTGGAGCATGTCCAGGGCTTCCTTGCCACGCACCTCGCCCGCGACGATGCGATCGGGCCGCATACGCAGGGCATTGATGACCAGGTCGCGCAGGGCGACTTCGCCCTTGCCCTCGATGTTGGCCTTGCGTGCTTCCAGGGTGACGACGTGTTCCTGCTGCAATTGCAGTTCGGCGATGTCCTCGATAGTCACGATGCGTTCATTGGCTGGGATAAACCCCGACAGGACATTGAGAAGGGTCGTCTTGCCGCTGCCCGTGCCGCCGGAGACGACAATGTTGAGTCGCGCTTTGACCGCCGCCTCGAAGAACTGCATGACCACCGCTGGCACGGTACCCAGATTGACCAGGTCGTTTGCCGTGAGCCGCTTCTTGGGAAAGCGACGGATGTTGAGGGTCGGGCCAACCAGGGAAATGGGCGGGATGACGGCGTTGACGCGGCTGCCGTCGGGCAGGCGGGCGTCAACCATGGGCGAGAACTCGTCAATGTGGCGTCCGATAGGCGATAGGATGCGATGGATGATGCGCAGCACGTGTTCGTTGCTGTCGAAGCGGACGTCGGTGCGTTCCAGTTTGCCCGCGCGCTCAATCCAAACAGAGGTGGGGCCGTTGACCATGACCTCGGAGATGGAGTCGTCCTGTAATAGGTGGTCCAAGGGGCCATAGCCGATGATGTCCCCCACGATCTGATCGAGGAGGCGCTGACGCGTGCTGCGAGGGATGATGATGGTCTCGCGATCCATCGCCTCTTCGAATAGGAACTCCACCTGGCGGCGCGTCTGTTCTGGCGTCGTTGTTTGCCCATCTGATGGGAGTTGGGCGATAATCTGGTTGAGGATGTGCACCTTCAGTGCCTGGAACTCCGCTTGCCCAGGCGCGGCCACGGCAGTGCCGCCAACCGGTGCCTCGCGCGCGGGTGCCGGCGTTGCGACGTCTTCGTGAGGTTGCCCTAGTCGTCTCATGAACATCTACGTAATTCCTCTTCTGTCTTCTAGTGCCCGGCCGGGCGCGCAAAGAGGCGCGACACCGTGATGCCCCGGGGCTGGGTGCGTACCGCTTCGGTCTGGATCTCACCGTGGGCTGCCAGATTGGCGAGGCGAGCGATCTCTCTGGCCACCGGCCGCTGGGGCATATGCAGGACAACGGGCCTGCCATGGTTGATGCTGCCGGCAACCGCCTCATGGTCGTTGCTGATGGTCAGGGCCACGGGTCGGCGAGTAGCCTTCTCGATGTCGGCCAGTGCGATGGCGCCACGCATGTCGGCGCGGTTGATGACCAGACGGATCTTGTCGGCGCTATAGCCGAGGCGGCGGGCGGCATCTAGAAAGACACGCATGTTGCGCAAGGCAGTCAGCTCCGGCGTAGCCACAGCGACGATCGCGTCTGCTAGGTCAAGGAAGGCCAGGGTCGCTTCGTCCAGGGATGGCCGTGTGTCAATGACGATGAAATCGTACAGACGCCGCATGATGGACAGAATGCGCTGGACGTGCATGGGCAGGACGAGATAGAGGGCCTCCGCCGGCGGTGCCATCAGCACATCCAGACCCGACGAGTGGTGGTTGACGACCCTGGCGATCAAGTCCGGGTCCAGGTCGTCCTCGCTGTCTACCAGGAGGTCTATGATGCTCTTGGTGACCTCGATATCCATGGCGACGTCTACGTTGCCGAACTCCAGAGAGCCGTCAATCAGTAACACGCGGCGCTTGTGGTCGCTGGCGAGAGACAGGGCGAGATTGACGGCGATGAAGGTGCGTCCGACGCCGCCCTTGGGTCCCCAGATGACGATGACGCGGCTCGTGCGCTGGCGCGCCGGAGGGGGCACGGCGCGATCCTGCGAAGGCACGCCCTGGAAGGCTGTGCGCCGCTTCTCCTCCATCTCGCGCAGGCGGCGGATGGCCCGTACCAGATCCTCCGCCTCCACCGGCTTGACCAGGTATTCCCTGGCGCCAGCCAACATGCAGCGACGCATCGTCTCGATGTCATTGCTGTCAGAGACGAGAATTGTCTGGCAGTAGGGAGCGCTGACGCCGATGTTCTCCGCTGCGGCGATGCCGTCCAGGCGGGGCATGCTCACATCGAGGATGGCCACATCAGGCTGAAGCTGAGCAGCCAGACGGGCGGCTCGCTCGCCGTCTCCAGCCATGCCAATGATGTCGAAATCCTGCTCTGTGGCCAGGATGGCCCGCATCGTGTTGCGATAGTCCTCGTCGCTGTCGGCGATCAGGATGCGGATTCTGTCTTCTTCTCCGTTTCCGCTCACTTCTGCTCTCCTGTGCCTGTCTGGTCCTTGTGTATGATCAGGGGACGCGGTAGATCAAAGCGCCTGATGATGTACTCCAGATAGACGGGGTCTGTCGAGACCTGATCGTGGAACTGGGGCGAGCGCAGCGCCAGGTCAATGGTGCCTCGCTCACGGGCATACTTCAGGAGCAGCGCATCCTGAGGCGTCACAAGCACCGTCACCATGACGGCCCCTGCGCTGGTCGTGCGCGCCGCCGTTGAGGTGGGGGCGATCGCCGCGGCCTGAGTAGTAGTTCCTGTATCGAGGCCCGTCCCCCCAACTTTGAGCACAGGGGTGTCCTGAATCGTGTAGAAGGTGGTGTACTGGTTCTTGCTCTCGTCACCGTTCTCGTCATAGAGCATATAGTCGAGGGAGATTAAGACGTCCACATTGTCGCCCTCACGGACAGCGCCGCCGACGGCGGAGACGGGCGAGAGGGCAAGGACGACGGCCACCAGTCCCGGCGGCAACGTGGGCGCCAGACCAACGGCTTGCTCTTCGCCTGTGATCTTGGCGGCTAGGACCACTTCACCCACCACCATAGAACTGGATGTCACCTTGCCGATGACGTCCTGGGTCTTGTTCATGGCGCCCACGGGAACATACTCCGGCGGCCAGTCCTTCACGGTGACCATGTTGGCCTGGATCACCGTCCGCTCCGGGATGTTCTGCGTCGTTACCACGACCTTGACGGTGGGTGCCGGGGTCACCACCGGTGTTGGCTCCTGCTGTTTCAGGAGGGAGAAAACCCCTACGGCAGACAGCAAGGCCAACACAAGCCCAAGCACAATGAGAATCATTCCACTTCGTCGCATGCTCTTCTCCGGATTGTGTTACCTACCAAGAATGATAATCTTGGGGCCGACAGGGTTGCTTCCCGATCCCCGATCGTGGCCTGCCACAATGAAGTCCATGAAGTAGCCAGCGGCACGGCTGCTGCTGACGTCCGTCAGGCGAACCTTAAAGCGGCCGAACTTGGCGACGTGGATCTTCATCGGCGTCGAGCCATGCTTCGGCTCGAATGCATCCCACACCACGAGGTCGATGTAGCCCCAGATGACACCATCGGGATCGGTGCCGGCTGGATAATCGGTGATGCGGTCGCGGAGCGCTCCTCCGATGTTGTTGCCGTGATCGCCGTTCACCGTGGGCAGCCACGTCCCTGTGGGGATGGGGGCGTCATAGCCGCTGTACGTCCATTCGCGTAGCCGTTGGTTGATGCTGCCATGGTACGTGCCATCGCTCAGGTCAATGACGGATTTGAACTCGTTGGCCGGGATACCCCAGGCCCGGCCATAGCTCGGATCCCAGATGTTGCAGGCGATCCCGGGCACGCCGCAACTCTCGTAGAAGTTAATGGGAACGCTCAAGGGCGCGAGCCCCAGGAACTGGGACGGCATCGGTGCCTCGGTAGCGCGTGCGGTCGCCTGCGCTGACACTGTCATGTTGTTCACAGCCAGCACTCTAGCCATGAACGTCGGGAAAGAACGCACGGCGGTCACCCGCACCCACACAGCGTCGGTGGGAACCATACCGTCCGCAGGGTCGGGCAGAGGTTGCTGGTTGGCATCTAGATAGGTCAGGGTGGCCGAGCTGGCCCCGTTGTGCTGGGCATAATACGTTGCCACCTGACGGACGGTCGCGTCGCGCCATTCTCCTTGAAGGATGCGGAGCGCGGCACTCAACGCGCCAGCATCGGCCGCGTTCTGCATGAAGCGCCGCTGGGCGTAGGCGTAGCCGCCGTCGAGAACCAGGGCTACGATGCCCAGAAGCACGAGCATGAACAGGATGACAAAGGGCAGGGCTTGTCCGCGCTCATCGTGAGCCTGGTGCACTACGCGTGCGGCCTGGTTGTGGGAAGGGGCAGCGGCGCGTCCCCACCTGTGCCTACCGCAGCGAGGCAAGGCAATCGTCCGGTGTTGCGTTGCTGGAACTGCCCCACTCGGCATTCTGGTGCGACCTCCTCCTGTCACCCTCATCTCCACCACTATCCACCCAATACGATCAGCTTCGGCCCGGCGGGTTCGCCCCCCGGCCCGCGCTCATGCCCCGGCACGACGAAATCAATGAAGTAGCCATAGGTGTGGCTGCCATATACGTCATCCAGACGCACCTTGAAGCGACCGAACTTGGCCACGTTCACCCGCATGGGGGTTCCCGTCGTCTTGTCTGCCGGCTCGAACTGGTCCCATATCACGATGTCTATGTAGCCGTAGATGACCCCATCGGGGTCAGCCCCCAATGGGTCTTCGATGATCCGCTGGCGCAGGGCGTTGGCTACATTGTTGCCGTAATTGCCAGAGATGCTGGGGAACCACCCACCCCGACTGATGTCGCTCGGGAACCCTCCATATGTCCAGTCCGATACGTTCTGCGGCAGGCTGCCCTCGTATGTGCCGTTGCTCAGGTCTACCAGCGACTTGTATTCATTGGCCGGGATGCCCCAGGCCCGGGCGTAGCTGGAATCCCAGAGGTCGCACGAGACCCCCCTGCTGGCGCAGGCCTCGAAGAAGTTGATGGGGACGCTCAGCGGCGCCAGGCCGCGCATCTGCTGGGGCATGGCGGCTGGCACGGCCCGGGCCGTGGCCTGGGCCGAGACGGTGAAGGTGTTCACGCCGAGGACCTGAGCCAGGAAGCCGGGGTACGTACGCCAGGCCGTGACACGAATGGAGGCCGCGTCGGCCGGAACAAAACCATCCGGGGGATCTGGCAGAGGATTCTTGTTGGCGTCGAGGTACGTGAGGGTCGCTGACGCGGCGCCGTTATGCTGGGCGTACTGAATGGCCGTCTGGCGGACGACCGCGTCGCTGTACTCGCCTTCGGCCAGGCGGACCGCTGCCGCCAGGACACCGGCATCGGCGGCGTTCTGCATGAAACGCCGTTGGGTGTAGGCGATGCCGCCGTCCAGGACCAGTGCAATGACGCCAATGAGAACCAGTAGGAACAGGACTATGACGGGCAGACCTTGCCCGCGCTCATCGTCTCGTATCTGCACCATACTATCACCCCGCTTGCTCCGCACCGCCCCAGGTGGCATGCCGCCCCAGGGGGCTAGATCCAAAACCACCGCTAACTAACAATCGTCGTTGCCAGCCCGCTAGTGAAGCCCAGGGATCAGGCGGGCTGTGCGCCGGCGATAGGTGTCGTATTCAGGGAACGCTCGCTGGAGCACTCCCTCCTCATAGCTCATACGTTGCATCTGAACCCAGACAAAGGCGATGTAGAGCAGCAGACTGAACACAGAGAGCGACTGCAGCGCCATGCCGGCGCTGCCCAGGAGCTCGCCGAGATACATGGGATGCCGCACAACGGCATATGGCCCCGAGGTTACCAAATGGCGTGCCTCGGGCACGATGCTAAACGAACGGCCGAGCACAAAGAGGGCGGCTACCGATACGCCCGTGCCAAAGAGCAGCAGGAGCCCGCCAGCCAATCTAAGCGACACGGGCGTCTCTGCGGCAGGCAAGACGGCCACCAGACTCATCATAAATGAGCCAGCGATGGCCATCACCGTCGGCATCGTTCCCCTGGCCTTGTCCCTGGGCGGCATCCGAATCGCAAAGAGCACAATGACAAGCGTCAGAAAGGCGATGACGGCGGCCCTGTATCCCAGGTCAGCCACAAAGGCCAGCCGTGCCAGACCGGTCAGATCGCTATGGGCCGTGGCCAGGAATCTGCCCAGGTCTTGCATCTTGACGATCCCAATCATGAGAAAGAAGGAGGCAGGAAGCACCCTACTGGCGAGGACAAAGGGCAGATCCTCACTCAGCACGGAGCGCTTCACTGTCCGGCGTGGCAGACTGGCTTCGTGTGCACCCATTTTCCGACCGCTTTCAGTCCACAATCATCGTCGCCGCTGCTGAGAGCGCCAGGGAATCGCCAACGATCTGTGCGATCATGGGTGTGATCAGATTGAACTGATACGAAACGATAACCGTCACCTCTGTTCCTGGTTCTCGGTTGCCGACGATCTGCACATCGCTTGGCTGGAGGTTGACGGCCACCGCTGTCTGGATAGCCGCGTTGATGATGACCTCGGTTGGATTGTCGGCGATGACTGCCTGGCGAGCGCCTTCATGGGCCGAGTGAGAGAGGACAGTATAGGTGTAGACCGCCCGTCCCATATCCAGGAGACCGCAGATGATAAGGAGAAGGACGGGCAGGAGAAGAGCGAACTCAACAAGGCTCTGTCCTTTTTCCTGACTCCTGTGCCGGCTACCAGCTCTCATCAGTCCCTCAC
>DAOUCN010000340.1:0-16348 GCA_034431995.1 Chloroflexota bacterium | reverse complement strand
CCGACGGAGCACGCGCTATCCCCTCGGCGAGGCTCTGCCGGTGGCGGAGGAGGTGGTCGCTGCCCTGAGCGCCTGTTCTGCGGCCCGCAGGGTCAGTGCTGCGGGCAGTCTGCGGCGGCGCAAGCCAACCGTAGGAGACATTGACATTCTCGCGGCATCTCGCCAGCCGCACGAGGTCGTTGACTGCTTCGTGAGCCTTCCCAGGGTGGCCGAGGTGGTCAGCCGTGGCGACCTAAAGGCGACAGCTATCCTCGACAACGGCATCCAAGTTGACCTCATGGTGCTGCCCGAGGAGCAGTATGGTTCGCTCTTGCAACACTTCACCGGCTCCAAGGACCATAACGTGCACCTGCGCCAATTGGCCTTGGAGAAGGGTCTGTCGTTCAGCGAGAAGGGATTCCTTCAGCAAGATGGTTCTCTCATCCTCTGCCCGCAGGAGGAGGACGTGTATAGCACGATCGGCCTGCCGTGGATTCCACCAGAGCTGCGGGAAGACCAGGGCGAGTTCGACGCGGCACGCCAGGGCACCCTGCCGCGACTGGTCGAACTGGGCGACATCGCAGGAGACCTGCATGTCCATTCCCGCTGGAGCGATGGCGCGGCAACGATTGAGGAGATGGCCGCAGCTGCCCGCGCGATGGGATACCAGTATCTTGGCATTGCTGATCATTCCAGGTCCCTGGGCATCGCCCGTGGCATGACCGTTGAGAAGCTACGCGAGAGGCAGAAGGAGATCGGCGTTCTCAATCAGCGGCTGGCGCCTTTCCGGGTGCTGTCTGGTGTCGAGGTGGACATCATGGCGGATGGAAGTCTGGACCTGCCGGATGAGGCTCTGGCCGAACTCGACGTGGTTGTTGCTTCCGTGCACTCGTCGCTACGGCAGGATCGCGCCACCATGACCCGGCGTGTTCTCGCTGCTCTTCATAATCCGCATGTGGACATTCTTGGCCACCCTACCGGCGTGATCCTGGGCGAGCGGGAGGCCGCAGACGTGGACTTCCTGGCCATCGCCCAGGAAGCGGCGCGCCGCGGCGTAGCTCTAGAGGTCAACAGCACGCCGGCGCGCCTGGATCTGGACGACGCCCACGTGCGCCAGGCGGTCGGAGCGGGGGCGCAAGTCTGCATCAACACAGATGCCCATCGGCCGGATGTGCTTGATCACATCATCTTTGGGATCGCGATGGCGCGACGTGGATGGGCAGTGACCGGCAACGTCGTGAATACGATGCCCCTAGACGCGCTGATGGCGTGGTTGTCTTCACGGGCGTCGTAGAGGAATGCCAGCGGCGCGCTCCACGATGGCCCATACTCAGCGACGTGGATGCGTGCCTGGAGGATATGTGCATGGCTACCATTCAGCTTGAGAAGGTGACCAAGGTCTTCCCAACCCCACCCTCGGTGCTCGGCTGGATCGTTCAGGGCAAAGCTGAGCAGGTTGCGAACCAGGATGAAGACGCGCATGTGCTCCCGGGGCGAGTCGCCGGGCGCAACGCTGTTGCCAACACAGGTGTTCGGCGCACTGCTAAGGGCGTAGTCGCGCTTGACGAGGTTGACCTGACTATCCATCACGGCGAGACTATGAGCGTGATCGGCCCGTCGGGCTGCGGGAAGACCACCCTGCTGCGGGTGATCGCGGGACTGGAGCCTGTAACATCGGGGCGTGTACTCTACGACAACCAGGACATGGCACGCGTTCCCCCTGGCGATCGTGGCATCGGCATCGTCTTTCAGAACTACGCCCTCTACCCTCACATGACCTCCAAGAACAATCTCGCCTTCTACTTTTGGGTGCACAAGCGCGAGGATGAGGTTGACGAACGGGTCAAGGTGACTGCTGAGATGCTGGGCGTGGGTTTTGATCTGCTGCTGGACCGCAAGCCGCCCACGCTGTCGGCTGGCCAGAAACAGCGGGTAGCTCTCGGCCGCTGCATCGTGCGCGATCCGAAGCTCATCTTGCTGGACGAACCGCTGTCCAACCTCGATGCCAAACTGAGGGTGCAGACGCGCGGGGAACTGAAGCGCCTGCTGCGGCACTTCGAGGTAACAGCCGTGTACGTCACCCATGACCAGACCGAGGCTATCGCCCTGGCCGATCGGCTGGCGGTGATGCGCTGGGGGCGCATCGAGCAGGTGGGCAGCTACTGGGACATCTACCGACGCCCGGCGAACACCTTTGTGGCTGGTTTCGTGGGTACGCCGCCCATGAACTTCCTGCGGGCCAGGATTCGGCTCGATGGCGTGGAAGTGGCTGGAGGAGAGAGCCTCATTGCCTTCCCCCGCGAGCGATACCTGCCGATCGGCAGGTCGGTGACGTTGGGCATCCGCCCGGAGGACATATCCCTGGCGCGGGACGATCCGGCAGCCATCTACATGGTCGCGGATATGGTGGAGTACCTGCCCTCCGACCGCTGCTACATTGTCTATGGTAGCGTCGGCGGGGCCCGTGTCACGGCGCGGCTGAAGAGCGAGAATGTCTTGGCACGCGGCGAGCGCCTGCCGCTGCGCATGGATCTGGAGAACGCCTCGTACTTCGACCCGGACACAGGAGAACGGCTGGTGTGAGGGGCAATGGCAGAGCATGAGAATCTTGCCAGGCGACCCGGGGCGCGAGCCACCCGGTCAGTGGTGAGCGGCATGGGCGGCGGTGTTCAGGATACGAACTACATCCGCTTCGCCGAGACGCCCTGGGACGAAGCGAAGTGGTGCGACACTTATGACGGCCTCAATGTGGGAACGGAGGACTGGTGGGCCATTGAGTGGCCGCACCCGGTCGGCTTCAATGTGGTCCAGTTTGTGCACGGGCCTATGTTCCCCAATGGCGGATGGTGGACTTCTCTAGCCGTGCAAGTCGCTACGCGACCAGGAGAACCGTGGCGCGACGTGACAAATCTGCACATCACTCCGCCATACGATTTCGCGGATCGGCGGGGCAGCCGTGCGCCATATGAAACCTATACAGCGGTCTTCGACCCGGTGGAGGCCGTAGGTGTGCGCTTGATAGGGAAGCCGGGAGGGCCGTCAGGATGCACGACACTAGCAAAGCTCAGCGTGTTCAGCCGAGAGCGAGCGTCATATAGTCCACCGATCATTCCTG
Organism: Chloroflexota bacterium; assembly: GCA_034431995.1. Taxonomy (GTDB): domain Bacteria; phylum Chloroflexota; class DTOL01; order DTOL01; family DAOUCN01; genus DAOUCN01. The sequence continues at coordinate 13,254 of DAOUCN010000340.1, read as the reverse complement.
CGCCGGTTCCCCGTCTGCTGCGGCTGCTGGATCCCAGTGAGCTGTGGGACATCTTGGCAGACTATGAGATGGTGACAGGCATTCTGTTCAGCGCCGAGACCCCGGCGGGGCATCATCTGTCTTGGTACCTAGAGCAGGGTCGTCTGGAGGAGTACTGCCGGCGCAGTCGAGCGATTATCAGCGATCCGGACAACTTCCGGCGCATCCTGGGCGACGCTGAGGGCTGGGCATGGTTTGGTCAGGCGCAGTCAGAACTGAGGCGGGAGGTGCTTGCCACACGGCGGTGCAGCCTGCGTGTCCATCACGGCGGGCTAGCAGATATCGCGGCGCCGATTGCAGTGGACGGGGAAGTGATCGGCATTCTCACCACGGAGGACGCCATCTTCTGTGGTCAACCGGACCGCATCTGGCACCAGGAGAACTGCCGCTGGCTCAAGGTGGACCAAGCTCGCTACTTCGCGGCCATGGAGCGGGTGCCCGTGTGGTCGAGGCGCACGTTGGAGGTGATCACCCAGTTCCTCGGCAGGATAGCCGGACTGGTCGCCAACCTGGCTCATCAGAATCTGGTGAAGGAGCAACAAGTGCAGGAGATGCAGAGCCGTATCAATGCACTCGAAGCAGGACATCAGAACCTATGCGCCAGGGCTGTTAGCTTCATGGAGGAGAACGTGGCCGGGGGCATCACTATCGAGGACGTAGCTCGGGAAGTGGGCATGAGCCCCGTACACTTCTCGTTTCTGTTCAAGCAGGCATATGGCAAGAGCCCCAAGCAATTCCTGATAGACCTGCGCATCCAGCGTGCGAAGGAGATGCTGCGTGCGGGCGCGCTGTCGGTGTCAGAGGTGGCGTCTCACGTCGGGTATGACAGCCCCAAGACGTTCTTCCGCTTGTTTCGCTCGCGCACGGGACTGACCCCGCTAGAGTACCAGCGGAGCGTTGGACGACGGGTTAGCCATCCGCCTTCTGCGAGCGGCTAGGCGAATCTGCTCATGAGAGACACGACATGCCCCGGCCGGTGGCCGGGGCATGTTTCATGCAAATGGATACTATTTCCCGTTCCAAAAGATACTGAAACTGAAGCCACATGTGGTATTACGCAGATGAGAAGGGAAACCCCTTTGCGAGGTTGTAGTGCGTGACACCGACCCGTTGTCTCCGTCTGAATGCCCGCTATTGGCGCGCGCACGGTGCTCATGCAGTGTCCACGGGATTCGCCACTGACTGGCTGGCTCTCGAAGTAGACGAGACCGCCTTGTTGCTGGTGGATGTGTACTGCAACGAACAGGAGGGCAGTCCAAGCCCCATTAGCCAAGCACTGTCCAAGATGTGGGACAAGGCGGTAGCCAACCTTGTCCACGCTCGGGACGCCGCCCACATCGCCAAGCTTCCCGTTGTCTACGTCACCAACAGCGCCCCACGCATCGGACTCCAACGATCCGAGTTCGGCGCTCATTTCGTGCGGGCGTGGGACCGAAGTGTGGTTGAGACGTTCCGGGAAGGGGCCGTTGACCCACGCCAGTACCACGGGGGGCGCTCTGGCCCGCTGCGCTTTCCGCGTGGTCTGGAGCCGCAACCCTGTGACCTCTACATCCGCAAGCACACGTACTCCGGGTTCTTCGATACGCGACTGGATACGGCTCTGCGCAATACAAGGGTGCGCAATCTTGTCTGCGGCGGCTTTTGGGCAGATGCCTGTCTCATGGCGACATCCCTGGACGCCTTCTATCGCAACTATCGTGTCGTCTGGCTACGCGACGGCACTGTGGGAGGTGAGGATCCGGGCCAAGAAGACCAGTTGGTGTTTACGGAGCGTGTCATCCGCTGGTTCGAGACCTTGATTGGCTGGACGGTGACGACAGCGGAGTTCGTGGAGGCATGCCAGGCACTACGAGAGCCTGGCCCAGTGTAGCACCAAAAGGAGGAGAGCCATGGGGAAGCACAGGGAATCACATCTGAGCCGACGGCAGGCACTGAAAGTCATTGGGTTTGGGACAGGCACGGCGCTGTTGGCGAGCTGCGGTGCAACGCCGACGCCGACACCAGCGCCCACGCCCACCGCTAGGGTCGTGGAGGTGACAAAAGTCGTCGAGAAGCCGGTCACACAGGTGGTGGAGAAGCCGGTGACGCAGGTTGTGGAGAAACTGGTTACCCCCACACCTGCCCCGATCAAACCCGTCGTGCTCCGCTATCAGAACCACTGGACCAAAGAGGCAGATGCCCACTACCAAGGTATGCAGTGGCTATACAAGGAGTTCCACGCCAAGTATCCGGGCATAACCATTAACAACGTCCTCAATCCCGACAGCATCGAGTCCGACAAGAAGATCGTCGCCGACTGCGCCGCCGGTGACTGCCCAGACATCATCCACGGCGCCAGCCCTGACAAGTGGGCAGCGGGCTACCTTCTGGACATGACCTCGTACATTGAGAACGACCCGGCATGGAAGCAGATCTTCATGCCGGACGGGGCCACGTGCAGCACCGAGGGGCACGTGTGGGGCTTAACCTTTGAGCTGTCGCCGATGCCAACAATCTGGAACATGCGCATTCTCAACGATGCTGGCGTCTCTGCGATTCCCAAGACCTGGGACGAGCTTCTGGCCGCCTGCGACAAGATCAAGAAGAAGGGTAAGCTGGCCACATCATGGGGCGTCGGCGGGGTACACGCCTGGCACAACATCGTCATGAGCCAGAAGGGAGGCCGTGAAGCCCTGGCGCAGAATCGCTTCGATGCACCTCAGATCTTGGAAGCCTTCAAGCGCATGAAGGTATTTGTGGACAACAAGTGGATACCGGACAACGAGATCGAGCTGACGTGGCAGCAATCGCTGGCTCTGTGGGTTGGCGAGAAGACAGCCTTCTATCTCAACGGCGCCTGGACCATCGGCAACGAGATCACGAGCAAGGGCGCGGCGCCCGATCTCAAGAACTTCGTGAAATTCGTGCCGTTCCCGGCCGTGGGCGAGAATGGCACGACGGTCGAGATCAAGGTGACGACCTGCATCGGCCTAGCCAAGAAGCTGGCTCAGGACGCGACCAGACTGGACGCAGCCATCAAGTTCATGAAGTTCTGGTTCAGCTCAGAGGGCGGCAAGCAGTGGATTCTGTTGACTCGGTCGCCCATGGCCGTCAAGGTTGACGTGAAGGCTCTGAGCGGCGTGGATCCCTTGCTGGTGGCCTTCTTGGCCGCCCAGGACGAGGCCAAGACAGTGTACAGCCTGCCCTCGACGCGGGCCATGTTGGAGAGAGGTTGGGACGATTGCTGGTCTGGCCTGCAGGCTCTGATGGCTGGCAAGAGCGCCGAAGATGCCCTGAAGGTCTTCCTGAATGAGATGTCGAAGTACCGCTAAACTTGTGCGAGGCGGGCACAGCATGGTAAGATCGTGGCAGTCGGGGCCGAAGTGCTCCGACTGCCTATTTGCTTTGACGGGAGAGATGCGGCGTGAGTCAACGATCAACGCGGGGTCGGTCGCACTATGGCAGTCCACTGGGCATCTTCCTGTTCCTACTGCCCGGGCTGGGCGCGTACACGGTGCTCATGTTGTACCCCAGCCTGCTCTCACTGTACTATAGTGTCTTGAGGTGGGAAGGGGGGCCAATCGGCCAAGCCCCTCTCGTCGGTCTTGCCAATTTCTGGCAGATGCTGGACGATCCCTACGTGCCGCTAGCCCTGCTGAACAACGGGCGCCATCTGGCCCTCAACTGGTTCTTCCAATTGCCTATGGCTCTGCTCCTGGCCTATGCATTAGCGCGTGTGCGCCATGGGGCCAGCTTCTATCGCTTCTTGTTCTACATTCCCGTTGTGCTGCCTGTGGCTACCATGGCCCTCATGTGGCGCTTCATCTTCTCGGGTATGGACTATGGCCTTCTGAACAACATCCTGAGGTTCGCCGGTCACCCGGAGCAGATTCGCCCTTGGCTGAGTGGCAACGGCATTGTGCAGTGGTCGGTTGCCATTCCAGGTTCGTGGCAGTTCATTGGCTTCTACATGGTCGTCTTCCTGGCGGCATTGCTGGGCATTCCAGAGGAGCTCTATGAGGCGGCAGCGATAGATGGCGCATCGAGCTGGCGTCAGTTGCTGCACATTACGTTGCCCAACATCAGGGGGGTGTACGTCTCGGCCTTGATCCTTACTCTCCAGGGGACGTTGGGCATCTTCATGTATCCGTTATTGATGACAAAGGGCGGGCCGATGCACCTCAGCGAGACCCTCATCTCTTATGCCCTCTACCTCCTGTGGGAGAAGAAGGTGTGGAGCTATGGCAGTGCTGTGGCTGCTTTCAGCTTCCTCTTGGGCATCGTGGCTACGACGTTGGTGTGGCGCTTCGGTCGCCAGCGTGAGAGCTGGCGCTACCAGTAGGGGGTATGACGATGGCACTAGCCGCCGCAGAAAGAGGGCTGTTGAGTCGTGGGCAGGGCGACCTCTGGAAACGTCGCCTCACTCAGGGTGCATTGCACGGGGCCCTCATGATTTGGGGCGTGCTTTGCGTGTATCCACTGTTTTGGATTCTTATCACGTCGCTCAAGTACACGCCGGAGCTGTACCGTGATCCATTTGGCCTGCCGATGAGCTGGAAGTGGGCCAACTACCGCGATGCCTGGGTCCATGCCAAGATGGGCCAGTACTTCATGAATAGCGTCACGGTGACGGTCGTCTCTGCGGTGCTGGTCTTGTTCTTCGCCTCTACCGCCGCCTTTGCCCTTGCCCGCTTTGACTTTCGGCTCAAAGGACTGGTGTGGGGGTATGTTCTGTTCGGCTTCTTGATTCCGCATTCGATTCTGCTTGTCCCTCTGGCTATCTTCACGCGCACGATTGGGCTGTACAACAAGCTGGCGGGACTGGCCCTGGTCTACGCAGCCGTGGGCATTCCGTGGAACACGTTCTTCTTGCGTGCATTCATGGAGACAATTCCGAAAGAGCTGGAAGAGGCAGCCGTCATGGACGGCGCCGGCATGTTCGCTGTCTTCTGGAACATCATTCTGCCCTTGTCGCAGCCTGCTCTGGCCACCATGGCCACATTCCACATCCTGTCGGCGTGGAGCGAGTATATCCTGGCGCTGGTCTTGACAGGGACAACGGAATCGCGTACCCTTCCCGTGGGCATTAGCTTGCTAGAGGGGCATTTCACAAGCAACGAGCCGGGGGTAGCCGCCGGCATGATCATTACGATCGTTCCTGCTGTCCTGGCCTTTGCCTTCCTACAACGCTACCTGGTCAAAGGGATGACCGCGGGTGCATTGAAGGCATAGAGCATCAGCAGGCCAAACGACGACGCGGAAGGAGACGCAATTGACCAGCACACTCTATCGAGACATCTATGATGAGCTGCGTGACACCCCCACCATAGATGCCCACGAGCACCTGCCCAGCGAAGTCGAGGCGCTGGGCAGGCGTGTTGATTTCTTCACCTTATTTGAGCACTACTGCAAGTCCGACCTCGTGGCCGCGGGGGCCAGCCAGGATGACATAGCCTACTGGTTGGATCGTGACAAGCCTCTGGGCGAGCGCTGGCAACGCTTCAAGCCGTTCTGGTCCGCCATCCGCACGGGAGGATACGCGCGTGCTGCTCTCATCGTGATGCGCGATTTGCTGGGTTTTCCTGATCTCAATGATGACACGGTGCAGGGAGTCAGCGATGCGCTGGTTGCTCTGAACAAGCCGGGCTTCTATGACGTCCTCCTGCGCCAGAAGTGCAACCTGGCGGCTTGCATCGAGTGCTGGCACTTGTATGACGAAGGGCTACCTGACTACTTCTATCACGTTGCGCCCGCTAGGGACCTGATCAATTTGCATGAGCCTACCGTGCTACCTGACTTGCAGAAGACCTACCGGCGCAGCATCCATTCACTGGATGATGTGCTGCACGTGATGACCATGGGGGTCGAGGCCTGGCTGGCCAACCCAAAGGTGGTGGGCACCAAGATCGGTCACGCCTACCAGCGCAGTCTCAGGTTTGAGAAGCGCACGCGCCACGAGGCAGAACTCGTCTTCAATCGCATTCTGACCAACGAGTCGCATCAGATCTCGTTGCAGGAGGCAATGCCACTGTTGGACTACCTCTTGTTCGAGTTGGTGGCACGAGCCGAGGCCGTTGGGCTGCCCCTCGCGATTCATACAGGCTTGCAGGCGGGCAACTTCCATCGCATAGAGAACGCCAACCCTCTCCATCTTCAGTCGCTGCTGGAGGAGTTCCCGCGGGCCAGGTTCGACCTGTACCACGGCGGCATGCCGTGGGTGCGCGAGATCGCAGTGCTGGCGAAGCAATTCCCCGGTGTCTACCTCAACATGGCCTGGATGCACATCATTGACCCGGCCCAGGCGCGATCTGCCTTGAGCGAATGGCTGGACATTGTGCCGAACACGAAGATCTTCGGCTTCGGCGGCGACTACGCGGTGGTGGAGAAGGTCTATGGGCACCTGGTAATAGCTCGCCAGAACATCGCTCGCGTGCTTGCAGACAAGGTGGAGGAGGGAGCGTACTCGCGGGCGGAGGCGAGCATGTTGGTGCGCAGACTGATGTTTGAGAATCCCAATGAGTTCTACCGGCTGCACCTGGCAATCTGACGGCCAGACAACGAAGGGCGAAGGATAAACAAAGAGCACCGGCCTTAGCGATCTGTGACGGCCGGTGTTCTTGCTTCTGGATGTGGCATTCGGAAGCCGATCACTACCTTTGTTGCCTGTGGCTTCGATCACAGCATCGCCAACGTGTACTTCATTCCTATGGGCGTCTTCGTGAGCGGTGTGCCCGAAGTCGTCACGGCCTGGCGCAAGACGGTGGGCGACCTTGCCAATGTCACCTGGGTGGGCTTCATTGTCAAGAACCTGATCCCAGTGAACATTGGCAATATCATCGGTGGCGGCTTCATGGTAGGAGCGCTCTATTGGTTGGTCTACCTACGCGGGTCAAGCGACGTGTCACTCAGATCCTTGCTCAACCTCCGGTTACAGTCGCCGGCCGGTCAGAGCTGCAGGTGAGGGCGCAAGGGGCGTATTGCACGCAGAGGCCGAAGCCCCGCCGTTCCTGCGGCGGGGTCTGCCCGCTCCCGTTATCCTCCCTCCCGTTGGGCGAAGTCGCGATAGTCTATGAGGGGGAAGGGGTTGTCCATCGCGCTGACCAGAGCCAGGGCTTGCCTGTCCGAGTGGGTTTGAGGGCCGCCTGCCTCGGCCATGGCTGCCAACTGGGAGAAGCGGGCGAGGTGCCCCTGGAAGCGGCTACTGGCGTAGTCGCGGGCTTGTCCCGTGCTGACCAGGAACGGCCAGTCAGATGACTCGAGGAGAACGAGTTCACGCGCTGTTTGGTTCAGGAGGTCGAGCATCACTCCCTGGGCGCGGGGGTAGCGAGAGACCAGGATTTCCATGCGCCGCTCGGCGGCGTGAATCAACGGCCACATCCATTCCGTGTCAGGATTGAGCCACGTCCAATGGCCTCCACCCGATCCCCATGAGCTCTCCTGCAGGTTCAGAACCTCGGCAGGTGGATAAGCGCCGAGATAGGCTGCCGCCGTCGCCAGCTCGACGTCGGGGTTCACGCACAGTTGCCGCAGGACTTCCCTCATCCACTGCACTCCCTCAAACCACCAGTGGCCGAAGAGCTCAGTATCATAAGCGGAGACGATGATGCCAGGCTTGTCGTGGGTCTTGCGGTAGTCTGCCAGCCTCTCAACGACCAGGTGGACGAAATGGTCGGCATGTTCTTGCATGCGCTGTGCGGCCCGCTGCGGCTCGTAGGGCTGCTTCTGGCCAAGATCGACGCCAGACCCCGTCACCCGCCAGTACTGAAGGCCAGAATGATCGTCCTTGCGGTGGAACTCACGATAGGCTGGGTCGCCCGGGTAGCCATGAGTGGCAGACCAGACCTGCTGGCCGGTGCGCTCGTCGCGGCCGAATACAGCGACGCGCGACGCCCCCACGTAGTAGGGTCGGAACGTGGTTTTCTCTGTTGGCTCGGTCACGGGCACTACCGCCAACCTGCGTAGGGGAATGGCGGCATAAGGCCCGATTGCGTCGCCGGCCACCTTCCCCACCAACTCACCTCCGGTGATGACGTTGGTCTCCGTGAAGAAATAGCCCAGCCCGAGATCGCTGAGAAAGGACTCGATCCCAGGCTTGAGATAGGTGGGCGCGCCCTCCTTGTAGTAGGCCGGGCGGTAGCCACATTCGGGCAGCCAGACACCAGTTGGCGCGCCCCCGAGGCGACTTGCTGAGGCCCGCAGGCCGGTTGCGAGTTGCCCACGAATGGTGGAATCCCGCTGCATGAGCGGCAGATAGGCATGGGTGGCCGCGCTGGTCAAGATGTCTAGGTTGCTGTCCTGGCGTAGCCGGCGGAAGGCGGCCACCAGGTCGCGGCCATAGCGGTCGGCAAAGCTATCCAGGATGTGCTCGTACTGCCCCTGATAGTACCGGGCAAGGGCGAGCATGACCTGTTCGCCGCTGCTCTGGTGCTGCACCACGTCCAGGCGAGCAAGCTCGATCTTCTCCCGCAGGTACAACTCGAAGTGCGCAAGGACGGTAGGGTCGGCCAATTGCTCCAACAGGATCGGGGTCAGGCCGATGGTCAGGCGCGGGGACAGGCCGTCGGCCTTGAGGTCATAGAGGGCGTCGAGCAGAGGGACGTAGGTCTCAGCCATGGCCTCGTGCAATGTCTCCTCGCCGAAGGGCCAGCGCCCGGCCTGACGCACATATGGGATATGGGAGTGAAGCACAAAGGTGAAATAGCCGATTGGCGACATAGCGTCTCCTTCCTGGCGCGCTTGCGCAGCGCGCTGTGATGTGCTATGATCGTATCAAACACGCTAAGGGCTGGCGATGGGTGACTTTCGGCAATGGTCCCAGGACCCTGCGGTCCTGCTCTCCAGTCTCGGATACCCGGGTATCTTCCTGACCATGCTGATTGAAGGCAGCGGGCTTCCATTGCCTTTTCCTGGCGTGCTCTTCCTTGCCTTCATCGGCTATGCGGCCTGGCGGGGCTACCTTGATCTGGCCGGCGCCGCTGTCGCCGGGGCAGTTGGCTTCTCCGTGGGTTCCTCCCTGCTCTATCGAGTGGCGCAGGGAGCAGGTTCGCGCTTTCTGCCCTACCTTGGTCGTCGTCTGACACTGGCCCCGGAGCGTGTGCGCGATGCCCAGAGCAAGTTCAACCGGTACAGCATTGCCGCAACCTTCGTCAGCCGCTTCACCCCAGGCGCGCGCGTCTATATCTCCGTTGCCGCCGGTCTGGCCCGCATGCGTCAGCTTCCATTCCTCGTCTGCACGTTTGCCGGTTCCCTGGTGTGGATCACGGTGATCGTTTTCATGGGCTGGTCCCTTGGCGAATCCTGGCGCGACGTCTCCACCGTGATGGCGGGTTTCGACCTGGTCGTGCCGGGGGCGCTGGGCGTGCTGGCCGTCCTCGTGCTGGCGTGGCGCAGGCGCGGCGGTGCCCAGAATCACCGGTTCTGAGTAGCGTCGCTGGCTGTGATGGCAGCAGCGAGATAGCCCACGATGTAATTCCCCGGTCGCTTGTCTCCGGTCACATCGCCGCTGTTTGCGTACGTCAGCACGCTTACCGTGTCTGCTCCCAGTGCCGTGGCGGTCATCATACCCGTAACGACCGGGCCGCCGCCGCAGGCGTGGCACTCTCCGGCCATGAGCGCCTCGGCGAGGCGCTGCGGGTTGAAAGCTTTCAGAAGCTCCATGAAGACGCCGTCATAGCGGACCACGTCGCGGTAGCTGTACAGGTGCGAGAGGTCGGTGCTGGCAACGAGGAGGACACGGTCCCGGGCCCGCAAGACCTGCGTCAGCGCCTCACTGAGCATCTGGCAGGACTGCCAGCCTTCGGCACCAAACCGCGGGGCCAGCGGGTATCCCATCATGATGGGCAGCAGGGTGAAGTCGTGCAACGTGTGCTGGAGAAAGGGAAGCTGGATCTCCAGGGAGTGCTCGGTATCATGCCGAATGCGCTCAAGGGCGACGAGCCTGGACAGAGCCTGTACCAACTCCTGATCAACTGCGACTTGGCCCAGGGGTGTCTGGTAGTAGTCGCAGTCTGCGATGCCGTAGAACTGCGTCGCACCGCGGTGATCCGGGCCAAGGATGACGACGGTCTCGTAGGTTGCGCCTTCAATCTGGGCGTAGGCGTGGGCAGCCACGCCTCCTGAATATGGATAGCCGGCGTGAGGCGCGATGAGGGCGCGTACACTGCCCGGCAACGTGGGCCTGGCAGCCCTGGCAATGAGACCTGCGACGGTTGCCTCGAGCTGCGGCGCGGTTCCTGGATACCAGGACCCGGCGATCGGTGAGAGGCGTACCGCGCGCTGACTGGTGGACTTCTCCCTCATGTTCGTCCTCCTTTCTCGACCTGCTCAGTGGTGCACCATCAGGCGTGAAACCACCGCTATTCTAGCACATACGCTGTCCCATTGCCAGAGGTCGCCGTGAGAATGAAAAGATCCCTACCTGTGCAAGTTCCTCACGTTTGCACAGCACGCGGCCTTGCTGTATAATGGCGGCAAGACGCGTGTGAGGAGAGTCAGCCATGTCCGTGACAGCTCTCAGCTTGGGAAGGGCGGGAACGGCTGTGGTGGAGCAGGATCGCATTGCCTTGACCCAAGGGAAAGGAATGCACTGCTGGGTGGACCTTGCTGGGCCAAGCGAGGACGAACTGGCCTGGCTCCAGCAGACCTTCGATTTCCATCCGCTCACCATTGACGACTGCCGCCATTTCAATCAGCGGGCAAAAGTGGAGGAGTACGATACCTACTTGTTCATCACCATGGCGGTTCCTCGACGGGCCGTCAATGGGCAGGAGATGGAAGCCGACGAGCTCCACGCCTTCCTGGGCAGCGACTACCTGGTGACGGTGCATGCAAACTCAATGCCGGCCATCGAGACCATCCGCCAACGCCTTCTTGCCGACAAGGCGAGCAGCAAGCTCGCTCCTGATTTCCTGCTCTACGTAGTCACCGACCTTCTCGTTGACCGCTATTTCCCGATCCTGGACGAGATCGAAGAGGATATTGATGCCGTCGAGGACGAGGTTCTCGCCCAACCAACGCGCGCAACCCTGAACCGCATCTTCGCCTTGAAGCAAGACCTGATCTACCTGCGCAAGACAGCGGGCCCGGCACGAGAGGTGTTCAACGCTCTTGCCGGCCGGCGTTTTCCTCTGGTCAGCGCCCGCACGGGCATCTATTTCCGGGACGTCTACGATCATCTGGTGCGCACGTACGAGATCATCGAGACATCCCGCGATTTGCTCAGCAACTCCCTCGACGCATATCTATCGGTCGTGTCGAATCGTCTGAACGAGGTGATGAAACAACTAACCCTGATCGCCACCATTTTTATGCCCCTTTCGTTCCTGGTTGGGTTTGGCGGCATCAACTTCGAGAGCATGCCCTTCCAGAGCGCGGTCGCCTTTGCTGTGTTTGTGGTTGCTCTCGCCGTCTCACCGATTGCTTTGCTCGCATGGATGCGGCGGAAAGAATGGATGTGATCTGCACAATGACAGAGGAGTCCGGACATCGGCCATAGGGACGGGCAGGTGGGGTGAGGAATGTTCGTTGTTGGCACGGCTGGTCATGTTGACCACGGCAAGTCCACCTTGATCAAGGCGCTCACAGGGATTGATCCCGATCGCCTGCGGGAGGAAAAAGAGCGTGGCATGACGATTGACCTGGGCTTTGCCTGGTTGCGGCTGCCCAGCGGCAAAGAAGTGAGCATCGTTGACGTTCCGGGCCACGAGCGCTTCGTCAAGAACATGTTGGCTGGGGTAGGCGGCATAGATACTGCTCTGCTGGTTGTGGCTGCCGATGAAGGCGTCATGCCGCAGACAGAGGAGCATCTGGCCATTCTCGACCTCCATGAGGTCTCACGGGGCGTTGTCGCCCTGACCAAGAGCGATCTCGCGGATGCGGAGTGGCTCGCTCTCGTGGAAGAGGACATACGCAACCACTTGGAGGACACAAGTCTGGCCCATGCGCCTATCGTCGCGGTCTCGGCTGTCACGGGTGCTGGCCTGCCGGACCTGGTGGCTGCTATTGACAAGGTCCTGACAGACGCCGCGCCGCGCCGCGATATGGGCAGGCCGCGCCTATCCATTGACAGGGCCTTCACGATAGCCGGATTCGGCACGGTCGTGACGGGCACCCTCATTGATGGCAGGCTGACGGTGGGCCAGGAGGTAGAGATCGTGGCCGCCGGAAGGAGGGCGGCACCGCTGCGCAGCCGTATCCGGGGCCTTCAGACGCACAAACAGAAAGAGGAAGCGGCCCTGCCTGGAACGCGGGTGGCAGTCAATCTAGCGGGTGTAGCGGTGGATGACCTGCGGCGCGGCGACATGGTGACCACGCCGGCATGGTTGCAGCCCACCTTCCTGGCGGACGTCAGGTTGCGTCTGCTGCGTAGCCTCACGCGCCCGCTGCCTCACAATGCGCCTGTGACTGTGCACACGGGAGCCGCCGAGGTGGAGGCCCATGTCTCCCTGCTGGACCGAGACGAACTGGCGCGCGGAGAGACGGCCTGGGCGCAGCTTCGCTTGCGGCAGCCGCTACCACTGGTGCGCGGCGACTTCTTCGTCGTGCGATCGCCCAACACAACCCTGGGCGGCGGCCAGATCGTTGAGCCTCATGCCCGCCGTCACAAGCGTCTACAGCCACGCGTCATCGCCGCCCTGGAGACGGCAGCGCGAGGGGCGCCGGAGGACCTGGTGCTGCAAGCCCTGGGCGGGGGGGTGCCCATAGAGGCGGAAACGGTGGCACAGCGGGCGGGGCTACCCTTTGCCGAGATCGAGGGCGTCCTCCGCACATTGGAGCACCAGGGGCGGGTGCTGGTTCTGGGCGAGGCCAGGGGTGAGGGGGCGGAGACGTTGGCGCCGCGCAGCCTGGTCGTCTCCTCTACGGGATGGGATGACCTGACCAAGCGGGCCGTCGGCGTTCTTGCGGCGCACCATCAGCAGTATCCACTGCGTCGGGGGATGCCCCAGGAGGAGCTGAAGAGCCGCCTGGGCCTGACCCAGCGCGTGTTCACCGCCAGTCTGGAGCGACTGGTGGGAACAGGCATGATGACGACGGACGGCAGCCTGGCCCGGCTGCCAGAGCACCATGCAAGCTTCTCGCAGCAGCAACAGGCGGCGGTGGATCGCTTCCTGGCCCACCTGGCGAGTGTTCCCTACGCTCCGCCCAGCCGCGAGGAGATTGAGGCTGCCCTCGGCGGCGAGGTAGTGTTGGCGTTGCTCGACCAGGGAACGCTCGTCAAGGTTGCCGAGACGGTGCTGC
>DAOUCN010000339.1:0-4336 GCA_034431995.1 Chloroflexota bacterium | reverse complement strand
GAGAAGGTGAGGCCCCTGGCGCGCTCAGGCGACAAGCACGCCCTGGCCGAGCTGGCTGTCTTGCAGCGCCTGGCCGAGCACCTGAACAGGGGGCAGGCCGCCCGCCTGCTCGCCCACCACGAGGACGAGGCAGCCCTGGTCTCTGACCTGCAGCTTCTGACCGACAAGCCGACACTCTACGTCGCCAACGTAGACGAGACGCAGATGGCCGCGGGCAAGAGTTCGACCGAGGGCACAATGACCGCTATCAGGCGGCTGGCTGCGGCTGACGGAGCGGAATTCGTGCCCATCTGTGCCAAGATCGAGGACGAGCTGGCAGTGCTCTCGCCCGAGGATGCCGCCGCCTACCGCGCCGAGCTGGGCTGCACCGAATCCGGCCTCGATGCCCTTATCCGCGCCAGCTATCGCCTCTTGCGTCTCGTCACGTTCTTCACCGCTACAGGCGAGAAAGAGGTACGGGCGTGGACGGTGCTGCGGGGGACGAAAGCCCCCCAGGCGGCGGGCAAGGTGCACACAGACATGGAAAAGGGCTTCATCCGGGCCGAGGTCATCTCTTTTCCTGACCTAGACCGTGTAGGGTCCTTTGCTGCGGCCAGGGAGCGTGGCCTCATGCGCCTCGAAGGCAGAGACTATGTGGTGCAGGATGGGGATGTGATCCATTTCCGCTTCTCACCGCCGGCAGGGTGAAGCGTGAAACGTACTGAACCTTGACGCGTTGCGCCTCACGTTCTACGTGCGAAGGATTCACCACCGCAATTCGACTAAACATGGCAGAGACAGCATCGAATGTAGCACGCGGCAGAGAAGAACTGGCCGACGAGATCCGCCTGGCCGAGGCCATCGCGCGCGGCGATGTAGATGCTTTTGGCGCGTTCTACGAGCGCTACGTTGACCGCCTGTATCGCCTGATCTACTACCAAATGAACGCCCACCAGGCGGATGCCGAAGACGTGCTGCAGGAAACGATGTTGGCGGCGGTGAAAAGCATTGGCCGCTTCAGAGGCAGCTCGCGCCTCTTTACCTGGCTGTGCAGCATCGCCTACCACAAGATCACGGACCAACGGCGGCGCGGTATCGCAGCAGGCAGAGGCGACACGCTCCTCAACGAGAGTCAGATGCGGGGACTCAACGGCCAAAACGGGCTGGTAGCGAAGACTGAGACGCGGTTGGCGGTACGCCAGGCGCTGGCGTCAATGCCAGTGCAGTACCGGCAGGTATTGGTTCTCAAGTATGTGGAAGGGTTTTCGGTGGAGGATATTGCTGTGATCATGGGGCGGTCGTTCAAGGGGGTCGAATCGCTCCTCAGCCGGGCGCGGGAAAGCCTGCGGGCAGCCCTGGCCCAGGAGGCGGAGCATGGCGACTGACCGCGGCCCCCTGGACGAATCCGGCCTTGCTGCGCTGGTGCAGGCTGCCTGCCCGCCGGTGAGCGTACCCACGCCTTTTCGCCAGGATCTGAAGCGCCGCCTCACTGCCGAGGTGGAGCGACAGGCGCCGCGCGCCCGGGTCGGCTGGTGGTGGGTGAGCAGACCGGCTCGTGTCGCTGTCGTGCTCACCGCAGCAGCCGTTGTGGTCGTGTTGGCCATTGCGCTCCAGCGCCTTCGCCCCACCACCCCCACGATGACGCCCACCACCGCCACTCTAGAGGTGCAGACCGGAACGGTAACCGTGCGGACGCAGGGAGCGTCGCCGCGCTCTCTCCGGCGCGGAGAAACAAGCAACCTGCGCAGCGGTGATCAGCTTGAGGCAGACTCCAGCGGCCAAGCCCGCATTACTTTCTTCCCCGGCCAGACGACTGAGATTGGCCCGGGCACGCGCCTCGACATCATCACGGTTTCCCGCGGGAGAGGTACAGCGACCGCGGTGGCCTTCATGGTCGTGCAGGGAGCTACCACGAACCGCATCCAGCCCCCTCTCCCCAAGGATGCTCGTTTCGAGGCATCATCGCCGTCGCTCAAGGTAACAGCCACGGCTACCGTATTCCGGCTGGTGACCGTCAGCCCGACGCGCACCTATGTCGCTGCCGATGAGGGGCGTGTCACCGTGAGTAGCGATGGCAAAGTGGCCACCGTTGACGCTGGTCAGCACGTGGTGGCTATGGCGGGTCAGGAACTGAAGGTGATGCCCCAGCCGGTCGGCCAGGCTACCTACGTGGTGCAACCGGGCGACACGCTGGGCAACATCGCCTCCCGCTACGGTCTGACGGCGCAAGACCTGGTTGACGCCAACCCCTGGATCTGGAACCCCGACCTCATTCTGCCCGGCTGGCGATTGGTCATCCCTCGCCCTCTGCGCTAGCGCTGCGGCGGTTCAGGCCGCGCCCACAACGTCGCGAGCCGGCATGTGGGGAATCATGCCCAACTCCTCCTGAGGTTCCCCGCGCTCGACACCCCTGTCTTGACAGGGGCTGCCCCTGCCTCTATACTCGCGCCGCGTGGCGTAGGTCAGGCATGATGCCCGACGCTGCTGGTTCTGTATGAGGAGGGCTATCGGCATATGGAACGGAGGGTCAGCTACTTCTCGGAGTTCGGAGAGCAGAATACCGACGCGGTGATTCACTGTGTGGCCCGTCGCCTTGATGAAGGTGATCTCTCCACCGTTGTAGTGGCCACGTCTACGGGGCGGACGGCGGCCCGCTTCGCCGATGCCCTGGGCAGGCGGCAGGGACTGCGCCTGATAGCCGTGGGCAATCCGCCCGGCACGAGCTACGAGCGCATCACTGCCGAGTATCGCCAGCAGCTCACCGCGCAGGGCGTCATCATCGTGGACTACGTGCCCTATGCCTCCACCGCCTTCACCGGCGAGGCCCATAAGAACATGTACAACGCCACTGACCTGCTGGTTGTCGTGGCCGACGTCTGGCGCATGATCGGCGGCCAGGGGCTGAAGGTGGCCATGGAGGTGGGCCTGATGGCCACCAATGCCGGCGTGCTACAGGGCGGTGAGCGGGCGATCTGCGTCGGCGGGACGGCTGCCGGCGCCGACACCGCCATCGTCATGAAGACGGCCTACTCCCTGGACATCTTCAGCGAAGACCCCTCCAAGCGGCCTGAGATGATCGAATTGCTATGCATGCCGCTGACGAAGAAGTGGTGGTGGTAACGGCCCCCCCTTTGAACCGCAGTACACGTTTGCAGAAGGAGGGAACTGGTATGGCGAAAAAGGCCGTCACTACGCCCGGCCCGGCCTACATCACGCGAGTCGAAGTGATTGACGAGTACGTTAACAGGAGCGCCGTGCTGCCATATGGGTTGACTGTCTTGCAGGTCAAATCGGCGGTAGCCGCACTGTATGAATTTCTGCAGGCGGCGAATGCGTTCCTTGTGGGGCGGGGGTATGATCGGCTGGAGGAGATGCTCCTCGGCAATGCCTTCGCTGGCCTCCTCAGTGAAGTGCTGGTGAAAAGCGTGGCGGATCACAGCACCACCCTCGTGCGCAACAGATACGTAGGCGGGCATCCCGATCTGATTCTGCGGGGCGAACACGCCGACGACGCTGTCTTGAGAGCAAGTGAGGGGATCGAAGTCAAGACTTCCAAGCAAGGGGGAGGCTGGCAGGGACACAATCCAGAACAGGGCTGGCTCATGATCTTCCGCTACGTCATGGATACTCGGACCATACCAGTGCAGAACAGACGCCCAACTGAGGTTGTGGAGATCCTGGCCGCTAAGCTGGACAGGGACGACTGGAGCTTCAGCGGACGCAAGGGCACTTCTCGTAGGACAATAACAGCGTCCGTCAATCGCAGCGGTATGACAAAGCTACGTGCCAACCCGATCTACCGCCATCCAGAGTATGTGGTGGGGCAAAGGCAGACCTGACAAAGACTCATCCTGCTATCTGGAACAGCGGCATGGGGGCCACGACCTCCGGAATGCGGACTTCATCATCTTCATCCCTGCCATTGGTCGCAGGTATGGACGCCAGCAAGGGGATTGCGCGACGGGCGATCTCTGCGTACTCCTCGTTGATCTCGATACCAATGCTGTCGTATCCAAGCGCCTGGGCAGCTGCCAGAGTCGCCCCACTTCCAGCGAAGGGGTCGAGAATCCGGCCTGTACCCAGTGGTAATGCTGCCCAGACCAACTGGCGCATGAACTTCTGAGGTTTGAGACTGGGATGACGGGCGATCTCCCGCTCCCGGCGTGGCGTTCGTGAGCTCTCAATCACATCAGGAAAAGGATTGCCGTCAGGTAGTCGCCGCAGTCCGCCCGCCTGCCAGCGTCGTAAGTTCTCGGCCAGAGTGTCAGAGAAGGGACGGCGGAACAGCCCCCAGGGTTCCCAGCACGAGCGGGGCATGGCACTAACATTGGGGAACTCAGTCTCAGCGCCCTTGGGA
>DAOUCN010000338.1:0-10939 GCA_034431995.1 Chloroflexota bacterium | reverse complement strand
ATAGAGGTGTGAATCCGCTGTACGATAGCCCAGGGCGTAGACGCTGTAGAGAACAAAGGTCGAGATTAGCCCCCAGGTCACGCGGCGCTGCCTGGGCTGGCCCTCTTCTCCTGCCGTGGTCATGTCCCACAGGCCGAGCAGCGCCAGCGCGATCCCCAACCAGCCGTACTGCTGCACCAGCAGCGTCGCCCAGGCCGACAGCCGACCCGGCAGCTCAGCCACGGCCAGGCCAAAGACATAGGGCCGGTATGGCCCGCCGCCGACCATCCAGAAGAAGCGCTCCAGCGTGCGTGGGTCGCCCCAATTGAGAAAAGGATCTGCGACCGCCCGCAGAGGCAGATACACATAGACGCCCAGCCCCGCCCCGAAAGCCACGAGCGCACCAGCCCATGCCCGCATGTCGCGCGCCAACACCCGGGCTCTGCCCGCACCGCACAAGAGCACGAGCGCAGGCACGAGCAAGACCAGCGACAGGTGATTGCCCAGCCCCACGCCTAGCACAAACGCCAGCAGTTGTGGCCGCCTCCCCTCTGCGCCCAGCGCCAGCAGCAGAAGCCCCGCAACAAAGGCTGCGTTGAGGGTATAGACTTCCGTGATAACGGCCTGCGACCAGAAAGCCGGTGAGAACGCGAAAGCCAGAGCGGCTGAGGCAGCCGCACCCACCGCCAGCCATTCTCTGCCGCTGACGCCGCTCCACCCTCTCCCTGGAGGGGAGAGAGACGGGGTGAGGGCACCTCCCCCTCTCCCTGGAGGGGAGAGGGACGGGGTGAGGGTGGGAACCACCCCCAGACACACGCGCAGCACCACCAGATACGTCAGCCCTACCGCCACCGCCGCGCAGACGGCTGACATGAGGTTAAGCCGAAAGGCCACATCGCCGACTGGCAGAAGCGAAAACAGGCGACCGAGCAACACGTAGGTGGGGTAGCCCGGCGGGTGGGGAATACCCAGCGAGGCGACCGCCGCCGCCAGGTCGCCACCATCGGCCCCCTGGTGCGCCCAGGTGAGACCGGGCGCCAGCGTGCTGAGGTAGGCCAGGAAAGAGACAACCGTCACGCCCGCCGCGCCCGCACGCTCGGCGGTGGTAGCAATGGTGGCCCCGTATCGTGAGTCCCCCTGACCCGCCACGTGTCCTCGCCCCAATCCGCGTCAAGGCGTCAGGGCATCAAAGCGTCAGGGTACGTGGTTGGATGGCTATCTCTGACGCCTTGCCTGCGGCCCGCATTCTAGGCCAATGCTCTGACGCTGGACGCCCGGATGCCTTGACACTCTGACGCTTTGACACCCTGACGCCCTGACGCCTTGACACCCTGACGCTTTGACGCCCCGCCGCTTCTGTGCTATTATAGGCCAGGCTCAGAGAAAACACAAGGACGCGCCAGGTGGTGGAGTTCTCCGTGGTCGTGCCCGCCTATAATGCCGCCGCGACCCTGGGCGAGTGTCTCGCCGCTGTGCAGACCCAGACAATGCCGCGCGAGCGCTACGAAGTCATTGTCGTTGATGACGGCTCCACCGATGCCACTGCCCGGGTGGCAGAAGTGGCGGGCGTCCGCGTCTTGCGCCAGCCCAATCAAGGCCCCGCCGTGGCCCGCAATCTGGGCGTGCAGCAGGCGCAGGGGGCTATCGTTCTCTTCACCGACGCCGATTGCGTCCCCGCTGCCAACTGGCTTGAGCAGATGGTCGCCCCCTTTGCTGACGCTGAGATCGTGGGCAGCAAGGGGGTGTACCGCACGCGGCAGCCTGGCCTTGTCCCTCGCTTCGTCCAGGTAGAGTACCAGGAGCGTTATGACCAGATGGAGCGGGCGCACTACATTGACTTCGTAGACACCTATGCCGCTGCCTATCGGCGCCAGGTGTTCCTGCAGCACAATGGCTTCGACACGAGCTTTCCAACGGCCTCCGTCGAAGACCAGGAGCTTTCATTCCGCCTGGCGAAGCGGGGCTACAAGATGGTCTTCGTAGCGGGCGCCGTCGTCTATCATCGCCACCCGCCCACCCTGGGGGCCTACGTCCGCCGCAAGTACAAGACCGCCTACTGGAAGGCCCTGGTGCTGCGCCTGCACCCCGAGAAGGCCGTGCGCGATTCCCATACGCCCGGCTCCCTCAAGGTGCAGATGGGGCTGGTGTGTATCTTCGTGCCCGTTCTCGTCCTGGGTGCCGTGCTGGGGGCCTTCTGGCCGGCGTTTGGCATCATGCTTCTGCTCCTGGCTGGCAGCTTTGCGCCCTTCATGGTCAAAGCCTGGCGGCGCGATCGGGCGGCAGCGCTGGTCTCGCCTGTGCTCTTGACGGCGCGGGCGGCGGCCCTGAGCGTCGGTTTGGCGCAGGGTATGTGGGATGCTCTGCGCCAGCGGGGGAGGATGGCACCGGGACCGGTGTAGGCGCGAACCTCGTGTTCGCCCCCACACCAGGAGGGGTGAACCTCGTGTTCGCCCAGGCGTGTGAGGATAGATGGGCAGCGGAGAGCAGCCTGTGAACGCGCCAGACGCAAACAAGCAGATAAGGCCGGGCGCACAACGGTGGGGACGGCTGGCCCTTGGCACGGTGCTCAGCCTCATCTTCCTGGCCCTCGCCCTGCGCGGCGTTGATGTGCGCCAGGTGTGGAGCGCTCTGCTGCGGGCCAACCCCCTCCTCATCGCCGTGGCCGTCGTCACCGTCCTCATCAGCAACATCAGCAAGGCTATCCGCTGGAAAGCGATCCTGTCGCCCCAGACCAGCGAGGTGGGGTTGGGCCGCCTTTTCGCCGTGGTGATGATCGGGCAGACCATGAATGCTTTCGCCCCGCTGCGAGTGGGCGACGTGGCCCGCTCCTACATGGTGGAGGGCGTGGGGGTGGGCACGGTACTCTACACTGTCGTGGTGGAGAAGGCCCTGGACAGCGTGATGCTTCTCAGCTTGTTGGCCGCTGTCGCCCTGGCCATGCCCCTACCCACCTGGCTCAAGCAATCCGGCATCATCTTGAGCCTGGCGCTGGTTGGCCTGCTGGTCGTGCTGATCCTGGCGGGGCGGGGCAGCCGCTACTTCCTGGCCGTGGCCGATTGGCTGGAGCGCACCTGGTCTCCTGTGCGTCGCCTCGCCATCGCCCGCCGCGCCGCCAACGCCGCCGCCGTCGTCCGCTCGCTGAGTCAGGGGCATCTGCTCCTCACTGTCCTGGCCTGGTCGCTGATCGTCTGGGGCGTCGGCGTCCTCACCAACTACGTCACGTTCGTAGCCATGGGCCTGGACGTCCAGACCCCCGTCGTAGCGGGGCTGTTTCTCATCGTCGTGCTCTACCTGGGGGCGGCCCTGCCGTCGTCGCCGGGGCGGGTGGGCGTGTTCCACTATCTGGCCGTGTTGTCCCTTGCCCTCTTTGGTGTGGACAAGGAACCGGCCCTGGCCTATGGCGTCATCCTGCACCTGGTGGTCTATGTGCCGATCGCTCTGCTGGGGGCTTTCTATCTGTGGCGGGAGAGCCAGGTGCGGGGGACGCGGCGTGGAGACGCGGGGACGGGATGATGCGGGGACGCGCAGACCGGGAGAAAGAGCGAAAAGTACATGATTCTTGTGTCGAAAGATTATAAGCGGAATTGATGAGTCCACTGCCAAAAGGGTGCCGGAGTGCTGTCATTCTGCCTGCCCTGGCCTGCGCCCAGGGCAGGCAGGATGACGTGGCCTTCTTGACCTTTTTGCAGTAGAGTCATTGATACCCGCGCTCGCCAGAAATGACAATCAGTAACATGGAAGCCTCTTATGTCAGGCTGCATCGTTGCGGCGACTTGAGCCAGCGGGTGCAGGTGGCCCACGAGCGGCTGGCGGCGTGCCGCATGTGCCCGCGCGCCTGCGGCGTGAACCGTCTGGAGGGCGAGAAAGGATCGTGCCGCACGGGGGAGCACGCCCTCGTGTGCAGCTTCCATGCCCACTTCGGTGAGGAGGCGCCCCTGGTGGGCCGCCACGGCTCGGGCACCATCTTCTTCACCTGGTGCAGCCTGCGCTGCCAGTTCTGCCAGAACTATGAGATCAGCCAAATGGGCGAGGGTCAGGTGGTTGACGCCGAAGACCTCGCCGTGATGATGCTGGCCCTGCAAGAGCACGGCTGCCACAATATCAACCTGGTTACGCCTACCCACGTCGTGCCCCAGATTCTGGCCGCCCTGGAGATCGCCGTAGAGCACGGCTTGCACGTTCCCCTGGTGTACAATAGCTCAGGCTATGACAGCCTCGAGACGCTGGCCCTCCTGGATGGCATTGTAGACATCTACATGCCCGACATGAAGTACAGCGACGCCGCGGTGGCCGAGCGACTGTCGGGCATCAAGGACTATCCGGCCCATAACCAGGCCGCCGTCAGGGAGATGCACCGCCAGGTGGGCGACCTGGTGCTGGACGACGATGGCGTGGCCCTGCGGGGACTCCTGGTGCGCCACCTGGTTTTGCCCCATGGCCTGGCGGGCACCGCGGAGATCGTGCGCTTCCTGGCCGCAGAGATCTCGCCTAACACCTACCTCAACATTATGGATCAGTACCGCCCCTGCTATCACGCTCACCAATACCCAGAGGTCAATCGTCCGCTTACCCGCCAGGAATACAAAGAGGCCGTGGACCTGGCTCTGGCCCACGGCCTGACGCGGCTGGACTCGCCGCGTCGCCTCGTCTTCATCCTGCCGTAGAGACCTGCTGCGCTCAGCCTCCCGCAGGTTCGGACCCTGCGGGAGGTTTCCATGCTCTATGTCCCCGCGTCACTCCCAGCGCCAGGCCCAGCGCGCCCCCCGCAGATGGCGGATGATGTCGGTGCTGGAAAGGATGCCCACGGGGATGGGCCCGTTGGGACTGGGAGTCGTCACCACCAGGCGGTGAAAGTGGCTGTTGAGCATGATGGCGACCGCCGCCTCGATGGGCGTGTCCGGCTCGACCATAACGGCGCCAGGACTCATGATCTCGCCCACTTTGCGCTCGGCCAGGGTCTCCCCGTAGTGGCGCAGGACGTCGGTATGGGAGAGGATGCCTAGCAGTTCCCCGGCATTGCCCACCACCACCAGGGCGGTGATGTCGCTATCGCCGAGGATGCGCACGGCCTCGTCCAGGGATGTGGAGGGGGAGCAGGTGATGGCTCCCCGGTGCATGATCTCACCCACCACCTCGCGCGGCATGTCTCCTCCGCAGGCAGTCTTGGATTTACCACAGAGGGCGCAGAGGACACAGAGATTCGTGCCCGCTAGAACCGTACCAGTCTGTCCCGCGATCGCCACGCGAGGCAGGCGGACACAGATGTCTCCGATCGTCGTATTTCCCTCTGTGCTCTCTGTGTTCTCTGTGGTCCAAAAGGCCTACCGCCCTTCTCGGAGCAGGTACTCGTAGGCACTGAGGGCGGCCTTGGCCCCTTCACCGATGGCGATCAGGTGTTGCTCCGGCGGCACGTTAGTGACGTCGCCGGCGGCGAAGATGCCCGGGCGGCTGGTCTGGTTGTGGGCGTCCACCATGATGGCGCCCTGGGCATTGGTCCTCACCAAGCCGCTCACAACAGCCGCATTGGGCGTCAGGCCCAACTCTACAAACACACCCTCGGCTGGCACCTGGCGCTCCTGCCCGCCTTCCCCCTTCAGCAGGACACCCTCGACGAAGTCCTGTCCCTGGATCTCTTGCACGCTCCAGCCCTGGAGAATGGTCACCTTGGGATCCGCTCGCAGTTTCTTGCCCAGGGGAGAGTCCAGCTCGCCTGCGCTGGGGGCAACGAGGGTGACGCGGCTGGCGACGCAGGCCAGTTCAGCAGTGCTGCGCAGGGCGCTGCCGCCGCTGCCGATCACGACGACATCCTTTTGCACAAACAGGGGCGCATGACTGACGGCCGAATAGCTGAGGCCCTTGCCCAACAGGCGGCGAGCGCCCGGCACGTCCAGGAAGCGCGGGCTGGCCCCGGTGGCCACGACGACGGTGCGCGTCTCGAAGCGCTTACCCTCCTTGGTGTGCACCGCATAGTTGCTGTCGAGGGCCTGCACCTGGGTCACCGTACCCAGGTGGCGCACGAAATCCAGGTACTGAACCTGGTTCTTGAACTTGGCAATGATCTCATCGCCGGTGATGTACTCATGTCCCTCGCCACCCTTGATGGTGAGACGATAATTGGCCTTGCCTCCCAGGTCCTCGGTGACGAGCAGGGTCTCTAGTCGCTTGTGCACGGCGTAGACGGTGGCCGTCAGGCCCGCCGGTCCCCCGCCGATAACGATCACATCGTACATTCTCTCTACCTCCGTCTGGCGAGGCTGCAGCTCGCCTGGTTACTGGTCACTGACCTCCTGCTAACCTCCCGCAGGTTGCGAACCTGTGGGAGGTCGGGCTTGGCGAATACGCCGCACCTCGAACTTCACCCAGGCCTCATCGGGGCACCAGGCCGTTGTCACATCGGGGTCGCCCTCATGCGTCAACGGGGGCCTGTTCAGGTCGGCGTTCAGCCGCATGGCGTGGATCAAGGGATAGATGGTGTAAACCCGCGGCAGGTTACTCCTCCGGCGCTTCGGCGATGAAGCCGTTCTTCATCATGAGCTGATTGAGATCGCGCGCCCGCTTGATGATGCTCACGGCGTGATCGTAGACTTGGCTGCGTGAGAGGGAGCGTCGGGCGATACCCTGCTCGATGGCCTTCATCGCCACGGCCGTGGCTTCGCGCGGGAAGACCTCCCATTCATCCATGTTGGGCGTGATGTAGTCGGGGCTGAGTCCCTTCTCCTCGGCGCAGACGGCCAACTCCTCGGCCGCGGCAACGCACATCTCATCGGTGATGGTGCGGGCGCGCACGTCGAGGGTTCCCCGAAAGATGCCAGGAAAGCCCAGGGAGTTGTTGACTTGGTTGGGGAAGTCAGAGCGCCCCGTGGCGACGACGCGGGCGCCGGCTTCCTTGGCGTCCCATGGCCACAGCTCGGGGACGGGATTGGCGCAGGCGAAGACGATGGCATCCTCGGCCATGGTGCTGACCCATTCCTTCTTGATGACATCGGGGCCTGGGGTGGACAAGGCAATACACACGTCGGCGCCGCGCATGGCGTCGGCGATGCCGCCCACCCGCCCTTCCTTGTTTGTGTTCTGGCAGATGCGCCATTTGTCCACGAACTCGGCCTTGCGCTGCTCGATGTCGGCGCGACCTGGGTGGAGGATGCCTTTGCTGTCTACCACAATGGTCTTGCCTGGCTTGATGCCGCTCTTGAACAGCAGGCGGCTGATGGCGACATTGGAGGCGCCCGCGCCAATCATGGCAACTGTGACCTCGTCCCGCCGCTTTCCTACCACCTTGAGGGCATTGATGAGACCGGAGAGAACGACGGTGGCTGTGCCCTGTTGGTCATCGTGCCAGACAGGGATTTCCGCCTGCTCGCGTAGGGTGTCCAGGATGCGGAAGCACTTGGGCTGGGAGATATCCTCCAGGTTGACGCCGCCGAAGGAGGGCTGGAGCAGGAGCACGGTCTTGATGATCTCATCGGGGTCTTTGGTGGCCAGGCAGATCGGGAAGGCGTCCACGCCGCCCAGGTACTTGTAGAGGAGGGCCTTGCCTTCCATCACCGGCATGCCGCCCTTGGGGCCGATGTCGCCCAGCCCGAGGACGCGCGTGCCATCGCTGACCACGGCGACTGTGTTCCAGCGGTTGGTATACTCGTCTACAAGCTCGGGGTTTTCGGCGATGGCCCGGCAGGGTTGGGCGACGCCAGGGGTGTACCAGATGGCGAAGTCGTTGAAATCACGGATGCGGCACTTGGGGATCACTTCTACCTTGCCTCGATAGAAGGGATGCAGGCGCATGGCATCCTGCGCTGGCTTCTTGGCCTTGGCCAGCAGCTCTTCTTTGGTGAGCATCAATGTGCCTCCTTGATTAGTCCTTCTGCACTTCCCGCGTCTGCCCGACCAGGGAAGCGCAGAGGATAGCACGAAGACGCGCAGGCGTCGCCTATAGACCCAACAGGTCGGCGAGACCTGTCGGGTCTGAGTCCCGCCGTGCGGCTTCGCGGTTTTGCCATGGGGCGTCAGCGTAGAGCGAACTGGGCCACCTGGGGCTTGACCAGGCGCGCGTAGTCGGCATAGCGTATCTTCATGGTATCTACGTGGGTGCCAGCCTGGAAGACGATCTCCGGGTCCTCAGTGAGGGAGATGTCCACGTAGACAGGTATGTCGTAGAGGTTGCCGAAGGGCGGCATGGCGCCGGCCAAGCAGTCGGGGAACAGAGCGGCGAACTCCTCCTCGCTGGCCAGGTGCACCTCGCGTACCTTGAGCACATCGGCCAGGAGGCGGAAGTTGACCCGAAAGCTGGCGGGTAGGACGAGCATGACCATCTTGTCACCGGCCCTGGCCATGACGACCTTGGCCACCTGCTTGCCCGGCACGTGTTGGGCGGCGGCGACCTCCTGGGCGGTGAACGCCTGGGGATGGGTCATGCTTTGGAAGGGGACGCCGTTCTCGCGGAAGTATTGTACCAGTCGTTCCTTGCACTCCATCGTGTACCTCCTGCGCTGAAAGGCGGGGTGGGCACGATATACCCACGGCTCTATTATAGCACATTTCGCAGGGTTTGGGGAAATGGGGCGCGATTCGGACCTCGGGTTTCGGGGGTTGGGGTTCGGGGGTCGGGCATCGGGCATCGGGTCGCGCCCTCGCGCAGTCGCAGTACCCGATACCCAACACCCGATGCCCGACACCCTCTACACTCCACCCCCTCCCCTCTACCCTCCACCCTGTACTCTCGCGGCGACACCCGACACCCGCAGCATAACAAACAACGCCCCCAGCGCCGCCCCCAGGCAGCCAAAGATCGCGCGCGTGCCCAGGCTGCCCATGATCGCACCCGCCAGGGCCGGCCCCAGGGCGCTGCCCACGGCCAGGGCCGTGCCGCTCGCCCCGTACACCGCCCCTTCGCGCCCTCGTGGGCCGATCATGCCGATCAGGGCGTTAGAGCTGGGCAGGGTGCCGGCCAGCCCGGCGGCAAAGGCCATCTGGCCCAGGGCAAGCTGCCATGGCCTCTGCACCAACACCTGGGGTAGGATGACTACTGCTGCCATGCCCAGCGCGGCCAGCAGCACGCGCGCCTGACCCAGGCGGTCGCCCAGCCGCCCCCAGACCATGGCGGCAATGGCCATCACCACCGCCGCCAGCCCCAACACCACACCCGACTGGCCGCTCACCCGCGGATCGCCACCAGCCATCTCCTGCAGGACAAGGGGAATGGCGATGATGGTAGCGAAGTGGGCGCCACGAGCGGCGGCCACCACCACCAGCAAGCCCGCCATGTTGGGGATGCTCACCACGCTGCGCAGCTCTGACCAGATCCGGCGCGGCCGCTCCCCTCGGGGGGGAGGCATAAACCTGTCCCTGACGCCGATGACGGTCACGAGCCATGCGACGAAGAGAATCATCCCCGTGGCGTAGAAGGTGGGACGATAGCCCACGGCATTCGCCAGCCAGCCGCCCAGCAAAGGCCCTGCAGCGGTGCCCAGGGAAACGGCCGTCTGTAGCGCCCCCAGGGCAAAGCCCAGAGACGATTGGGGGACAATGGCGGCGGCTAAGGCCATGATCGCGGGCACGGTGCCCCCCAGCATGCCCTGTACTCCCCGCAGTGCCACAAGCTGTGGCGCACTACTCGCCAGGCCCATCAGCGCTTGGGCGATCCCTCCGCCAAAGGTGGCCCGCTGCACCATCAGCTTGCGGCCATAGCGGTCGGCCACCACCCCCCACACTGGCGACGCCAATGCCATGCCCAGGCCGCCGACGAAGCCCAGCAAGCCGGCCCACAGGGCGGCCTCGCGCACGCCGCTGACGCCAAGCTCCTGGACGTACAGGGGAAGGAAAGGCTGGGCCACCGTCCAGCCCAGGCTAGAGATAAGCTGCACAGTCCACAGGTGAGCGAAGTTGCCGCGCCATCCGCTCACAAAGGGACCTCCCTCCGTGCGCTCTCCCTCTCCCAGACGGGGTGAGGGGCGAAGCTTTGCGTCCTACCTCCTTCGTCTGTCATCCCTTGTCCTTCCCTGTTGACAGCCAGCTCACCACCATGTATCATGCCTCCGTATCGCTGAAGGAGGTCAGCCATGAAGGTCCTCATCTCCGTGGACATCGAGGGCATCGCCGGCATCGCCAATGGCCAGGAGCCCTGGCTGCGCCAGGCCGTCACCGATGACACCAACGCTGCCATCGAGGGCGCACTGGATGGGGGAGCCACCCACATCGTCGTCATGGACTCCCACGGAGCGGCCAATGATAATATTCTCTGGGACAGCCTGCACCCAGCCGCGTCGGTGATTCGCGGCGGCAAGAACACACCGCTCTACTTCCTGGAGGGCTTGGACGATAAGACCCATGCCGTTTTCCTGGTGGGCTGGCATGACAAGGCCGGCGGCCGCGGCGTCCTAGCCCACACCTTCGTCCGCCATCCCTTCATCAAGATCAATGGCCGCGTGGTAGGCGAGGCCGAGATCGCGGCGGGCCTCGCCGGAACCTTGGGCGTTCCCATCGCCCTCATCACCGGCGACGACGTCGTCTGCGCCGACATCAAGGACTTCCTGGGCGATGTGGAGACCGCCGTGGTCAAGCGTGCCCTGGACTACTATGCAGCCGAATGCTATCCCGCCGACCTTGCCCACAGGCGCATCCGCGAGGCTGCCCGCCGCGCCGTGCAGCGGCTGCCCGATTTCAAGCCCTATACCTTCGCCAAGCCGACTGTGCTGGAGGTCGAATGTGTCCGGCACAGCCATGCCACGCTCTTGGCCCGCGTCCCTGGCGTGGAACTGGTAGAGCCGCGCACCCTGCGCTTCATCTCCTCGGACTTCCGCCAGGTCTTCGACATGATCATCCTCTTGCGTTTCCTCATGCATGTGGCGGCCCGATTCTACGGCGAGTAGGCTTATCAACCGCAGAGGGCGCAAAGAACACAAAGGGGAAATGTGCTCGGCCTTTGCGGCCCCTGCGCTCTTTGCGGTTTGTACTGCTAGAGAAC
>DAOUCN010000337.1:0-6298 GCA_034431995.1 Chloroflexota bacterium | reverse complement strand
CAGTATGCCATGCTGCCTGCGCTCCGGCAGTCCAGGGGACAGGCAGAGTGACAGCTACTACAGCGTCTCCGGTCGGCGGCCAGCGAGGAGAGCTGCGCGACGCAGGTTCAGGCCAGATAGCCCTGCACTCTCTCAGACTTGCCTGAGCGGCTGGCCGCTATCAGCGCCACGACCAGGGCCAGCGTGCCCAGATTGTCGCGGCCGCTGCTCGGCATCTCCGGCCCGCCCGAACACGCCACGTGGAATTGGTCCAGGAGAACATCTCGGGCCGGACGCACCTTGACAAGCGGCAGGTGTTGCTCCCTGCCGCCATCCCAGGCGTGAACTAGCTCCAAAGCTCCCTGCGGCCCTTCCTCAAGGTAGAGATCGCCCCTCTCTCCTTCCACGCGCCACAGGGCGGGGTAAGGCGTCTGCCGCCCCTGGCCGAGGAACGACCCGCTGATGTGGGCCAGCACACCGTTCTCCATGGTGATGAGTGCCTCCCAGCGAGGAGGATTGTGGTAAGGAGACCAAGGGGGATTGAGGCTGCATGCCTGGACGCTCTCGCCTTCGCAGCCGAACAGGGCGCGCAGGCCATCGAGGAAGTGTATGCCCTGGATGAAGAGGAACGGCGCCGGTTCGTTCTCGCAGTGGGGGCGCACCGGGCGATGGCGGTGAAAGCGAATCGAAACGGATAGCACCCGGCCGATCATTCCTGCCTGCACGGCCTGGCGAAGTGTCTCATACGGTTCTTCGAAGCGATAGTTCTGTGTAATGCCCAAAGCGAGGTGCCGGCTCTCGGCCATTGAGACCAGCTCTCTGGCCTGCGCCATCTCGGTCACGAAGGGCTTTTCGGTGAGCACGTGCCGTCCAGCCGCGAGCGCCATGCGGATGAGGGGATAGTGGTCGGCAATCGGTACGACCAGGAGAACTGCATCGGAAGGGATGCTGGAGAAGACGTCCTCCAGGCTGGAAAAGCAGTGCTGCTCCTCAAGGCCAGTCACCACCCTGGCCTGTTCCAGGGCCTTGTCGCTGACGTCCACCAGGGCGACGATGCGCCACAGTGGGTGCTGCGCGACGCTTTCAAGCCAGCTCACCCCTCTGCTGCCGATACCCACCAGGGTGATTGTCTTTGCTTCGCCTGCCATCATGTGCTCCTTGAACGTGGTCGGGGAATCACCCGCACTGGCCTCGATTATAGTCGTTTTGCCCATACAGCGCAAGATGTAGGGGGGCCGCCAAACCTCCCGCAGGTTGGCAGAACCTGCGAGAGGTTCATACGGAAACAAGGAGGATACGCACGATGTCCACAGCAGTCAAGATCAGCGTTATCGGCGCAGGCAGCGCCCAGTTCTCTCTTGGTGTCGTCAAGGATCTATGCCTGACGCCAGGCCTGACCGGCAGCCATGTATCGTTCATGGACATAGACGGCGAGCGGCTAGAGATGATCTACAAGTTGGCCGCGCGCTATGCTCGGCAGATCGGCGCCAAGCTGACGTTCGACAAGACCCAAGAGCGAAGGGCTTCCCTGCAGGACGCCAGCTTCGTGATCAACACCGCCTACGTGCTGGGCCACATCGTTGAGGCGCGCATGCGTGACCTGGCCGCCAAACACGGCTACTATCATGTGGCCGGACAGATAGGGCCGTTCCACCAGTTGCAGCTCATGCTCGACGTAGCCAGGGACATTGAGAAAGTCTGCCCAAACGCTTGGCTGATCCAGTCTGGTAATCCGGTATTTGCTGGCTGTACGCTGATGACACGGGAGACAGGCATCAAGGTGTGCGGCCTGTGCCACGGCCACTACGGATACAGGGAGATCGCGTCCACCATCGGGATTGATCCTGACAGGGTGACCTGGCAGGCCCCCGGCCTCAACCACAACATCTGGCTAACGCACTTCATCTACGAGGGCAAGGATGCCTATCCGCTCATTGACGAGTGGATCGCAACAAAGGCTGAGGAATACTGGCGGACCCACGTGGCGACGAGGACGCACGATGCGCAGATGTCCCGCGGCGCGGTGCACCAGTATCACCTCTACGGGCTGTTTCCCATCGGCGATACGGTGCGTCGTGGCGGTTGGTGGTATCACACGGACATCGAGACCAAGAAGCACTGGTATGGCGAACCTTTCGGCGGCCCTGATACACACATCGCCCGCCCCTTCTTCGTGAAGAACCTGGAAGCAAGAATCGCCGAGATGACAAGCTGGGCCACCGATCCATCCGTGGACCTGGCGCAGAAGGTTGGCACCACCAGGACAAGGGAACAGATCGTGCCCATTATTGACGCCCTGGTCAACAACAAGGAAGGGCAATTCCAGGTCAACGTTCCGAATCGCGGCGCTCTTGAGGGCATCCCGCCCAACGTGGTGGTCGAAGTCCCTGCCGTGATCAACCAGAAGGGCATCCAGCCGATCCATGTCGGGGCATTGCCTCCCAAGATCATGTTCAACTGCATCCTGCCCGAGTGGCTGGACATGGAGCGGGATTTGCTTGCCTTCAAGACCGGCGACCGCTCCATGCTCCTGTGGGGCATCCTGGATCATCACCAGACGCGCTCCTACGAGCAGGCGGTTGCGGTTCTGGAAGAGACGATGCGCATGGATGAGATTGCAGAGGCTGAGGAGTTCCAGAAACTGGATGCTGAGCACCGAATCGCGGGCTCCTACAAGTACCCCAGCGATCACTTGCCTTGATCGTGATTGGCCACGACGAGGGATCGTTGTCGGCCGGCGCTGGAGACGACGTCGTTCTTCGGGTTCCTGTGCTCCAGCTTCTCGCCAACATGTGCCACATCGCGCCGACGACAGGAACTTCACCACCCTCCTAGGCTCTTTGCATTCTCTGCGCCGTGCGTCATGCTGCCTGCCCTGGGCGCAGGCCAGGGAGCGGAGCGAAGCATCTCTTGCTGCCATTCAAGGCGACTGCCGCAGCTACTAGAGACCCTTCGCTCTGCTCAGGGTGACAATGAAGAGACCCTGACCACCCTCCCATGCGCAGTTGCATTTTCCGCGCGATGAGGGTATAATAGAACAAGGGTACTATTAGGTCGAGGGGAGTGCGATGGGCCGAAAGGCAGCGAAGAAGGGCACAAACAGGAGACACCGGGGCGGGAGGGCGCCGATCCTGAGCGAGGACGCACAGCGGGACATCGTCGCTGTCATCCTGCTGGTGCTGTCCCTCCTTACCGTGGTCGCCTTGCTCTTTCCCGCGGGCGACCTGGGCCTCTGGTGGCGTGACCTGATACAGGCGGCTTTTGGCTGGGGCTGGCCGCTGGTGGTGGCGGGGGTGGCTGCCGTCGCCATCTACTGGCTCCGGCAGCGCTTCGACGAGGAATTCACATTCCCAGCACTGTCAGCCCTGGGGGCTGCCCTGCTGCTCCTGGCCATCCTCGGCCTCCTCCATGTCGTGGCAACCCTCTCCGGCGATCCCCAGCTCCCGCCTGCCAACGCCGGTGGCGGCGGCCGGGTCGGCTACGTCGTGGCAGCGATCATCATTCGCTACCTCGGCCGTGTCGCAGCCTTTGGCCTCTTGTTGGCGCTCGCTGCCGTAGGCGGCATCCTGGCCTTTGGCATCTCGCTGCGCGAGATATGGGAGACCGGGCTTGACCTACGGGCCTCGGCCAGCGATTTCTATCATCGTTCATTGTCCCCGCGCCTCAACGAGCCCGTGATTCGACAGAACGGGAAGACCGTCGGGCCGCGACCAGCCCTCGAACCCCCCAAACCAGCGCCACGGCCCAGCCCGCCAGGGATCGCACCGGTCACCAAGACCCAGCCGATCACCCAGCCTACCCTGCTTCCGCCTATCACAACGCCTCCTGTAGGAACGCAGCCGACTCCCTCCGCCATCCGACGCGAATGGCAACTGCCGAGCCTGGACTATCTGGAGATAACAACCGAACAGGAGCTGAGCCAGGCGGACATTCGCCGCCGGGTGAAGATCATCGAGGAAACGCTGGCCAACTTCCACATTCAGGCGCGGGTGGTGGAGGTGAACCAGGGGCCGACGGTGACCCAGTTTGGAGTGCAGCCTGCTCCTGGCGTGTCGGTCAGCCGCATCGTGGCACGGCAGAACGACCTGGCCCTGGCCCTGGCCGCCTCGCCCATCCGCATCGAAGCGCCCGTGCCTGGGCGCAACGTCGTGGGCATCGAGGTGCCAAACTCCTCCATTGCCCTCGTCGGCCTGCGCAGCGTGATCGAGACGACAGCCTTCCAGAAACTCCACGCCAAGTCAAAGCTGGCCATTGCCCTGGGGCAGGATGTGTCCGGCGGCCCGATCGTGGCCGACCTGGGCAAGATGCCCCACCTGCTCATCGCCGGCGCCACCGGCTCGGGCAAGAGCGTGTGCATCAACTCCCTCATCGCCTGCATGCTCCTGCACAACACGCCCGATGACATGAAGCTCGTCATGGTAGACCCCAAGATGGTAGAGCTGGTGGCGTTCAACGGCATCCCCCATCTGATCTCGCCTGTGATTACTGAAGTTGATAAGGTTATCAACGTCCTCAAGTGGACGGCGCGGGAAATGGAGCGCCGCTACAAGATCTTCTCCGCCTCTGGCGCTCGCAACATTGACGCCTACAACAAGACCGTGACGCCCAGAAGCGGCCGCGAGTATTTGCCATATATCCTCATCGTCATTGACGAGTTGGCCGATATTATGATGCTCTCACCAGACGAGGTGGAACGCCTCCTCTGCCGCCTGGCCCAGATGTCTCGGGCCACGGGCATTCACTTGATCATTGCCACGCAGCGCCCCTCGGTGGATGTGATCACTGGCCTCATCAAGGCCAACTTCCCGGCTCGCATCTCCTTTGCCGTGACGTCGCAGGTTGATTCCCGCGTCGTCCTTGACATGCCCGGCGCGGAGAAGCTCCTCGGCCGTGGCGATATGCTCTACATGGCTTCGGACTCATCCAGCGCAGTACGTTTGCAGGGCGTGTTCGTGTCCGATCAGGAGATCGAGGCGATCGTCAACTTCTGGAGAAGCCAGGAGCCTGTTGCCCCTGCTGTCATGGATATCACCTCCGCCGCCGCTGCACCCTGGCAGGAGCAGGAAGCAGAAACTCCGGAAGATCCCTTGCTCGAAGAAGCAAAGAGGGTCGTGCAGCAGGCCGGCCACGCCTCGGTGTCTCTCCTCCAGCGTAAGCTGCGCATCGGCTATGCCCGCGCCGCTCGCCTGATTGACATCATGGAGAGCCAGGGCTGGGTCAGCGGCCCTGTGGACGGCGGACGTACGCGCGAGGTGTTCCTGGACGAAGACGGCCAGGGACCGAGGACAAAGGACGAATGACGAACGACGAAGCACAGCGCGTGCCTGATGACGGACTTGATTCGTCTTTGGTCCTTGGTCATCCATCTGAACTGGGAGAATGGGCGTGAACAAGAGAGAGCGCGTGTTGGCAGCGATACACGGCGACAAGCCGGACCGCATTCCCATTGCCCTCTGGCGCCACTGGCCAGGCGACGACCAGAGCGCCGAGAAGTTGGCCAGGGCCTGCCTGGCCTGGCAGACCGAACACGACTTCGACTTTATCAAGGTCACCCACGCCAGCGGCTACTACACCGAGGACTGGGGCGCTCGCCTCGTGCCCAAAGACAACCGCGAGGGCACGCGGGAATATCTGAACAGACCAATCAAGCAGCCCCGCGATTGGCAGAAGCTCTGGCCCTTGGACGTGACCACTGGCGTCCTGGGACGCGAGCTTCAGGCTTTGCGTCTCATCCGCACCAAGGCAGGGCCAGACATCTTTGTCCTTCCCACCATCTTCAGCCCCCTGACCATTGCCCGCTCCCTGGCCGGTGAACGCGCCTGGCTGAGCCATCTGCGCGACCATCCCCAGGAGCTCCGTCGCGGCCTGGCCGTCATCGCCGATACAACGGCCCACTTCGCCCAGGAGTGCCTGCGCTCCGGCGCCGATGGCGTTTTCTTCTCCACCCAATGCGCGACCCGCGATCTCCTGACCGAGGACGAGTACGAGGAGTTCGGCATCCCATACGATCGCCACGTCCTGGGGGCGGTGGCCGACAGGACAAGCCTCATCCTCCTGCACATTCATGGCCTGAACATCATGTTCAGCCTTGTGGAAGCAGCATATCCTGTGCAGGTGATCAACTGGCATGACCGGCGCACATCGCCGTCGCTGGCCGAAGCCCGCTCACTCACCAAGACCGCCCTCATGGGGGGCATCGGCGAGTGGGGAACGCTCGTCAATGGGCCAGCGGAGGCCATTCGCGCCGAGGTGCGGGATGCCATCGACCAGACAGAGGGCACGCGCTTCCTGGTGGGAGCGGGGTGCGTGGTGCCGATAG
>DAOUCN010000336.1:0-11195 GCA_034431995.1 Chloroflexota bacterium | reverse complement strand
TCGCGGTACAGATCTAGTGTTCGCTGTGCGATCCCATCCCACCCAAACGCCTGCGCCAGCGTGCGCGCCCCTGCCGCCAGCCGCTGGCGCAGCTCCGGCGATTCTATCAGGCGCACGACGGCGTCGGCGCTGGCGGCCGCGTCATCCGGCGGCACCAAGAGCACGTTCTCGCCGTCGGCAAGGGCGGGCGGGGCAGCCGACGATGAATCGTCGGGCTTAGTCCTGCTGCTTCGCTTAGCGGATTGGTCATTCTGAGCGAGCGTTCTGTGCGAGCGAAGAATCTCCACTTCGGGGTGGTAACACGTCGTGGCGCGGGATTCTTCGTCGCTCCGCTCCTGCTCAGAAACTCCGATATTAGTGGGTCGGGCATCGTGCCCGACACCAGGGTCGACGAGGATCATACCCGCCCTGCCCTGGCAGCGAGTTTCTGCCGTCTCACATGCCGCCCGGGCGGCGGCATGGGGGGTCTCAGAATGACAAAGCGAAGTAGTAGTATTAGTCAGCGACGTCCCTGCGGGGCTAGATTGCAGCCCGGAGGGCTTTGCTCGTTTGGCCCGGAGGTTCACCTCCGGATGCGCCCCCCGTGTCGTCACGATCGGCAGCCCGTGGGCCAGGCAGGCCAAGAAGCTGCCGCGGCGGAAGGAGGCTCCATCGCGGTAGGGCAGCACGGCTATGTCTGCCGCCAGCAGGTTGGCGCTGACCTCGCTCTCCCTGGTGAAGCCGGTCCAGAGAACGCGATCGCCCAGGTCAAGCTCAGCGACTAACTCCTTCACGCGAGCCAGGTAGGCCACATTCGTCGGGTCGCTGTCACCCACCTGCCCGCCCACCATGAGCAGCTTCACGGGCCGTCTCTGCTCCACCAGCGCAGCCAGGGTGCGCTCCAGCGTCTCGCCCCCCTTGCTCTCGTTCAGGAAGCCGAAGTAGCACAGGAGCGTCTCGTCTGCACCCACACCCAGGCGCAGGCGCCAGGCAGCCCGGCTGTAGTCAGCAGGCGGCTGCACGGCGATGTTGCTGCCGATAGGAATCAGATGGATACGGCCTGCCCGTCGGGCAAAGCGTTCGTAGTCCTCCGCGTTGGTGAAGATGGCCGCGTCGCACCAGCGGGCGGGGCCATCGGTGAGCCAGCGGCGCAAGGGGCCAGCCTTTGGGAAGAGGTACGGCACGCGCAGGTCGTGGTAGGTGATGACCATGCGCGGGCGCCGGGACACGGCACGCAGGCGCAGCGGCAGCAGATTGATGGCCGGGTGCATGGCGTAGGCCGCCGTCTGATACTGGATGTGCAGAATATTGGCCTTGACCTGGCGGCACACGTCCAGAATCTGCCCCCAGCAATTCCAGCCCCAGGCGGCAACAATTGGAAACGTGGTCAGGCCTGGCTCGCTCCACGTGCCCTTGGCCGAGGTCACCACAGACACAGACACACCCAGGCGCACGAGGACCCGCGCCAGCTCCCGCGTGTAATCGCCCAGCCCACCCTGCATGGGCGGGAACTCGCCTGCCACCAGACAGACCCGGAGGCCGGGATCAGGGGATTCGAGGATTCCTTCTCCCTCTCTCCCCCTCTCCCCATCTCCCTGTCCCCGCGTCCCCGCGTCTCCGCGTCCCCGCGTCACCGCGTCTCTCCCTCTCCTCGTCCACGCGTCACCGCAATCCAGAGCGCAGTACCTGACGGTACACGCCGATGCGCTGGCTGCGCAGAGGCCGTTTGTGGCCTAGCAGCCACTTGGCGCCTTCTTCCGCAATCAAATAGGCGTAGGTGGCGAGTAGAAAGAGGCGCAGAGCCTCCGCCTGGCGCGAGCCAAAGTGCTTGGCTGCATAGGCGACCTTGCTACTCTGGAAATGTATGTGCTGCGCCGCCAGCACCTGCTCGCTGCTGCGGGCCTCGTGGTGGACAACACGGGCAGTGGGCAGATACACCACTTGCCACCCCTGCCGCTTGATGCGCAGGCACCAGTCCATCT
Organism: Chloroflexota bacterium; assembly: GCA_034431995.1. GTDB lineage: Bacteria > Chloroflexota > DTOL01 > DTOL01 > DAOUCN01 > DAOUCN01. Next base: position 9,234 of record DAOUCN010000336.1, on the reverse strand, counting down.
CCTCGGAATACATGAAAAACCGCTCGTCCAGCAGCCCCACCGATTGCACAGCCTCCCGCCGCGCCATCAGGCAGGCCCCCACCATCCAATCAACCTCCTGGATGGCATCATGCGCTTTGTCCAGCATGTAGTAGCGGCGCACCAGGGAGCTGTGGCCGAACAGCCGTTGCAGGACCGTGCTCTCCACGAACATGGTCGCCAGGGTTGGGAAACGGCGGCGCGAGGACTGGATGCTGCCATCAGGGTAGACGAGCTGCGGGCCCAGGACTCCCACCTGGGGATGAGCGTCCATGTAGTCAGCCATGGTCGCCAGGGCATCGCCCACGACCTCGGTATCCGGATTGAGGAGCAGCATATAGCGGCCCGTGGCCCGGGCGAGGGCCTGGTTGTTGCCCCGCGTGAACCCCACGTTCTCTGTGTTCTGAATCAGGGTGACCTGAGGGAACTCCGTGCGTACCATCTCGGCGCTGCCGTCGCGGGAGGCATTGTCCACCACAAAGACCTCGCACCGCAACCCCTCGGGCGCAGGAAGCAACGCCGTTGCACTGAAGGAGTTCAGGCAACGGCGTAGGAGATCGCGGACATTCCAGCTCACGATGACAATAGAAAGATCAATCATGTGTCACGTTGACAATCACAGAGAACACAGAGGGCATAGAGATCGTTTTCCGAAGCCTCTGCGTTCTCTGTGTCCTCTGTGGTTCTTAGCTCTTCCTGTCCACAACGAAATCTGCCAGGTCCAGCATCACCTGGCGGGACGGGACGTCGGGCAGCGCGGCGAGGGCATCGCGAGCGCGCTGCACGAAGACGCGAGCCTCGGCATAGGACTCAGCGATCGCCTCGGAGTCGCGGATGCGCTTGATCACGGCCAGGATGGTCTCCTCGCTGGCCTCTCCTTCTAGAATGCGGCGGATGGGTTCGTGATCGTGAGAGCGTTCCAGGTAGCAGATGGCGGGCAGGGTCACTGTCCCCTGACGCAGGTCGTTGCCCACGGGCTTGCCCAGCTCAGCCTCATCGCCAGTAAAATCAAGGATGTCGTCCACGATCTGGAAGGCCATGCCAACGTTGCGTCCATACTCCCGCAGGCGCCTGCGCTGGTCCGGCTGCGACCCATTGATCACCGCTCCCACCTCGCTAGATGCGGCGAAGAGAGAGGCAGTCTTGGCGTAGATGCGGTCATAGTAATCCTGGCGAGTGATCTGCCATCCCTTCCCCTCCAGGAAACTACGCAGTTCGCCGTCGCAGATGATGGCGACCGTTTGCGCGAACAACTCATTGGCTTCCGTGCTTTGGGCCTCGGCTGCCAGTTCGGCAGCTTTGGCAAAGAGATAGTCGCCCACCAGGACGACAATGCTGCTTGTCCACGTTGTGTTCAGCGTGGCATGCCCCCTGCGCCGTAGAGAGTTGTCTATCAGGTCATCGTGCACCAGGGTAGCTGTGTGCAGGGTTTCAACAGCAGCGGCGAGGGTGGCTGCCCGTGCCAGTTCTTGGCTATAGAAACGGGCGGCCAACAGCACCAAGGCGGGGCGCAGACGTTTGCCGCCGCTCTGTAGCAGGTCGTTCAGAATACTCGCCAGGGCAGGAAAATCAACCGCGGCGACCTCCTGCAAGCGTCGCTCCACCTGCATGAGGCCGTCGCGAATCAGGGTGAAATCGAACGTACCGGCCAAGACTGTCCTCCATGAGTGCAGAGCCGAGAATCGGTCATTCCTTTCACTGCCTCTCGCTGCGTGTAGCAGAGCAGACGCTACTACAGCCGAGGCAAACGAAACAGGTCGCGGGCGTTGTCTGCCGTGAGAGTCGCCATCTCCGCCAGAGATACGCCCCGCAGTCCTGCCAGACACTCAGCCACCAGCGCAACGTAGGCAGGCTCATTGCGTCGGCCCCGCCACGCCACCGGCGGCAGAGCAGGAGCATCTGTCTCGATCAGCAGCCACTCCGTCGGCACCTGCCGGGCCACCTCGCGGCCAGACGAGTTGCTCTTGTACGTCAGAGGCCCGCCAAAGGAGATGTAGAATCCCGCGCTAATGGCCTCGTGGGCCAGGGCCAGGTCGCCAGAGAAAGCGTGCAGCACTCCACCCTTGCTGCCTGAGACGAGAGACATGACATCCGCGCCAGCCTGCCGGTTGTGCACGATGACCGGCAGCGACAGCTCGTTGGCCAGGGCAAGCTGCGCGGCGAAGGCCTCCAGTTGCGCCTGTCGCGGCGCGTACAGACGCACCCAGTCGAGCCCGATCTCGCCGATGGCTACCACCTTTGGCTGACGAGCCAATTGCCTCAGTTCATCGAGAGCGTCCGACGTCAGGCTGGCGGCGCGGTGCGGATGAAACCCGACGGCGGCGTACACAGCCGAGTACTGCGCGGCCAGGGCCACCGCCGTGCTACTGGACGCCAGGTCTTCCCCCACGGTGATAATGGCATCCACGCCTGCATCCACCGCCTGCTGCATGACCGCGGCCCGGTCGGCATCGAACTCGCGAGCGTCAAGATGGGCATGGGTATCAATGAACATCTAATGGCCGCCCTGGGCCTCCATGTGCGCCAGCTCCTCGTCCACGATCTTGTCGTCCAGCTTCTTGAAGAGAGGCTCGGGCTTGCGCAAGGGCTGGCCGCTGGGCAGGCGGCTGGGCTGCCAGCGCCCCACCCACGAACGGGGCGAGCAGGCCAAGACCCGGTGCGTCTGCCCGCCCTCCTCTGTGACCTGCTTGAACTCCAGCGGCCCCGCGATGTAGCCATCATACCCCAGATACTCGTGCAGCCGCTGGCAGGAGTGGGGCAGGAAGGGGCAGAGCAGGATCTTCAGGCTGTCTATCACCCGCAGGGCGACGTACAGAGCGCGGGCGGCGGCCTGCCTGTCGCTCTTGATCGTCTGCCAGGGAGCTGCGTGATCGAGGTACTGGTTGGCGACTTGGGCCAGGGCCATAGCTTCGGTGATCGCGGCGCGGAAGTGGGCACCATCGAGTTGCGCGCCCACCGTGGCGAAGGCGGCCTCGGCCTGGGCAAGGATGGCTCTGTCTGTCTCTTCTAGGTCGCCAGGGTCCGGAACCTGGCCGAAGTTTTTGTAGGTGAACGTCAAGACACGGTGGGCCAGATTGCCCCAGGTGGCCACCAGCTCGTCGTTGTTGCGCCGCAGGAACTCGGCCCAACTGAAGTCGGTATCCGCCGCTTCGGGGCCATTGATCATCAGGTAATAGCGCAGCGGGTCGGGGTCGTAGCGGGACAGAAAATAGGGCAGCCACACAGCTGCACCCCGGCTGCTGGAAAAGCGCTTGCCCTCCATGGTCAGGAACTCGCTGGCCACCACATCATACGGCAGGTTGAGATCGCCGTAACCCATGAGCATGGCCGGCCAGATGACCGTATGAAAGACGATATTGTCTTTGCCCATGAAGTAGTAGTGGCGGACGCTGGGGTCTTGCCACCACTGCCGCCACAGGTCTGGCTGGCCCTGAACGATAGCCCACTCCTTCGTCGCCGACAGATAGCCGATGACGGCATCGAACCACACGTAGATGCGCTTGTCGGCAAAGGCGGGGTCAGCCGTGGGCACGGGGATGCCCCACTCGATGTCACGGGTGACGGCGCGAGGCTGCAACCCCTCGTCCAGAAGCCCCAGGGTGAAGTGGCGCACGTTGGGCCGCCAATGGCTCTGCTTCTCGGCCCAGGAGCGCAGGCGGTCGGCGAACGCCGGCAGGTTCATGAAGTAGTGTTCGGTCTCGCGGAAAACGAGCTGCGTGCCGCTGATGCGGCTATGGGGCTCGATGAGCTCAGTCGGATCCAATTGCCGGCCGCAGTTGTCGCACTGGTCGCCGCGCGCCTCTTTGTAGCCACAGTGAGGGCACGTTCCCTCTACATAGCGGTCCGGCAGGAACCGCCTATCCGCCTCGGAGTAGGTGCCCTTCATCGTACCCTTGAAGATGTAGCCTTTCTCCAGCAGGCGGGAGAACATGTCCTGGGTCACGGCGTAGTGGTTGGCAGTGGTAGTACGGGTGAACAGGTCGTAGCTACAGCCCAGGGTGGCCAGGTTGTCGGTGATCTCGCGATTGTAGTAGTCTACCAGGGCCTGGGGGGTCTTCTTCTCCTGTTCGGCGCGGACGGTGATGGGGGTACCGTGCTCATCGGTGCCGGAGACCATGAGCACCTCATTGCCCTTGAGGCGCTGGTAGCGGGCGAAGACGTCGCTAGGGACGCCGAAGCCGGCCACATGTCCCAGGTGGCGGGAACCCGAGGCGTAAGGCCACGCCACGGCAACAAGGATGCGCTGTGCCACGATGTGTCACCGTCCCTCTCGATGAGTCCAGTTGCCGCGTATTCTATCACAAAGCGATGGAAAAAGGAAGGGCACAACCTGCCAAACCCGCCAACCTCCCGCAGGTTAAGCCACTGTAGCCGGATGATTCCATCATGCGGCTACGGCAGATCCAAGCCCGACCAATCGGGCCGCACCCAACGGGCCTTCAGCCGGTTTCGACCCCCTAGGCCGGTGCTTTCCAATACAGGCGCTCTGCGCGCAAACGCGGGGACGCGCATCCATCTCTGCATCCCCGCGTCTCCGCGTCCCCGCGTCCCCGCGTCCTACATGCCTATTGCTGTATCACCGCAATGGCGCTCACCTTCGGCTTCTCCACGATCGCCACGAAGGCGATGTTGAGCACGCCATCGGTCACGGTTACCGTGAAGGTGCGGTCCACGGCTGTGTAGCGGGCGTTGCCAGCGGCCACCCAGATGTCGAAGTTGCGCAATACCCTCTTGCCCTCCAGCTTCACGTCGAACTTGCGCTTGCCCGCGGCGTTGAAGAAGTTCTCCGAGAACTTCAGGGTCACCTGGTACGTGCCGTTGGGCACGGTGAACTTGTACTGCGTCATGTTGTTGCGTTCCGTTTGATAGAGGGGATCATCCTCCGTGCCGTTGATGGCGTTGCCCGTTGTGTACGTACCGGTGCTGCTGCCCACATAGCCCCACTGGCCCGACGTGAAGGCCCGGTCAGTTTCCCAGGTGTTCCCGCCCGTGTCCAGGTACTCGCCGTCGCCCGCATTCACGCGCCGCACGTATCCTGCACCCGCTGTGGGCGTGGCCGTCCGCGTCTGTACCGGCGTTGCCGTCGGCGTTGGGCCGTTGGGCGTGCTCGTCACCGTTGCCATGCGCGTCGGCGTTGCCGTCGCCGTTGGCGTGGCGGTGGCGGTGCGCGTGGGCGTCGCCCCGCCCAGCGATTTCACCTGGATAGCGTTGACCTTGGGATTCTCCACCACCTTGATGAAGCCTATGTCCAGCACGCCGTCGCTCACCGTGACCACGAAGACCTTGTCCGGAGCAGCCCTGTTCTTGGCCCCAGCATCGGCGAAGATGTCATAGTTGCTGAGGACCGTGGTGCCCTCGATTTTGACACTGAACTTGCGGCAGCCAGCCACGCTACAGTACACCTCGGCGAACTTCAGGGTCACCTCGTACTGGCCATTGGGCACGGTGAACTTGTAGCCGGGCTGGGCCGAGGCCGTCCAGAAGCGCTCCTTCTGGTACAGGGGATCATCGGTGGTATTGTCTATCGGTGACGAGACAGAGTAGGTCGTGCCCCCCAGGTAGCCCCAGCCGCCGCTGCTGTACGCCTGGTCTGCTTCCCACGTTCCGCCGCCACCGGTGTAGGCGCCACCGCCCGCGTTCACCCGCTTCTCGTATGGCGCTGGCGTGTTGGTCGCCGTCGGTGTGGGCGTCGGGCCCGTCACCGACTGCACCTGCAGATCGGCGGTCATGGTCGTCCCAGAATTGCTGATGTTTGTCACACCCACGTAGGTATCGCTGGACGATCTGTAGGAGCTGCTGTTGGGAACGGTCGAGAACGTAAACGACCGGTTATTCGTGTTGCCAGGGTAGGGATCACCGCCATCGGCGGTGTAGTTGTGCTCCAGGTCCCAGTCGCCGTCGGCCTGTTCCAGCGCCACCAGGTAGTGGCCGCTGCACAGCCAGTTGTTGAGCTCGTCACACTGGCGGTCATTCCCCGTCGTCACCGCCTCGTCAACGTGCCAGACGAGCAGGCCGAAGCCCGGTAGAGCGCTGTCGTAGCCGATGGCCTGGCGGTTCTCTACCAGGAAGTACTCGCTGCCAACGGCCCCATCCGTCCACAGACGATAGATGGTGGGTGAGTTCTCAACGGCGGGGATAGCCGCGCCCCCTGTGTCAGTCGTCACGACGATGGGGGAGACAAAGCCAAGTTGAGTCAGGCAGTAGGCATCGGGATGGGCCGGCGAGCTGCCCAGGTAGCCATTCCACGATCCGCCCGCCATCAGGCTCCACTCGCCCACGCCCTGCGAATCGTAGCCGTAGTCGTAGAGGTCGGGCAGGCCCAGGGCATGGCCCAGCTCGTGGGCGAAGACGCCGATGGTCATGTCGCCTGGCGTGGGGTCGAGCCAATACTCCGGTTCCATGGTGTAGTTGCCCAGGTAGACGCCATCGTAGAACGGCGTCGTTGGCATCCACCAGGAATGCGACCAGATGTCGTTGACGCTGCCTGTCAGCTCTGCCCCTGGCCCGGCGTGAATGACAAACACCGTGTCCACCCAGCCATCGTTGTCGTTGTCGTACTGGGAGAAGTCCACGACGGCGTTGACCATGCTGGCCGCGGCTTCTGCCAGGCCTTGGGCATTGCGCGGGTAGGAGCCGAAGCCGTATTGGGCGTCCACGTAGTAGGCATAGGTCTGGGGCGCCGTGCGCCAGCCCAGGCTGCTGGGCAGGTTGGCCGTAACGATGGTCAGGCTGCCGTAGCTGATCTCCTGGTAGAAGTCGCGCACGGTGCCCGTCCCCGTGCCAAAGAGCAGCGTGTCGAAGTACGTCGCCCCCACCTGGGACGGGTTATCCGTGAACTGCACCAGAATAGCCAGGGCTTTCCAGTTGCCGGAGGCCACGGTGATCTGCGGACGCGGCTGATCAATGCCGCGCTCCTTCCTCATCGCCGAGTCGGTGATGATGGACGGCGGCGGCTTGCCCTCCTCCTGCCAGCGGCGCACCAGATCGGGATGGGGCGGCATGAGGCTGGGGCCCGCCACCTCTGTGGGCGCGGCCCACCGAAGGCTGCCGCCTGCCACACCGGCCAGCAACGCGGCTAGCAACGCAGCAGCCATTATCCTGCGTACCATACCACCGATCGGTGTTCTCACTTTCTTTGCCTCTCTTCGCGTCTCCGCGTCTCCCTGTCTCCGCGCCCCGCGCCTCACTGCTGTATCACCTCAATGGCATTGACCTTGGGCTTGTCCACGATAGCGACGAAGGCGACATTCAGTATCCCATCGCTTACGGTCGCCGTGAACGTGCGGTCCACCGCCGCATAGCGGGCTCCGGCTGCCGCGAAGATGTCGAACGCGCTGAGAACCTTCGTACGCTCTAGCTTGACGTCGAAGGTCCGCTTTCCCGCCGCCTTGAAGCGGTTCTCCGAGAACTTGAGGGTGACCTGGTACGTCCCGTTGGGAACCTTGAACTTGTACTGGGTCATGTTGTTGCGCTCGGTCTGGTAGAGGGGATCGTCGTCCGTGCCATTGATCGGCTGGTCAGTGGTGTAAGTTCCGGTGGCCGTGCCCACATAGCCATAGCCGGCGCTACTGGAGTAGGCCCGGTCAGCCTGCCACGTATTGCCACCCGTATCCACGTAGATGTCATCGCCGCAGTTGACGCGCATCACATAGCCGCTGGGCGTGCTCGTAGCCGTCGGCGTCGGGCCACCTGGCGTGGGCGTATCTGTTGGCGTGGCCGTGGGCGCCACCGGCGTTGCGGTTGACGTGGCCGTACGCGTGCCGGTGGGCGTGCGGGTTGGAGTAGACGTTTTGGTCCCCGTACGCGTAGAGGTGGGCGTGCGCGTGTTGGTCGGCGTGCGCGTGTTGGTCGGCGTGCGCGTGTTCGTGACCGTGGGCGTATTGGTCACGGTGCCTGTGTTCGTGGGCGTGCGGGTGATGGTGCGCGTGCGGGTGGGCGTGGGCGTCACATCGGCCTTGTCAATGGCGGCGTAGGTGTCGCCCAGGACGGTGCGGCTGCTGGCGTTCTCGTATAGGTGCGTATTGTTGTAGTACGACCCGCCGCCGTCGTTCAGTTGCAGCACCGAGAACCATGCCCAGCGCTGCACCATACGGTTCTCGTCTGCCGTATAGCCCAGGGAATCCGAGAAGGCCATCTTGAGGAACTGCATGGTGCGCTGCATGTGGGATTGGGACGCCGCCCAACCGTTGCTCTCCCTGACGCCGATCTCGGTGACGATGAGAGGCTTCTGCCGCTCACCCCAGGAGTGCATGGCCTGGCGGAACTGGTTCACCTCGTCCACGATGTACTGGTAGCCGGCGTCGGTGGGCGGGCCATACAGGTGGATGTTGTAGACGTCAACGGGCATGGGACTCTCATACAGCGACTGGTACTGGCTACGCACGGCGGCCAGCCAGTTGATGCCATTGCTCGCCCCGTTGTACGGGGTGCCCAGGGGCAGAATGCCACCGGTGGCAATCTTGAAGCTCGAATCCAACCCCTTCAGCAAGTCATAACAGACCTTGTACTTCTGGGCGTACTGCTGGGGCGAGAACCCTTGAGGGCCGGAGCTGAACCCCACCTCGTTGCCGATCAGCCAGGTCGTGCCAGCCGGGTAGTTGCCCGCCTGGACTCGGCTCGTGATGTCGGCTGCCTCCTCACTACAGCTCGAGACCGATTCCCTCAGCGCCAGCGGATAGTAGTCCAGGCCCTCATAGGCAGGACCCCGGTAGTTCCAGTTCTGGTACCAGGTGACACCCATGGCCTGGAGGTCTGAGACGAAGTTGGGGATGTTGGCGATCGTGACGTTCATGGCGACGCCAAAACGATAGCCTGGGGGATAGGACGTAGGAATGACGGGGCTGTCGTCTGGGCTGGCGGCTCCCGTAGCGCCCGCCACTAGTGCGAGGATCAGCAGTGCGGCCGCGCCCGCGGTCGTGAATAGGTACGCTCGTCGTGTCATGGCTCCTCTCTCCTTTTTCTTCGCTTCGGCACCTTGTAGAACGGATCGTCTGCCCGCTCAGGGACGCCGGGCTGCGGCTAGTCCGCTCCGGTGCCCAACACCACTCTGTTGTTAGTCGCTCGCGCAAGCAGAAACCATGCGCTCTATGACGCTTGGTATTCCTCTTTGCTGATCAATGTCCCATTCTGCACCGTCTGCTTGGTGATGCGATAGGCTCTGTCGAACTCCACGTGCAGGTACATCATACGGAAGCACTTGTTGCACAGCACATCCTT
>DAOUCN010000335.1:0-1712 GCA_034431995.1 Chloroflexota bacterium | reverse complement strand
GGCTTGCCAGGTTTCAGCCCGAAGCTCTCCAGGGCCTTGTGAATATCGCTCGGTCTGCAGTCGAAATTCACCACCGTCTCGTGCGCCTTCTTCCCGCGCGGATGCGGCAGCGTCGCTACCACCTCGATAGGATAGATCTCCGTCAGATAATCAAGTTTCCGCGGGGCGATCACGCAGGGGATTGTGATCGTCTTCTTTGCTACATCCACATAGAACGCAGGCTGAGTGCCCGGCGCTTCCGCAGCCGAGGCCAGGCCCGCCGCCACCAGTATCGCCGCAATCGCACCTTTCATTGCCAACCTCCGTTCTACCGTTCATTTCCCCCCGATGCATACCACCGCGGTTTTCTCTGTTGCCCTGTCGATATTGCATGTCGCCACGTACAGCCGCCCGCCGTGCAGCAGAGGCGAACCATAGATCATTCCCCGGGTCCCGGCCGCCGCATCGTCTGCCAGATCCAGTGCCCATTGTCTGCGGCCATCGTTCAGCCCGATGGCGTGCACTATCCCCTTCAGATCTCCCACGTATGCCCTGTAAGCATCGATGGCCGGTCCTGCGAACATCCCTGCGCCTGCATCATACGACCAGACCTCCTGGCCGTTCTCCAGACGCAGCGCCCGTACCTTGCCGTCCGTCGCGGTAAACACCGCCAGCTCGCCCCTGGCTGCCACGGGCCCGATCACGCCCCCCGGTATATCCACAACCCATTTCGTCCGCCCGCTGTCCAGCTCCACCGCCACCACCTGCCCACGGGCTGAGGCAGTCTCCTTCACCTCGAAACGGATGCTGCTGCAGCCCACCACCGCTGTCCTGCCGATGACGGTGGGCCCGGCCCAGGGGTTCAGCGCCAGGGGAACCCGCCACTTAGTCGAACCGTCGGCGGCATCCAGGCAGATCAGCGCCCGGTCGCCCGTCCTTTCCGCATCCAGATATGCCGATCCAGCCAGCACCCGCCCTTCCACCACCACCACAGGACTGTCCACGTGCAGTTTGTCTTTACCTGCCTGCCACAGGAGCTTCGGGCTTGGCCTGGGCAGCATGTCCTCTGTGGGTGGAATGGCAAAGTCCGGGTCCTTCTTCTTCTCTGCCTCGTACTGCGCTACCAGTGCTTTCCATCGGGCATCGAGCACTTGCCGGGCACCCTCAAGCGTGATCGGCTGGCCCTCCAGTTCCAGTCGCTCCATTGTGACGCACAGCACTCCGGCACTGCCTGCCCCGATGAACACCCGCCCGTCAGAAATCGTGGGCGATCCCTCCAGATGCACCAGTGTTCCCGGTACGGACAACTCCCACAGGGCCCGGCCGGTCTTTTCCTCCAGGCAGTACAGCGTCGCGCCGTCCGTCTGGTGCATCCCGTCTCCGAAAACAACCTTTCCCTCTGCTACTGCCGGCGCGCAGACCACCGGATGCCGCAGGAGAGGCGGACCTTTCTTCCACACCACATGAACCTCAGACCGCGGGCCAACGCTCAGCGCGTAAATGGTCCCGGTATTCAGTGCGCCCAGGGCGGACACCAGAACCGCACCCCCAGCCGGCACAGGCGAGGCGATATAGTGCTCGTTCGACCGCTGAACCCACAGCACCTCAGGTGATGCCGGCCCCGGCTGACCATCAACGCACCCGGTCCGGGCTGCGCTGCCCCGTGCCGTCGGCCATTGACAGCTGCCCACCGACGCCCAGAGCACCCCCGCAGCCCATGCCATCGCCCATCC
>DAOUCN010000334.1:0-5149 GCA_034431995.1 Chloroflexota bacterium | reverse complement strand
CAGGCGGCACCATCTCCGCCGCCTTGACCAGATTGCGCCGCGTACCCAGACGGTACGTGCGGATGCCGCTCAGGTCAATCATTCGATATGGCATGAGTCTCTCCCCGAGCCTGGACCAACTGTTCGCTGTTGGCTGCGACAGACCGGCAGAGAGAACAATCTCTCGCCGATAGGGCCAAGTCCTCAACGCACAAAGAAGCCTGCAAACGCTTGTCTTCTATCACGGAAGGGCGGAATTGTCAAGTGCGTTGACGCCGGCGCCAGTCCTTGCTATACTGCCCAGGACGAGACTCGCTGGCCCACTGCCAGCGCATGATGGGGGATGGCATGTTCACCAATGCGGTGAAGCGCAAGCTTGAGGCTGGAGAGATCGTGGTCGGGACAATGGTGGAAGGATTGCGTCCCACAGGCGTTCTGGCGCAACTGGCCGCCAGGGCGGGCTTCGATTTCCTGATGCTTACTATGGAGCACTCCGCCTATTCTCTGCAAGATGTCCATGATCTGTGTCAGATGGCGCGGGCCGAAGGTATCGTGCCCCTGGTGCGCGTTCCCGACCTGAGCTACCAGTGGGTGGCCCAGACGCTGGACCTGGGTGCCTTGGGCGTGATGGCCCCACGGATCCAGGACCGGCGCCAGGCCGCGCAACTCGTCTCCTATGTGCGCTATCCCCCCCACGGCGTGCGCGGCTATGGCGGTCGTGCCAGGACCGCATACGGCACCGGCGCATCCTCGCTGCGAGAGATGATGGCTAGCCTGGACCGGGAGACCCTGGTCATTGCCCAGATCGAGGACCAGTCGGCGGTCGCGGAGATAGATGAGATAGCCGCACTGGACGGCATAGATGTGTGCGTGGTCGGCCCCATGGACTACTCCATCGCGTGCGGCACTCCGGGCGACGTGCGCTCCCAGGCAGTGCAAACGGGGATAGAGAGGATAATCGCGGCGTGTGCCCGTCACGGGCGAGCGGCGGGGGCGCATTTCGCCGATCCAAACGATCTCAAGACCTGGGTCGGCCAGGGCATGCGCTTCTTGATGTGCAGCAACGATTTCTCTACCTTGCAGAGCGGCTGGCAAGGCCTGGCCCAGGCACTGCGGGCGATCGCCCATCCGTCCTCCCCCTGACGTACCAGTCGCGCTTGGCGCACGTGGCGTGCAAACGTCTGCGCGTGGCGCAGCTACCGAGCGCCCTTACGCCCGCACCAATCCCCATCGCTCGCGCACGCTGCCCTCCAGCGGGGCGAAGACGAGCCGATCCACCACCAGCCCAATGGCGATGATCACCAGTATCACCGCCATCACCTGGCTCATATCGTTCAGTTCGCGCCCCATCATGAGCACGTGTCCCAGACCCAAGCTCACATAGAGCAATTCCCCCGCCATCAGCGAGCGCCAGGCAAACGACCAGCCCAGCTTGAGACCGGTGAGGATGGATGGCAGCGAGGCCGGCAGAATGACATGGAGATAGACCTTGGCGCGGTAGGCTCCCATCGTCCGCGCAGCCCGTATGTAGAGAGGCGGGATGTTCTTCATGCCCGCCTGTGTAGACAGGGTGATGGACAGCACGGCCCCCATGACCACGACAAACAGAATCGCCTTTCGTCGAGCACAATGACGCCACCGGCCTCATGGACAAGCCGTGCTCCCCAGGGCTCAGGCACCCAGGCCGCGTCAATCTCGCCCTTCAGAAAGAGGGTCAGGATGTCGGGATTGGCGGTGGGGATGACCTGCACCGTGCCGCCGGTCTCCTTCGTCGCCAACCCTGCCGCCTTGATAAAGCGCCGCAGTGCCACGTCTTGCGTATTGCCCAGTTGCGGGCTGGCTACCCGCTTGCCGTCTAGGTCGCGGGCCGTCTTGATGTTCGCCTGGGGGCGGGCAACGAGAACGGCGCCGCCGCTGGTCGCGCCAGCCACGATGCGCAGGGCTTCGCCCTTCGATTTCACATAGCCGTTGATAGCCGGATTGGGGCCGATGTAACTCATGTCCAGGGCGTTGGCAAACATGGCCTCGATCACCGACGGCCCAGCGTTGAAGCCCGTCGCCTCGATCGTGATGCTTTCGCCCAGAGCCCTCTGGAAGCTGCCATCGGCCAGACCCACGAGAGCCTGGGCGTGGGTGAGATTGGGGAAGAAACCGAGGCGTATCTTTGAGACGGGCTGCTGCCCTGGGCCGCCACAGGCAGCGCTGGACAAGACTGCTAGCAGGCAGAGAAGCACCCGGACGAGCCTACGCATGGCGTATCTCCCGAGAGTCAGAGTCGGGTTCTGGCATTGTGGTTGATTCGTCTTCCTCTGTAGGGGTGAGCGCTATACTTGTGCCAGAACCACGGGCCATCCACGTGACGGTGGACGTTGACGATCTTGCGGGCGGGTTATCCCTGGAACTCGAGCTTCATGTTTCTCTCTGGCTCAGGTAGATCTCGCCACGAAGACCCAGAGAGATCTCCTGCCCCTTCATGCAGAGCGCTCTGGCTACTGACATCTGACTACTGGCTACTGGCCCCGCCCGAGGCGCGGATCGCTTCTTCGCGGCGCAGGCGGTACTCCCGGCGCAGCCTGGCGGCGGCCTGGCGCTGCTTTTCCTGTTCGGTCTCCACCAATAGGGGCGGCACCGGCGTCGGCTTCCCCTGGTCGTCCAGGGCCACGTAGACGATGTAGGCGGTGGAGATATGGCGCAGCTCGCCCGTGCGCAGGTTCTCCGCCTCCACCCGCACACCCACCTCCATAGATGTGCGGCCCACGTCGTTGAGCGACGCCTTGACCGTGAGCAGGTCCCCCACGAAGACTGGGGCGAGGAAGCTCATGCTGTCGATGTGGGCAGTGACGACGCGCATGCGGCAGTGACGGGCAGCGGCCAGCCCGCCAGCCTCGTCAACATGCTTCATGATGGCGCCGCCATGGACGTTGCCCGAAGGATTCGCGTCGGCAGGCAGCATGAGGATGGCCAGGGTGACTTCCGAGTCCTTCACCCGCCGCGGGGCAAGCGTCTCCGGCACCGGCTTCCTCCTGACAAGAACTGGACGCATCATACTACGCCCCGCCAGCCGTGTCAATTCGCAGAACGGTAGGGAACGGATACAGGCTTGACAGACGGGCGGCTTGGGGTTATCATAAGCACGTAGATGAGGACGCTGAGGCTGGCGCTGCTCCCTGGTCACTATGCCATCTGCCGCTTGCTTGCCTATGCCCCGCTTCCCGCCTGGGCGACGCGTGGTGGCTTCTGGTCAATCACGCATACAGCCGACGAGCTGTCCATCGTCTGCCTGGAGAAGCGAGTTCCACCCGCAGCAACGGCGGACAGGGACTGGCGTTGCCTCAAGGTGGTGGGGCCGCTGGGCTTCGGCGAGACCGGCATCATCGCTGGCCTCACGGCAGTCCTGGCGCAAGTAGGCGTCAGCGTCTTTGTGGTCTCGACCTACAAAACGGACTATCTGCTGGTGAAGCAGGCGCAATTGGAGGTCGCTATCACTGCCCTGGCCAATGCGGGTCACTCGATCGCACAACAGCATGCTTCAGACCGGTAACCACGTCCTTGCGAAGCATTACAGGTCTTGGGATGGAACGCTACCTGAAATGCTTGGCGTCTTGGCGGTTCTCAACCTAAACGCGAGGAGGCCCACCAATGCCACACGGCTACAATGGCAAGATCCTGCACGCAGACCTGACAACGGGCAGACTCTCCACGGAAGAGCCGCCGGAGGTCTTCTATCGCACCTACTTCGGCGGCTCGGCTCTGGGCGTGTACTATGTGCTAAAGAACGTGCCACGCGGCGCAGATCCCTTAGGGCCGGACAACGTCCTTGTCCTGTCCGCCAGCGTGCTCACCGGCGCACCGGTGCACGGGCTATCGCGTTCGGTGGCGACGGCCCGCTCCCCTTTGACCGGCTGCATCGGCGACGCCCAGGCCGGCGGCTTCTGGCCCGCCGAACTCAAGTTCTCCGGCTTCGACGCCATCGTGATCAAGGGCCAAAGCCCAAAGCCCGTCTACCTGTGGATCAACGACGGCCAGGCTGAATTGCGCGACGCCAGCCACCTCTGGGGGCTAGACACCCTGCCGGCGATGGAGCGCATCCGCGCCGATCATGGGGATGCCAAGATCGAGGTCACAGGCATCGGCCCGGCGGGAGAGAGGCTGGTACGCTTCGCCAGCATCATCAGCATGGCCAACCGCGCCCACGGTCGCACCGGCATGGGTGCGGTCATGGGTAGCAAGCGCCTCAAGGCCATCGCCGTGCGGGGGAGCAAGCACCCGACCGTGGCCCGGCCAGCGAGTGTCAAGCGCATCGCCCGCTGGGGCACGAATCACCTCGACGACGTGGAAGACCTGGGCAAGTACGGCACGGCCGACATCGTTGGCAGCCAGAACGAGGCGGGCGGCCTGCCCACCCGCAACTTCTCGAGCGGCGTCTTTGAGGGATACGAGACCCTGGAAGGGGAATACCTCGCTGATACAATCCTCAAGGAGCGGGACACCTGCTACGCCTGCGGCGTCAAGTGTAAGCGCGTCGTCGAGGTAGAGGAGAACGGCAGGAAGCGCATCCGGGCCGAGTATGGCGGCCCCGAATACGAGACCATCGCTACCTTAGGCTCCTACTGCGGCATCGCCGATCTCAAGATTGTGAGCGAGGGCAACCAGATCTGCAATGCCTTGGGCATGGACACCATCAGCGCCGGAGCCACCATCGCCTGGGCCATGGAATGCTACGAGCAGGGCATACTGAAGCCATCGGACACCGATGGCCTCGACCTGCGCTTCGGCAATGGCCAGGCTATGCTGGCGGCCCTGCGGGCCATAGGCACGCGGCAGGGGAAGCTAGGCAACCTGCTAGCCGAGGGGTCGGCGCGGGCCGCCGCCAGGATCGGCGGGCAGGCTGCGGATCTGCTGCTCACCGTCAAGCGGCAGGAGGCCCCGGCCCACATGCCCCAGGTCAAGCGCTCCCTGGCCCTCATCTATGCCGTCAATCCCTTTGGCTCCGAGCACATGTCCAGCGAGCATGACCCCAGCTACAAGCCTCGCGCCTCCAAGTCTAGCCTGAAGCGCCTGGCTCATCTGGGTCTGCTCGATCCGCAACACCCGCGCGTCCTCAGCGCAGAGAAGGTGCGCTTCACCTACTACACCGAGCTCTTCTACAGCTTCCTGGACAGCGCCTGCA
>DAOUCN010000333.1:0-20708 GCA_034431995.1 Chloroflexota bacterium | reverse complement strand
CCCTACAACTGCTGGCCTCTCATGGCCGTCTGGCCGTCATCGCATTTCACAGCGGGGAAGACCGCATCGTGAAGAACTTCCTGCGCCGCGAGAGCCAGCACTGCTTGTGCCCACCCACGACACCTGTCTGCGTTTGTGGGCACCAAGCCTCGCTGCGGTTGATCACGCGACATCCGGTGGTGCCAACGCCCGACGAGGTACGGCGCAACCCCCGCAGTCGGTCGGCAAAGCTGCGCATCGCCGAGAGACTGACGTAGCAACACCCGCGCACGACAGGCAGTTGTCAAGAGGAGGAGAGAAATGGCTGTCACCCGCATTGCCACCGAATACCCTGCTGCGTTGCCGCAGGTGCGCCGAGCGCCTCGCCCTGACCTGCGCACAGTGATCACCGCGCTTCTCGTTCTTGCCACCATTGCTGCTGTGGCTCTGATCTATCTGGCTCTGGCTAGCCAGGCCACCGCCTCTGTCTACAACATACGGCGTCTGGAGCAGGTGCGCGCCACGCGCCTGGCGCGCATAGACGAACTGAAGGCCCAGAAGACAGCCCTGGGATCTCCCCGTCGTATTGAGGCAGAGGCGACCCGCCTCGGCCTAGGCCCCGCTACCATCATCGAGTTCATCCCAGTAGAGTGAGCCAGGTGACAGAGGGAGGGATCGGCCATGTCCATGACGACGGTTGACACGCAGCGCAGGCGACTTCTCTTCGTCGCGGCCGTTCTCATCAGCTTTGGTGTCCTCACCATCCTCCGCTTGGCCCAATGGCAGGTCGTCGAGCACACAGCCATGCTGCGTCGCGCCGAAGACATCCATCGCGGTGAGCGGGAGATCGCCCCTCGCCGCGGCATGATCCTTGATCGCAACGGCAACATCCTGGCCGTCAGCCTGCGCAGCGACCTCGTCAAGGGCGACCCTGAGCGGTTCCAGCAGCTGGGCCCCAAGGAGAAAGAGCGCACCCTCGCGGTGACCTCTGAGCTGCTGGGCATCCCACGAGAGCAGATCCTATCCATGCTCTCGGGTGAAGGTCACTACGTCGCCCTCAAGCGTAACGTACCCATTTCGGTTACCATTGCCCTTCGGGAAGCCAGTCTGGCCGCTATCGGCATAGACGAAGGCACGCGTCGCCTCTACATCGGGGGCCCCCTGGCCTCGCAACTGATTGGCTTTGTCAACGCCGCCGGTTCAGGTATCGGCATCGAAGGCAGCTACAACGCGGTGTTGACAGGGATTACAGGCACGCAGTATCTGGAATTCGAGGACTATGGCCGGGGCATCGCCTATGTGCCATCCCAAGTCATACCAGTGCGCGATGGCGCCAACGTCTACCTTACCATTGACATGTACATCCAGTACATGGCCGAACGTGAGCTGGAGCGCGTCCTGAAGGCCGAGAAGAGCCTCACCGGCACCGTGGTCATCCTGGACGTCAAGACGGCAGAGATCTTGGCCGCAGCCGGGCGCCCGACCTTCGACCCCAATGCCTACGGCGACGTTCCCCTGTCTGTCCACAACAATCCAGTCGTCTCGTCGCCATGGGAGCCGGGATCGATCTTCAAGATCCTGACCATGGCCGCTGCCCTGGAGGCAAAGGCCATCGCCCCCACATCGGTCTTCGCAGACAAGGGCAAGATAACCGTCTCCGGCATCACAATCAGTAACTTGGACGGCAAGGCCTTTGGTAACATTACGCCCGCCCAGATCCTCCAGCACTCCAGCAACGTGGGAATGGTCCAAATCGTCCAGCTCCTGGGCCAAGACAGATTCTACGAGTTCATGCGCAAGTTCGGCATCAGCCGTTTGACAGGGGTTGACCTGCCAGGCGAGGTGCCCGGCATGCTCAGGATGCCGGGAGATCCCCTCTGGCACACCATAGACCTGGCCACGCAGTCCTACGGTCAGGGCGTGCAGACAACGCCTTTGCAGATGGCCACCAGCATCGCGTGCGTGGCAAACCAGGGCGTGCTCATGCGCCCCCACGCTGTTCTGAAGATCGAGGGGGCAGGCGGCACTGAGGTTCCCGGGCCGCAGCCAGTGCGCAAGGTCATCAGTCCTGAAACGGCCCGCACGTTGACCAACATGCTGGTCTCGGTCGTGGACACAACAGTTACCCAGGCCAAGGTGCCGGGGTACAGACTGGCGGGCAAGACGGGCACCGCCTCCATCCCGACCGCCTCGGGATACGACGAGAAAGACGTCAGCGCCAGCTTTGTGGGCTATGGCCCTGCCGATGACCCGCAGTTCCTGATCCTCATACGCATAGAGCGCCCACAGGTGCACAAGAGCGGCGCCGAGGCTGCCGCTCCCGCCTTCCGTAACATGGCCCACTGGCTGCTGACATACTACAAGATCCCGCCAGACATGCAAGCCGCACGGTAGAAGATGTGAATGGTAACCCTTCGGGACATCGTGGCCGGGTTGGGCGTAGCCGTCTCAGAGGCTGCGCTTCTTCCTGACCTCCAGATCGCCCATATCAGGCACGACTCACGCGAAGTCCAGCCCGGCGACCTCTTCGTCGCCCGCCGCGGAGAGGCCGCCGACGGCCATGCCTTCATCCCTGATGCCGTCGCCCAGGGAGCTGTCGCCGTCATAGCAGAGCGGGAAGTGCACATTAACAAGCCAATCTGGGTGGTGGATTGCCGACAGGCTCTCATGCCCACCCATGCCCTGCAACCGCCAGCGCCAGCGTCGGTCATATACATTCTCGTCGCCAACAGCCACGCCGCCCTGGAGCAGGTGGCTGCCTGGTGGCGCTCTCGGCTGCCGGTGGAGGTAATCGGTGTCACCGGCTCCGTCGGCAAGACGTCTACTAAGGAGTTGATTGCCGCTGTCCTCGGCCGGCGCTACGTTGTTCTCAAGAGCGTCCGTAGCCTGAACACGGACGTAGGCATGGCCCTCACCTTGCTGCAATTGACACCGGCCCACCAGAAAGCTGTCTTGGAGATGGGCATGTACGCCAAGGGCGAGATCGCTCACCTGTGCCAGATGTCCTCTCCGCGCATCGGCGTGGTTACGAACGTCGGTCCCACGCATCTGGAACGCCTGGGAACGATCGCGGCCATCGCCGAGGCGAAGTCGGAACTGGTGCGGGCCTTGCCTGGGGACGGACTCGCCATCCTCAATGGCGATGACCCGCTGGTGATGGCTATGGCCGCCTACACCAGGGCGCGGGTGTTCACCTATGGTCTCACCCCTGGCCTCGACCTCTGGGCCAGCGACACTGAGAGTCACGGTCTTGAGGGTATCCTGTTTCGCCTGCACTGCGGCGACGAGACTCTGCACGTTAGGGTGCCCCTGTTGGGCATGCACAGCGTCCAGACGGCGCTGGCTGCCTCGGCAGTGGGCCTCGCCTGCGGCCTCTCCTGGGACGACATCATCGCCGGCATGAGCAAGGTTCCGGAGCAACTGCGCTTGATCGTCACCCCTGGCCTCAACGGCGCCATGATCGTAGATGACACGTACAACGCCAGCCCGTCCTCGACGCTGGCCGCTCTCAACCTTCTGGCCGAGTTGGAGGGGCGGCGCATTGCTGTCCTGGGCGATATGCTCGAGCTTGGCAGCTACGAGCAGGATGGACACCGTCTCGTGGGGGCGCGCGCCAAGGAGGTCGCCGACGTGCTCGTCGTTGTTGGCCCACGGGGCCGCATCATGGGGCACGAGGCCCGCAGCCTGGGCATGCCTGCCGATGCCGTCTTCTTCGCCGACACGAACGAACAGGCGGTGGGTATCCTGAAGACGATCCTACAGAGAGGAGACGTGGTCTTGGTCAAAGGCTCACGTGGCATGACGATGGAACAGATTGTCGAGAAGATCAGATGATTCTGCCGCTGACAACCATGGCCCAGGCGCTGACGGTGGGGACAGCCACTTTTCTCCTCGGTCTGATCCTGGGCGCTCCGCTCATCGCTGCCCTGCGGAGGCATCGCATCGGCAAGCAGATTCGCATGGACGGCCCCGCATCCCATCAAGGCAAGACGGGCACGCCAACCATGGGGGGCATTATGATCTTTATCAGTGTGATGATCATGACCACCCTCTTCAACGTGCTGGGACGCCTGAGCATCCTGCTCCCGCTGGCGACCATCGTGAGCTGTGGCATCATCGGCGGTGTGGATGACATCCTTTCGCTGGTGGGCAACGGCAAAGGGGGCATGCGGGCTCGTTTGAAGATGGCCATGGTGCTGGCTGTCGCCACCGTGGCTGCTCTCGTCCTGTACTACTTGCTCGATCCGCCGACCTTCATTCCTTTCATCGGACGCGTACGCATCAGCCCGCTGATCTACGTGCCGATGGCCATCTTCGCCATTGTGGCCACATCTCACGCCGTCAATCTCACAGACGGACTGGATAGCTTGGCTGGGTACACTACGGCCACGGCCTTCGTGGTGTACGGCATCATCGCCTACCTGCAGGGGCAATGGTATCTGGTCACGTTCTGCTTTACGGTCACCGGCGCCATCCTTGCCTTCCTATGGTACAATGCCAACCCGGCCCAGGTCTTCATGGGAGACACTGGCTCTTTGGCCTTGGGTTCTACCCTGGCTGTGGTAGCCTTCATGACCGGTCATTGGCTCCTGCTGCCCATCATCGGCTTTGTCTTCGTCGCCGAGGCGCTGTCCGTCATGCTGCAGGTCGGCTTCTTCAAGCTGAGCAAGGGCAAGCGGCTGTTCAAGATGGCGCCCCTGCATCACCATTTCGAGCTGGTTGGTTGGAGCGAGGTGCAGGTCGCTCAGCGCTTCTGGCTGATCGGTATCCTGGCCGGCATGCTTGGCGTAGCGCTGGCTCTCTCCTAGGGGCCAAGCGCCGGGACCCCCTCCCCGCTGAGTAAACGTGTGGGGGACGGGCTTGTATGACGTAGCTGGACAATCGTATGCCCTGAGTGTACAATAGAGGCGAGGAATGGCGACAAAGACCATCCTGCACAGGCTCTTTTCGTCGCGAGCCAGGGCCAAGCTCCTCACCGCGCTCTTCTCCGAGCCAGAAGGCGAGTACTATCTGCGGGAGCTGGCAAGGATCACAGATCAGGTCGTCGGCAGCGTACAGCGTGAGCTCGACAACCTGGAAGAGATGAACCTCATCGTCAGCCAGAAGCGAGCCAACGCCAAGTTCTATCGAGCGAACCAGCACCACTATCTGTATAGCGATCTCAAGAGCATCGTAGCCAAGACGACAGGAGCCGATGGGAGCAACTCCGTCATCGCGAACGGAGCAAGGATGAGATAGGCAGCATCATGGCGCTCGATTTGCGGGGCAAGCGGGTCACCGTTCTGGGTCTTGGACTGCATGGCGGCGGCGTTGGGGTCACCAAGTTCCTGGTCGCCCACGGAGCCGACGTCACAGTGACGGACCTGAAGACCGCCGACCAACTTGCGCCGTCCCTGGAAGCTCTACGGGGATTGCCTGTGCGCTGGGTCCTCGGTGAGCATCGTCTGGAGGACGTCGTCGGCGCAGACATGGTGGTGCGCAACCCGGGTGTACCGGCGGAGTCGCCCTACCTGGCAGCGGCACGAGCCGCGGGCGTGCCAGTTGAGATGGAGATGGGGCTGTTTTTCCAGTTGTGCCCGGCGCCTATCATCGCCGTCACGGGCACCAAAGGAAAGAGCACAACCACTCTTCTTATCGCCTCCATCCTGCGCCAGTCCGACCCGCGGACGGTTGTGGCCGGCAACCTGCGTATCTCGGCCCTTGAATTGCTACCGGAGGTCACGCCCACCACGCCCGTTGTCTTGGAACTGTCAAGCTGGCAACTGGAGGGGCTGGAACCGCATCGTTTCAGCCCGCATATCGCCGTGATCACCAATATCTCGGAAGACCACCTCAACCGCTATCCGAGCTTCGAGGCATACGCTCGCTCGAAGACGATGATCTTCCGCTGGCAGCGCCAGGATGATGCGCTGGTGCTCAATTATGACAATGCCATCGTGGCCGCCTTTGCCGGCGAGTGTCCCGGTCAGCTTGCCTGGTTCAGCCGACGCCAGGCCGTTGACGGTGCCTACGTGGATGGCGACAACGTTGTTTGGCGCTGGCGCGGCCAGAGGCGCAAGCTGTGCGACCTGAACGACATACGTCTGTCTGGTGAGCACAATGTGGAGAATGTGCTGGCGGCCTGTGCCGCGGCGTGCCTGTGGGGAGCCACGCCCGACCAAGTCCGGTCTGGCGTGCGCTCCTTCGGCGGAGCCGAGCACCGCCTGGAGCACGTGCGCACCGTGGGCGGGCTGATGTTCTACAACGACACGACAGCGACGACGCCACGGGCGACCATTGCCGCGTTGCAGGCCGTCAAGCAGCCTGTCATCTTGATCGCTGGCGGAGCAGACAAGAACCTCGACTTCGGCGACTTGGCACAGGCGATCGTCCGTCAGGTGAAGGCGCTCATCTTGCTGGAAGGCAGCGCCACTGATCGGCTGGAACAGGCCGTGCGCGCGGCGGGCGGTCAGACCATTCTGGCGGGGCGTTACACCGACCTGCGTCAGGCGGTGGCACGGGCGCGCGAGGCAGCAGCACGGGGGGACGTTGTTCTTCTTTCCCCCGCCTGTGCCAGCTTCGGCCTCTTCACCAATGAAATCGAGCGTGGCGAAACGTTCAAGGCAATCGTGGCATCGCTATCGTAGGGGTACGGCGTGCCGTGCCCAGAGGAGACGAGAAGCATGATCATCCGACGCAACATCAAGCACAGCTTCGACTACGTGCTGTTGCTGACTGTCATGATCCTGTGTGTTTTCGGTCTGCTCATGGTCTTCACATCATCTATGGCGGCAGCGCCGCTGGATGACAAGTCTCCCAGTTACTACTTTGCCCGCCAGGGCACCTGGCTTGTGATTGGGCTGATTCTGATGGCGGTCGTGGCAGGTGTGGATTATGCCGCGTGGCGCCGTTTCTCAGGGCTGCTGTTTCTGGCCGCTATTGCCCTGCTCAGCGTCGTCCTGCTTGTGGGTAGCGTATCGCCGACCGGAGCCACGACACTGCTGGCGTCTGGCTCGATCCAACCATCCGAATTCGCCAAGTTGGCGCTGGTCATCTTCCTTGCCAGGTGGCTGCACCGCAAGACGGACGATGTGCATACGCTGTGGTACGGGCTGGTTCCCTTCGCCATCCTGGTCGGTATTATCGCTGGCTTGGTGCTGCTCCAGCGCGACCTGGGCACGGCCATGATCATCGTTCTCACCGCAGCCGTGGTCTTCCTGGTGGCCGGTGCCGACCTGATGCAGTTCTTCACCGTCGGCAGTCTGGCCGGAGGGATCATCCTGGTCAGCGCCTACTACTCGGACTACCAGTGGGATCGCATAGACCGCTTCTGGGACCCCTTTGGGCGCGTGGCGGAAGACGTGACAGCCACCGTCCGTCACGTACAGCACGCCATCATTGCGCTGGGGTCCGGCGGGTTCTCTGGCCTCGGTCTCACCCAACGCCGGGAGAAGTGGTGGGGGGGGCTGCCCGTGCCCTACAGCGACTCCATCTTCGGCATCATCGGAGAGGAGCTGGGCTTCTGCGCCACTGTGTCGGTTGTGCTGCTCTTCGCCCTGCTCACCTACCGCGGCCTGAAGATCGCCCTGGGGACAGCCGATCCCTTCGCGCGCCTGCTCGCTGTGGGCATCACCATGTGGCTGGTGATCCAGGCTGCGGTCAATGTGGGCGGCAACATCGCCCTTCTACCCTTCACGGGCGTACCACTGCCGTTTATCAGCTACGGCGGGTCGTCGCTGGTGATGTGCATGTGGGGTGCGGGAATCCTGCTCAGCATCTCGCGAGACACCCAGCACCTGAGCTTTGCCTCGCATGGGCCTCCTCGCGGCACACGTCCAGGGGTGGTCAACGATAGGGGCGCGGGGGCTTTGTATGAATCTCATGATATCAGGAGGCGGAACCGCTGGGCACGTGTACCCGGCCCTGTCCGTAATCGAGGAAGTGCAGCGGCTCTCGTCCATGCAGGAGGCAGAGGCTGACACCCTGTCCCTGACGTGGGTCGGGAGCGCAGCGGGAATGGAAGCCGATATTGTCCGCCGCAGTGGCTTGCCGTTCCTGGGCATTGGACTGCGCGGAGGGGTACGCGGGGTCGGGCCGTTGGATGCCATGCGCGGCGCCCTGGGGCTGGTCATCGGTTTCGCCCAAGCTATCGGCCTCATCCGCAAGGTACGACCGGAGGCCATACTCGCAACGGGAGGTTATGTGTCGGTACCTGTGGTAACGGCAGGGCGACTGCTGGGCGTGCCCGCCCTCGTCTACCTGCCCGACATGGAGCCGGGCTGGGCGGTACGTTTCCTGACGCCCTTCAGCCGCCGGATTGCGGTCACGGCCGCCAAGAGCCAGCGCTTCTTCCCGCCTGGCAAGGTGGTTGTGTCTGGCTATCCTGTGCGGGCTGCGGTCTTTGGCCAGGCCCAGCGCGCCTCGCGCGAGACATTCGGTCTAGATCCTGACATCCCGACCGTGCTGGTCATGGGGGGCAGCCGTGGTGCGCACCGCATCAACGTGGCCCTTGCGGGCGCATTGCTTCACCTGCTGCCCACGTACCAGATCATCCATATCACGGGCCAGCAAGACGCAACAGCTATGCGCACTGAACGAGATGGCCTTCCATCGGAGCTGCGACGCCGCTACCGACCTTATAGCTTCCTGCACGAGGACATGCCCAAGGCGCTGGCCGCTGCCGACCTGATCGTGTGCCGGGCAGGCGCCTCCGTCTTGGGGGAGATACCGGCGGCGGGCCTGGCGGCCATCCTGATTCCCTATGCAGGCGGACATCGCGACCAGGAACACAACGCGGCCTTCCTGGAAGAGAGCGGCGTAGCCGTGCGCATCGCGGATGGGCGCCTATCGTCGGATCTGCTGGCACAGACAATTAGCGACATCCTTGGCGATGCGGTGAGGCTGTCAGCCATGCGCCGGGCCAGCGCTGCCCTGGCCAAGCCGGACGCAGCAACCATCATCGCCAGGGAACTGATGACCTTGGCCAGGCACTGACGGCTGAGGGAGGGTTCCGACAATGGTACCCCTGCAAGTCGTGTTCGCTCTCATCGTGGGCATCTGGGGGTTAATTGGTCTCGTGCGCGGTTTCAGCAAGGAGGCTGGCGCCACCCTTGCCATCGTCATTGCTATGGAGGCGCTCAACCTCCTGGGCACTCGCATCATTGACGGGATCAATCGTATCGCCAAGATCGGCGCCCGCGGCCAGGCGCAGGCTGTCGTGATCCAGGCCGAAGGTACCACCCGCTTCTGGTTCTACGTCATCGTGTTCGTATTCATCACCCTGATCGGCTACCAGGGAGAGACCCTCGGCTTGAGCGGCAACGTGGGGCGCGTGAAGGAGAATGTGTTGGGCGTCCTGATTGGCCTCATTAACGGCTACCTGGTGGCCGGCAATCTATGGTATTTCCTGGACACCTATGCCAAGTACAATGTGCCGGGGCTCGGTATCCAGGCGCCCACAGCACAGGCAGCGCAGCAGATCATCCATTTCCTGCCATACAACCTGCTCCGCGAGCCGATGCTGATGGGGCTGCTCCTGCTATTCCTGGTACTGCGGATCGCCAAATGACGCGCCTGTTGCAGGCCCAGAAGGTTCACATAATCGGCATCGGCGGCGCAGGCATGAGCCCATTGGCCCGCATTCTGTTGGCCATGGGCAAGGCTGTCAGCGGGTCAGATTTGCGCCTCTCGCCGGTCACCGCTTCTCTGTCGGCCCTGGGAGCGCACATCTACGAAGGTCACAGCCCAGAGCATGTGGGTGCCGCGGACCTGGTCGTCATCACATCAGCGGCAAAGGAGGACAACCCGGAGATCCAGGCGGCCCGTCAGAGGGGCATCCCAGTTGTCATAGGTTCAGATCTCCTGGGCGGTCTCATGGACGAACGGCAAGGCATCGCCGTCGCCGGCACCCATGGCAAGACGACGACGACGGCCATGATCGCCCTCATCCTGGAGCGCGCAGGTCTCGACCCCACCATCGTCGTGGGGGGCGAGATGCGAGACCTGGCCCTGAGCGGCAAACTGGGGCGCGGCCCACATCTGGTGGCTGAGGCCGACGAGTACGATGAACGCTTTCTCCAGCTCCGTCCGGCCATCGCCGTCGTCACCAACGTCGAGGCTGATCACCTGGACTTCTATGGCAACATGCAGAACCTGCGCTTTGCCTTTCGCCGCTTTGTGGAGCGCATCCAGCCGGGCGGTTGGCTGGTAGCCTGCGGCGATGACGCAGGAGCTCGGGAACTGGGTGAGACACGCACTTTGGCCTCTCTGGGCGGGTTACGTGACCTGGCTGGCGTGCGGGGCAGTTCGCTGCTCTATGGCCTCGAGGGCGACGCTGACTGGCGAGCCAGCGACCTCGCCCACAATGGGGAAGGGGGATACGATTTCATGGTCTCGTGGCGGGGCGAGACGGTCGGTTCCTTTCGCACGATCATCCCAGGCCGTCACAACGTGCAGAACGCCCTGGCGGCCATCGCCGTGGCCAGGCTCGTGGGGATCGAGATGCAGTCTGTGCGGGCCACCCTGTCCGATTTCCATGGTGCTGGTCGGCGTTTCGAGCTCAAAGGCGAGGCAGACGGGGTAACGGTCATTGACGACTACGCCCATCACCCGACAGAGATCAGGGCGACCCTGGCGGCGGCACGGGAGCGCTACCCTGGGCGGCGCATTGTGGCCGTGCACCAACCTCATACGTTCAGCCGGCTGCGCAACTTGCTGCCCCAGTTTGCCGCTTGCTTTGGCGATGCTGACGTTGTGCTCATTTGTGACATCTATCCGGCCCGGGAAACCGACAGCCTGGGTGTGCACAGCCAAGACCTGGTGGCAGCCATGGATCATCCCGGCGTCCGCTATGCGGGGGATCTGGCCGAGGCCGCAGCAGAGCTGCAGCGCCTCGTCTGCCCCGGCGATGTCGTCTTGACTTTGGGTGCAGGCCCCGTGAATGGGGTGGGCGAGAAGCTGCTGGAGCGCGAGGGCTAGGCAGTGGATCACGGCGCTGTTGTCGCTCGCTTGGGCGCAGAGGCCCGAGCAAACGAGCCGATGAGCGAGCACACGACCCTGCACATCGGCGGGCCAGCAGATGTGTTCGTAACGGTCCACACTGCCGAGGAGCTTGCCCATGCGGTCAGAGTCGCTCGCCAGGCAGATCTGCCCTACACCGTCCTGGGTGAAGGAGCCAATATCCTGGTCGCCGACGCAGGCATACGGGGCGTGGTGATCGAGAACAGATCACAGGAGGTGGCAGTCCATTGCCAGGCAGATGGCATTGTCGTCCGCGCCGAGTCGGGAGTGCCTTTGGCCGACCTTGCCCGCTATTGCACAGCCCGCGGCTTCGGGGGCCTGGAATGGGCCGTTGATGTGCCGGGTTCCATCGGCGGCGCCGTCGTCGGCAATGCCGGCGCCTATGGCGGCCGCATGTCGGACATCGTCTGTCGGGTCGCCGTCCTTACTCGTGATAGCGAGATTGCGACCTTGGGCCGAGACGACCTGCAGTTCGGGTACCGCACCAGCATTCTGAAGGCAGACAGGCAGAAGCAACGGGAGCGTGCAGTCGTCTTATGGGCAGACATGGTGTTGGCATGGGGAGTGCGCGAACTCCTGGAACAGCAAGCCGCCGACTTCAGCCGTCGGCGCTGGGCGCGGCAGCCGCCAGAGCCAAGTGCGGGAAGCATCTTCAAGCGCACCGCCGACTATCCGCCCGGCTATCTGGTTGAGAAGGCGGGGCTGAAAGGGCTGCGCCTGGGCCAAGCGCAGATCTCGCCGCAACATGCGAACGTCATTGTCAACCTGGGCGGGGCACGCGCGGCAGATGTCAAAGCTCTGATAGACATTGCCCGCCTGGTGGTACGAGAGCGCTTCGGGCAGGGCCTGGAGCTAGAGATCGAGCTGATGGGAGAGTGGCCGCCAGACGAGGCGACCTTGCCGCCATGGAATCCAGAAGGAGAGAGGCGCGTTGGGTGACAGACTGAGAGTGGGAGTGGTTTTTGGAGGGCGCTCGGGCGAGCACGACGTGTCGCTTGCCTCGGCCGCGTCCGTCATGCGTGAGCTGGATCCAGACAAGTACGAGGTCATCCCCATCGGCATCACCCGGGACGGGAAATGGCTCGTGGCCGGGGATCCGCTCAGGCTGCTACGCGAGGCAGCCACCGCGGAGTACGCTGCCCTGCGGGCAGGCACGGCTGCGCCTCCACCGCAGACAGAAGACATGTCACTGACCACCGTCAACAATGGTCTGGTGTCCCTTGTTCAGTATCCAGGGACGACCATCCCCACCCTCGACGTGGTGTTCCCTGTCCTGCATGGCCCTTATGGGGAAGACGGGACAATCCAGGGACTACTGGACCTGGCCAATATCCCCTACGTGGGTGCTGGCGTCATGGCCTCCGCCGTCGGCATGGACAAGGCCATTCAGAAAGCCGTCTTTCGCCAGCACGGGTTGCCTGTCGTCGAATACCTGGTGATCAAGAGACGGGATTGGGAGCGGGATCCCGACGCCGTCGTTCATCGGGCGGAGCAGGCCATTGGCTACCCCTGCTTCGTCAAGCCGGTGAACCTGGGCTCCAGCGTGGGCATCAGCAAAGCCAAGAATAGAGAAGGCTTGCGCCAGGCTCTCGACAACGCCGCTGCCTACGATCGCAAACTGCTGGTGGAGCGGGCTGTCCCAGAAGCGCGGGAGATCGAATGTAGCGTCCTGGGCAACGACGACCCCATCACGTCGGTCTGCGGCGAGGTCATCCCCAAGCGCGAGTTCTACGACTATGTGGCCAAGTACGCTGACGAGAACACAGAACTCATTGTGCCTGCCGACATTCCCAGCCAGGTGTGCAATGCCATCCGGGACATGGCGCGGCGCGCCTTCCTGGCAGTGGACTGCGCCGGCATGGCTCGTGTCGACTTCCTGGCCACCCGCGACCTGTCTTCCATCTATTTGAATGAGATCAATACCATACCGGGCTTCACCAACGTCTCTATGTATGCCCGTATGTTCAACGCCACAGGCATCTCGTACCCGGAGCTTCTCGATCGCCTCATCGCTTTGGCCCTGGAACGCCATGGTGACAAGAGCAGAACCAAGACGACATGGATGTGACCCATGAAGACCAGTAGCCGTCGCCCGGTTCGGCGTCGGTCCCAGACCCATTTGGGGCAACGGTCTCGCGCGGCTAACCGCCGACGGACCACGTCTCAGCTCAAGATCTCGTTCAAAGACTTGGCCCTACCAGCATTGGGCGTGCAGTGTACCCTGGCCATGGTGGCGATCGCGGTCCTGGCTGCCATCCTGGCCACCCTCTGTCTGTCGCCGCAGTATGCTATAGCGAACGTTGAGGTGCAGGGAAACGAGGGTGTCGCCACCCAAGATGTGATAGATGCCGTCGCCTTCGCCCGCAACCAGAATGCCTTCCTCCTGCGGCGGGCAGATGTGGCCGCTGCCGTCAAAGGGCTGCCTGGCGTAGAGAGCGTCCAGGTTCGTATCTTGATCCCCGATAGGCTCTACATCACTGTGCGTGACACTAGGCCGAGCGTTGCCTGGGTTGTGGGAAATCTCATCTACTGGATAGACCACAATGGCATCGTCCTCGATCCGCAGAGCGTGACGACAGAGCACCCGCTGACCATCAAAGACCTGACGGGCAAGACCTACCGTCGCGGCGACAAGGTTGACCAGGCGGCCATCAAGACCGCCCAACAACTCATGATCATCATGCCGAAAGAGATCCAAGGCTTCGAGTACCAACGGGAGGGGGAGATCACCGTGGTCGGCAATGCCGGCTGGCGGGCCGTGTTCAGCACCCGCGGTGACCTGAACAAGCAGATAGACGCCTTGCATCGTCTGTTGGCGCGTATCCGGGCTGTCAACTACGTGGACGTGAGAGTGCCCGACGCCATAACGTACAGGTAGAGCCGCGATGAGAGCACTACCGTTGGTTGGGCTGGTGGCTGGCGTCATCCTGGGCATCCTTCTGTCGGTGCAGGTGCCACTGGAATGGGCACGCTATACCGCCCTGGCCATGCTCGCAGCCTTTGATTCCGTTGTGGGTGCATGGCGGGCCGATCTCGACGGCCAATTCCAGAGCCGCATCTTCATTTCCGGCTTCTTCGTCAACATGCTCCTAGCTGCCTTTCTCACCTTCATCGGTGACCGGCTGGGGGTTGACCTTTCCATCGCGGCTATTGTCGTGTTTGGCACCCGGCTCTTCAATAACTTGGCCGCCATTCGACGGCATTTTGTTATGCACTGATCAGTGAGGAGTATGACGCCGCACCCGTGTGAGGGGCGCGCCGCAAGAGCGGCGATCTCGCTGGGGGCGACACGAGGGCAGAGACGGGCATCGTGGCGCTGCATGTCTGCCGCTGTCGGGCAGCGGCAGCGTCCTAGAACGTCATACTCCACAGGGGCAGTTGCGGAGGGGACACGTGGACGGCGAAATCCATGTAAGTGTTGATGCAGGGACGCACAAGGTGTGTGCACTCGTGGGCGAGGTCACCGAGAGTAAGCAGCTTCGCGTTATCGGTGTGGGCATCGGCCCCGACCACGGCATGAAGCGCGGCATGGTCTCCAATGTTGACGAGGTCGGCACCTGCGTGGCCAACGCCCTGGAACGGGCCGAGCGCGTATCTGGCTGCGAGATTCAGAGCGCTACCGTCAGCATCAATGGCAGCCACATCACTTCTGTCAACAGCAGAGGCGTCGTTGCTGTCGCTCGGCCCGATCACGAGATCACCGCCAGTGATGTAGACCGGGTGATCGAGGCCGCCCGGGCCATTGCCATCCCAGACAATCGAGAGATCCTGCACGTCATCCCCCGCCACTTCATCGTGGACGGTCAGGAAGGCGTGCCCGATCCGGTGGGCATGTTTGGCTTTCGTCTGGAGGTGGATGCTCACATCGTGACCATCCTCAAGACCGCCCGCCAGAACCTGGAGCGCAGCCTGGCCAAGGCAGGCATTGAGGTGCGCGATTTCGTGGCCGCGCCCCTGGCATCAGCCGAGGCCGTCGTCACCCAGGACGACAAAGACCTCGGTCTGATCGTTGCCGACATCGGGGCAGGGACTACGGGCATCTGTGTCTTCATTGAGGGGGCGCCGTGGCACACAACCGTGCTTCAGGTCGGCGGGACGCAAGTCACCAACGACGTCACCGTCGGCTTGCGCCTGCCGTTCCAGACCGCCGAAGACCTGAAGGTGCGCTACGCCCATGCTCTGGCCAGTACTGTGGATCGCGCAGAGCTCCTCGATGTGCCAGGAGCACCACGAGAGAATCGGACAGTGTCTCGCTTGCGGCTCTGTGAGATCACCGAGGACCGCATCGCCGAGCTTTTCGCCCTGATTCTCAACGAAGTGAAGCGTTCCGGGCACGACGGACTATTGCCTGGTGGCGTGGTCCTTACTGGCGGCACGGCTGAGTTGCCCGGCATCGCCGAGCTGGGGCGGGAGGTGCTGGGGCTGCCGGTGCGCGTGGGCATCCCTCAAGGCTTTGGCGGGCTGACAGACAGCCTGGCGAGCCCGGCCTATGCCACCAGCGTGGGCCTGCTCCAATGGGCCACCCGCCAGCAAGACGAAGGCCCACCGCCGACCGGCCCTGGCCCCATCCTAGACAAGCTGGGCCGGGTCCCACGCAAGGTCGTTGACTGGTTCAGGCACGTCTACGGGTCTTGAGCCAACCACACTGCGAAGCTGGAGAAAGGGAGGAACAACCATGTTCGAGCCAACGGCTACGGAGAACTTCGCACAGATCAAGGTGATCGGCATCGGCGGCGGCGGATCGAACGCCGTTAACCGCATGATTGAGGCGGACATTCATGGGGTTGAGTTCATCGCCGTTAATACCGATGCCCAGGCTCTCCTCATGTCCAATGCGCCCACCAAGCTGCGCATCGGCGACAAGCTGACCAAGGGCCTGGGCGCAGGCGGGAATCCTACCATCGGCATGAAAGCGGCAGAAGAATCGGCAGACCGCATCACGGAAGTCCTGCACGGCGCTGACATGGTGTTCATCACCGCCGGCATGGGCGGCGGCACCGGCACCGGCGCCGCGCCTGTTGTGGCGCAGATCGCCAAGCAGCTCGAGGCCCTCACGGTCGGCGTGGTGACCAGGCCGTTTGGCTTCGAGGGCGCGCGCCGCAAGCAGACGGCCGAGGAAGGCATCGCCAACCTGCGCGAGAAGGTAGACACCCTGATCGTCATTCCCAATGATTCGCTCCTACAACTGGACAAGAAGACCTCCATGCTCGAGGCCTTCAAGATCGCCGATGACGTGTTGCGCCAGGGCATCCAGGGCATCTCAGAACTCATCACCGTGCCCGGCCTGATCAATCTGGACTTCATGGACGTAAAGACCATCATGGCTGGCGGGGGGTCGGCCCTCATGGCCATTGGCAAGGGCACTGGTGAGCAGAGGGCAGTGCAGGCCGCGCAGCAGGCCGTCTCAAGCCCCTTGCTGGACATCACCTCCATTGAGGGCGCCAAGGGAATCCTCTTCAGCATCACCGGCAGTCCTGACTTGACCCTGGCCGAGGTCAATGAGGCAGCCCAGGTAATCTCGCGGGCCGCCGATCCCGAGGCGAACATCATCTTCGGCGCTGTCATTGACCCCCGCCTTCAGGGCGAGGTGCGCATCACCGTCATCGCAACGGGCTTCGACGGCCGGGCCGAGGCTGTCGAGCGGAAGGTCCGCCCCTTCCCTGCCCCCGTCTACACCGGCGACGACCTGGATATCCCGACCTTCTTGCGCCATCGGAAATAGCGAGCACCATCGTTTTTAAGGTTCGTCGGTAGCGATCGCCTTGACATGGCGGCGAGCGCTATGCTATACTTCACCGCGCTTGCCTCATATCTTGTATCTAGTGTAGAGTTGATACAACATATGACCTGACCTAGCGGCGGCCGACAGAGGAGGACAGAAACGCAGGAGCAGACGGGAAAACGAGGACATGCCTTGTCGCCCCGTCTGCCTTTTTCTCCTGCCTTCCGCCCTCGCTTTGGGCACGGCGCCGCTGGTCTTCTGCTCTCTCACCGCTCCGCCCAGTCATAGTCTCCCTTGAGTTTCGCAGTGCATCGCTCTGTATCGGTCACGACCTAGAACAGGCGTTCCTTTCATCCAGCAACCGACATGAGATGCCCCTACTGCAGCACGAGCGAGTCCAGGGTTATCAATTCGCGGGAGCTGCCCGACAGTATCCGGCGTCGACGCGAGTGTCTGGGCTGCCATCGGCGCTATACTACCTTCGAGCGACTGGAGACGCGCACGCTCCTGGTCATCAAACGCGACGGCCGGCGGGAGGAATTCGACCGCCGCAAGCTCTTCGAGGGCATCCGCCGCGCTTGCCACAAGCGGCCCATCTCCGTTGAACGGATGGAGGAGCTGGTCAGTCGCATCGAGCATGACCTGCGCGGCATGGGTCTGCCAGAAATCGAGGCCCGCCGCATCGGCGACATGGTGATGGCGCACCTCAAGCTGCTGGACGACATCGCCTATGTACGATACGCCTCTCTCTATCGTCGCTTCCAGGACGTGGATTCCCTCATGTCCGATATGGAGGAGTTCAGGGAATGGAAACGCCGCCAGGAAGAAGAGAAAGCACAACTCAAGCTGCCGGTGTGGGAAGACGCTCCCGCACGCTGATCCTGGCTGCCTCGTGCAGCCAGCCGCCAGCCGGCCCGCCGCAGCGGCAACTCACCCTGCGGGTGGACACACTCAGCACCTTTGAGTGTCTCATGATCTCGCCGGTCACGCCGACACGGTGGCCGAAGTCCCATGTGCCGGCATTCACATGCCTGCCGCCTACGACGCACACCATGTGGCTATAGCCGGGGCGGAATCTGCCGAGTTCTAGACCGCTGACGAGCGGCTCTACCATGTTGCACGTCGTCAACTGACCTGGGTGCACTGGGTTGGTGAAGCGGAGATAACCCGAGTCTAGGAAGGATGCGCCCATGAAGACAGAATCTTCGCCGACCACTGGATTGGCTCCGATGCCGAAAAATCTGCCCTCCGGCGTCTGGACAGACTCTGCCCTGAGGATCTTGCGAGAGCGTTATCTGGCCACGGCCCCGAACGGTACACGCGAGACGCCAGAGGAGATGTGCTGGCGCGTGGCCTGGACGGTTGCCCAGGGTGAAGCCCGCTGGGGAGGCACTCTGGCCGACACGGAGACCTGGGCGCGCCACTTCTATGACCTCATGGTGCACGGCATCTTCCTCCCCAACTCCCCCACCCTCATGAACGCCGGACGTGGCACCGGCCTACAGTATTCCGCCTGCTATGTCCTCCCCGTGGGCGATTCCATGGTGGAGATCTTCGAGGCCATCAAGCGCGCCGCCATCATCCATCAGAGCGGCGGTGGCACGGGCTTTGCCTTCTCTCGCCTGCGACCTCGCGATAGCCTCGTCCGCTCGTCCGGTGGACGCGCCTCCGGCCCCGTCTCTTTCCTCCGTGTCTTTAACCAGGCAACGGAAGCGGTCAAACAGGGGGGCAACCGTCGGGGCGCCAACATGGGCATCCTGCGGGTGGATCATCCCGACATCCTCGAGTTCATTGACTGCAAACTGGATGGCGGCATGGCCAACTTCAACATCTCTGTGGCGGCCACTGATCGCTTCATGCAGGCAGTCAAGGACGATCAGGAGTACGACCTCGTGGCCCCTCACACGGGACAGGTGACGGGTCGCCTGCGCGCCAAGGAGGTGTTCCAGCGCATTGTGCAGGCGGCCTGGCGCAGCGGCGACCCCGGCCTCATCTTCATTGATCGCATCAACGCCAGCCCCGCCAATCCTACCCCAGAACTGGGCCAGATTGAGGCTACAAACCCTTGCGGCGAACAGCCGTTATTGCCGAACGAAGCCTGCAACCTGGGATCGTTGAACATCGCCAAGTTCATCCTGCCAGCCCCCAAGAGCCATGCTGTCAATGGCGATTGGCCCCTGGACTGGGTCGCCCTTGACCAGACGGTGCGCAAGGCCGTCCGCTTCCTCGACGACGTGATCGAGATCAACCCCTATCCACTGCCAGAAATTGACGAGGCCGTCAAGGGTAACCGGCGCATTGGCTTGGGCATCATGGGGTGGGCCGACCTCCTCTTCGCCCTGGGCATCCCCTATGATAGCGACGAGGCCATCCAACTAGCTGATCGCGTCATGGGTCTGATTAGCACTGTCGGCCACGACGAGGACGAGCGACTGGCCGCGTCGCGTGGCCCTTTCCCCAACTGGCCCCGCTCCATCTACCGCACGGGCAAACCGCTGCGCAACGCCACCGTCACCACCGTCGCCCCCACAGGGACGATCAGCATCATCGCCAATGCATCATCCGGCATCGAGCCTGCCTTTGCCCTGGCCTACAGCCACATCGTGGAGGATCGCCACCTCACCTTCGTCAACCCCATCTTTGAGCGGGTCATCCGCGAGCGGGGCCTGTGGAGCGAGGATCTGATGGCTGAGGTAAAGAACCGCGGCACAGTGCGCGGGCTGGCCACGGTTCCCGAAGACCTGCAACGGGTGTTCGTCACGGCCCACGACATAGCCCCCGCCTGGCATGTGCGCATGCAGGCGGCCTTCCAGCGCCATACGGACAATGGGGTCAGCAAGACCATCAATCTCCGCCACGAGGCAACGCATGACGATGTGGCGGCGGCCTATATGCTGGCCTACGACCTGGGGTGCCTGGGCATCACCGTGTTCCGCGATGGATGCAAGGGGGACCAAGTGCTGCACATCGGCACGCGGAGCGATGCCACGAACACTGATCCAGAGCCGGGCAGCAGGGGGAATCCGGTTCCAGCGCGCAAGCCCCGTCCCTCCCACCTCCGAGGCGTGACCTACCGCAAGGTCACGCCCCTGGGCACCGCCTACGTCACCATCAACGAAGACGAGGCAGGGGATCCCTTTGAGGTCTTCGTGACCGTCGGCAAGGCGGGCAGCGACACCGCGTCTCTGGCCGAGACCCTGGGCAGGCTCATCTCCCTGTGCCTGCGGCTGCCGGCTTCCCGGTGCGAGCGGGACCGTCTGGCTGACGTGGTGGAGCAACTCGCTGGCATCGGCGGGGCGCGTCATTGGGGGTATGGCAAGCAGCGTGTCCGTTCCTTGCCCGATGGCCTGGCCCAGGTTCTTGCCCAGTACCTGGGCATCGAGAAGGGAGACGACAAGGTGGCCGAGCAGCCACCTCTGCCCATCTCGACGCCGGGGCAGAGCCTGGTTGGTGACCTCTGTCCGGCCTGCGGCCAGGCGACGTTCGTCAACATCGAAGGCTGCCAGAAATGCCTGACCTGCGGCCATAGCGAGTGCTGATGCCCCCTGCTGGTTTTCCCTGGTGAGCCAGTGGGGAAGCGTAGCGAATGGGGCTGTGCGGCTGCCGGAACCGCACAGCCCCCTTGCTCTCAACTTGTCAGTCATCATGCCCGCAGCGCACGACGGCGCACCAGAAGAGTGTAGGTCGGCGGTCTCTTCCGCCCACCGGCGTGCGGAAGCCTGTCCTGGCCGACAGACCAGCAGACCGCACCCCTACACGCGGACGCATGCTCATACTGGCGCGTTCTGCCACTCAGGAGTCGGCCAGCATCAGCGAAGCCAAGCCAACATAGTCAAAGGTCAGTTTGCTGTGCGGGGTGTCCAAAGCAATGGCCTTGAAGCGAGGCACCTTCCCCCCTTCGGACGTCACTCGCCACCGACCATCGTAGCACGACAGACGATACGTGACCGACGGGTCATCCCTATTGTTCCACAGCACGATCAGTCGGTCGTCGCGACCGTTGGTGTTC